>NZ_JBMPIX010000010.1:0-175612 GCF_049341065.1 Pacificoceanicola algae | reverse complement strand
TTGAAGACACTCAGCGGGTTAACGCCTTACGAATACATATGCAAAATCTGGACATCAGAGCCAGATCGATTCATCCTAAATCCGATCCACCAGATGCCGGGACTGAACACCTAGTCGCAAGCCGTCGGCAATGGAAGTGTTTGGCGCGTTGATTTGGCCAGAGCGGTAAATTCGCCGAAACAAACATGTTTTTCTGGGTTGAACGATAGCACCAAGACACGCGCCAAACGGTTGCGCGGGCCTGCATCACTCGCCATTTTTACATCGCAGCGTTTCAATTTTGTGGCTCAATTACAGCGGCTTGACATCAATAACGCGCCTTCGATCTCTGTACCGCGGCGAGCTTGGCCGAAAATGGGAAATCAGTGTGTTGCCGTGAATATTTCTTGCCCAAATTTCAGGCGTTGATGCAGCTTGATGCCTGTAGAACTGGGGATTTCGAACCTTTGGAGCATGGGAAACGCTCCATCCACGTCCAAGTGCATCAGCCATGAGCACAGGAGTTCAAAATCGGCGCCAACGGAACATCAGACCACGAGAACAGAAATATAGGCCCTTGGCTGTTTCAATAAGAATGTAGTCGAGCGGTATATGGATATTGCAAGCCAATACACCGAAACGAGCATCTGATCACAGTCACTCAATTAAAACGGTGGCGATTCACAACCGAATTACCAGGCTTGAATAGGGATACGTACCGCAAGTGTGGAATACAGCTGTTCGACGCGGAAACGCCTTTCCAATCAGGAACGATGTGCCGGCAGCCTTCGGTATAGCGGAAAGAACCCTGTTTCGCTGCCTGACTCACCCACGGGTTTGCTGAGCGCCTGATAGATGTTCGGATCGGCAATGATGCCGCACAGATGTGGGCTGTACGCAGTATTGGCGAAGCCGCGTTTAAAGCGATCCAACCCAGTGTTCGGCCCGGACCCTTCAGGCCTGTCCGGGACACCGCCCAGAGTGATCCGACAACCATCAATCTCATGGATCGCGCAATCGTAGACCGAATAGGCGGCCCCCACGGCATAACCTTCAGGATCCGAAGCGGCGAGGTGGCTATAGACGTTTTGCCCGGCCCGCACCCAGATATGCGCCGACACGAGGCGATCCTCGACAAAGGCACCGATGGTCGGGAAGTCCTTGGGGTGTGCCGCAAGATGTTCAAAATGTTCGCGGTCAAAGCGGTGCTGAGGCCCAAGCCCACGACGTGCGATCAGGATATCATAGAGCCGGACAAAGCCATCAAGGTGCTCTGCCAGTTCAATATGGCGCACCCCGCACAACCGCTTCGCGCGGCGAACTTCGGCGCGGTGATGCTTGGAAAACTTTGGCAAGCCGATCGCAGGGTCGATCACGTGATGCGGTTTGTAGGGGCGGTTGACATCAAAGCAATCCGGGATGTGCGTCGCCAAGGGGTCGGTGACCAGAACAAGGCTGACAGCCTTCATCGCCTGAAGCTCGCTTTGCAAGGCCTCGCGGGTGGTTTCGCGCAGATCGGGGGAAATCGGGTAGAGCCCGCTGGCGTCTTGGTGGTCGGTCCCCGGAATCCGGCGCAACCGAAGCGGCACGCCAAGGGTTTCGGACATCACGATCTGATCGCCTTGCGCGAGGCTTTGACCATAACTCAGGCGACTGTACGGATGGGTCACTGTCATAAGGCGCAGTCCTGCACAGCGGCGATCAGCCGGTCCATGTCGCGCAGATCATACCGCTGATCGCAAGACAAGGTCAGAAGCTGGCGCGACAGTTGCGCCTCGATTGCGGGCGGGGTGCCGGTGGCAAGCTTGGCCCAATGTCGCGGTGCAAAGATCCGATGGCGGGCCAGCGCGGCGCCCAGAGCGGCCGCATCCTTGACGCGTATGGGAAAGCCCAGTGGCGTCCAGTCGGGTGCCGGATCCGACCAAAGCGCAATCGCACCAAGGCTCTGGTGCAGATGGCTGTAGTTGCGCCGCCGCGCATCACTTAGGGCGCTCAGGGGTGTGGCCTGCAAAAGCCGCTGACTGCGCGCGCTCATCTCATGGTTTGAGACATCCATCGCGGCCTCGGCCCGCTGGAACGCGGCGTACCATAGCGCGTTGTTCTGATCCAAAGGATCGCGCGAGCGCAAAAGCCCGGCATGGCGCAGGCGCGCGCTGGCCGCAGGGCTTTGCGCAGGCACCGGCAATCGCCCGTCGTGATCAATCAATACACCGCCATCCGCAGCGCACATGACCTTGCGCGGGCTGAAAATGCGCAAAGGCGCCCAGGCAGGCGCAGCCGTATCGACGCATTGCGCGCAATCTTCGACCCAAGTCACGTCCGGGCGGCTTTGCGCCACTCGCCGCAGCGCCTCGGCCGGCCTGCCAAAGTGGTTCACCCCAAGCACCAGATCGCCGGGTTGCACTTTCGCGCTCAGCGACTCTGTGTCAGGGCATAGCTGCGCGTCACTTCCATAAAACCGGACATTTGGACCCGCGCCCTGCGCCATGTCGGCGCAGCAATAGGCGGGCATCCAGACATTCCGGGGCGCCAGATACCTGACCAAATAGGCAAAAGCCGAACGCGCATTGCGAAAGGTCAGAATCTGCGCCGCCCCCCTGCCCCAATGATCCCAAAGGCTGAGGCCAGGGGCTGAAGGCGCTGGGGCATCTTCTGCGAAAACGCCTCCGATGGCTTTTGAGATGTCAGATCCGGGCAAGCTGGGCATTGAAACGATAGCTGGCCGCATGCACCTGCGGCGGCAAGTCTGTATACTGACACGACAGGCCCAGGTCTGCGCATAGCTTGGACAGCACATCACGGTCCCACCATGTACCAAAGGAATCCGTTCCCGCCGCCACATAGGCCGCATGCGCGGCCCGGCGTTCCGGCGTGTCAAAGAAATTGTCCATCAGCGCCTGATCCGGCACAAACCCCAGCAGAATCTTCACGTCAGGCGTGGTGATTTTCAGCAAGGCTTCCAGCACATCGCGGCCAGTCCCGAGGGTGAAATGCTGCCAGGCGCCGTATAATAGGACATGGGTGAAAGGGGCTTCGGGACGCTGGGCCAAAGTAGCGACATCGCAGGCGTCCATCTGCAGATAGTGCAGATTTGGCGCCGCGTAGTCGGCTTGCGCCACGGCCAGCATCGCCTCGGAGATATCCACGCCGCAGGCCATCTGGACCTTCATCGCCAGAGGTTTGGTGAACAGCCCATTGCCACAACAAACGTCAAGCAGTCGATCCGAAGGCGCCGGATCAAGGATATCAGAGATCTGGTTCAACAGGGCCTGAAAGTGGTCCTCGGGGATCGGTTGGCCGTTCACCGTATGGCCAACCTGCGCCAGATGGTCGTGCGGGTCGAACCCCGGCACGCGGGCGTCATAATAGGCTTTCCAGTCCATCGGTTTGGCTCCGTCATGTGCGGGGGGCGGTTGTCTAGGCTATAGCTGGTGAAGGTCCAAAGCGCCAGCCCGGCTACCTTGTTCTGCCGATGCGAATACTAGATAGTGCGCCCGATTGGACTTTGCCCGGACAACAATACATGAAACTGGAATTCCTTCTTTGCGGCAGCCCGAACGACGGCTTCTTTTCCCAGATGGCGTTTTTCCGTTTGTGCCTTGATCGGTTGGGCGGGCCCGAGGCCGCGGCACGTCTGGTCTGCGTTTTCGGCGATCACAGCGTCGAAGAAATCCCCGCCCGCTGGCAACCCTACTTTGAGGGCATCGAGGTGCATTGGGCACACGCGGCCGGTGCCGACAATCCTCATCACGTCCTCCAACACAATATGCGCTTTGATCTGGTGGACCCGGGCGCGGACGTGTCCTTTCTGTGTGATGCAGATGTTGCGGTTTTGGCCCCGGTAAGCCAGCTGGCGCAGAGCCTGATCGACAATCCCGCGCTCGCTGGGACGATTGGGCACTATCATTTCCCGCGCGAGGGGCTGGACAAGGACCCGGCGCGCGATTGGCCACAGATTGCCCGCGCAGCACTTGGCCGGGACATTCCGCGCCCCTATCGCTATACCTTGATGCCGCCCGAAACGCCGCCAGCGGCGCCGTTCTACATCAACTTTGGGGTGTTCGCCGGACCGCCCGAATATCTGGCGCAGTTCCACGAACGCGATTTACAGATCCGGCCAAAGGTGGCCGCCATTCTGGACGATTGGTGGGCACCGCAGGTGTCGTTGTCGCTGACCTGTGCAGAGTTGGGCTTGCCGGTGCGGGCGCTGCCGATGCGCTACAACTATCCCAACGACCCCAAAGCGGACGCCTTGTACCCCGACGAAATGGCGCAGATCGCGCTGCTGCATTACCTGCGGCCGCAACAGTTCAAGCGCGAACAGGTCTTTGCCGAGGCCAACGTCTTTGATGCCTTCCTGAAAAAACCGCTGAGCGGATCGAACGCCATTTTCCAACGTTTCGTGGCCGACGTCACCGGCGGGCGCTATCCGTTTCCGGTGTGATCAAGGCGCGATATTCAAAGCCTGAACCGCGCGATACAACCTGTCCCGTGTAGCATCTTCATAGCGCCGCCCGCCCAGATCCTCAGCATACCGGCCCAGATAGGTGGCGCTGAAACGGGCATTGCTGGCGGCAAAGCGCGCCCGGATGGCGCGCGCCTCCTCCGCGCTCAGCAGAACGGCGGGCAGATCATCCGCCTCGAACTGAGCAAAGAGCCGACGGTAAAGCGCATCGCGATCCACGATCTCGATCGTGTTGAGCATCCGGGCCGTCAGCAGCGCTCGTGCCCCCAGTGAGCGATTGGCATAGGCCGTATCTGTTGATGTGTCAGAAGCCGCGCTTTCGGGATCCGGCAACCCATCGACCGGAAGGCAAGACAGGAAGCGTGCGATCACATCCCCCGCCGCGCCGTCATAGACCCGGCAATGGATGTTCCCAGCTCCAAAGCGCGCTGCCCAGCCTGCGCATTCGGCGTCATAATCTGCCCCCTCCAGTGCCGCGGCATAGGCCGCCAAAGACCGGGTTTCGCGCTTGAGCTTGACCATCTGGTTATACTCGGATTCCGCCAGCTCGTCCTGTGAGCGTACGAAAAAGATCACCTTGATCTGCGTCGCAATAGGCAAGTCCGCGAACCAGTCGCGCAGCATGTCCAGATTGGCGAGAGGGAAGTTCTCGGAACTCAGCAGGATCACAGGCGCCGCGCTGGCGCAGATTTCGGCGGCGGTCTGAGCGCGGATCCCCTCGGGATTTGCGGGCGGGATCATGTAGTCGGGCATATCGGTGATGAAGGTCTTGGCAAATTGCTGGTGCCCGAATCCGCGCCCCATATCCCCGGCCAACAGGTAATCGACCCCGGCGTGCAACAGGGTTTCGCGGCTGTCCGACAGGAACTTTTGCAAGGCCGTGGTGCCGGTCTTGCCGCGTCCGATATGAAGATAAATGGTTTTCATGGCCGTGGTGCTCAGGGCTTCGTGAAACAAGCAAAAGGCCCCGCCAAAGCGGGGCCTGTCAAGGGTGTTACCAATAGAAGTCCGGCTTAATGTTCCACGGTCAAACGAGTTTCGACGGCGGCCAGACGCTCTTCGAGCTGGGCGATGTAGATATGCGCCTTTTCCAGTTCATTCAGCATGCCGGCGACCTTCTGGGTCACGTTGAAGGGGCCTTCTTCGTCGGTCGGGCCGACATTCGGCAGATGGCGCTCCGAGAACATCATCTGAGCTTGCTCCGAAATCGTCGGCAGCGGATAATCCGCGTCGAACACCCGGTCACAGCCCGAGCCGCAGACCGACCCCGTTGTGGTCAAGTCACCGGAAAGGACCATGTTGCCGTCGCGGTCCAAACCCATCTGAACGCCCCCATCCGAGTGGGAGATCAGGAAACGATTGGGCGCGTTGTTTTCGTGGGTGAAATACCAAGACTCGGAAGTCGCGGTATTCTCCAGGGTAATGTACGACCCGCCTTGGTTCTCAAGCAGGATCATCTGGCGGACCGCTGTCCCGCCCGACCGCCTGACATGCAGCGCCGCATCCGCGGTCAGCGTCCCGACGCCGACGTCCCCATCCGTGTCGATGACCAGAGATTGGCTTGGCGCAGTTGGGCGGATCCGGAATGGCAGGGTCGACCCGTTGGTAGCATCGCGGACAAAGAAGCTGGTTTCGTTTCCGGCCACGTCCCAAACCTGTGCGGCAAAGCCGGACGAAGTGGTCTGATCCAACCGCAGCGTCGGGGTATTGCCAGTCGAGGTGTGCAAATTCACGACCGGGTTTGCTGTACCAATACCAAGACGCCCGGAGCTATCAACAACCAGTGAATTGCTTGGCGCATTGGCTTCGAGGGTAAAGATGTTGCGGTTCGCTGTTGAATCGACAACGCGGAAATATTCACCGCCACCACTGGCGTTCGAGTTGACCTCGATCCGCCAATCCTGATTTGGAAAGCTGCCAGAGGTCGAGGTGTCGTCGAAATGGATCCGCAGATTGTTTTCCTTGAGCCGCACCGTGTCCGAGCCGTAGGATTCAGTGGTCACACAATCGAAACCGACACAAAGGCTGCTGTGGATCGTGGTGTTGCTGGTGATAAGATTTTGCGCGCTGGCGGCTCCGGCCATCATACAAAAGGCGGTTGCCGTAAACAAAAAAGATTTTTTGGCGACATTGCCCATAAGCGTTCTCCCGAAAAGTCATTTGGTTTGCCAAAAGCTGGCAGGCAAAATTTGCTACAACCCCGTATACACCATCTTAACACATTTCCGAACTGAAATCGCGGATTAAGCAGGAAGGGTAGGAATATCCCTACCCTTCTTCCAATCATCCCGACTTGGCTTCCCCGCTGCCGGTTCGCTCTGACTGGCATTCTTCGTTGCATATGCCACATTCATCCAACTGGTATGATCGACCGCCTGCGGGATTTAGCGCGTCTGAACCAACTGCTCGACAAGACCGCGAAGTTCCGCGATCTGCGCATCCTGCGCAGCAATCCTGTCCTGCTGTTCCAGCGTGTACAGCGTCAGTTCTTCGACCTTCTTGAGCAAGGTCATCTGCATGTCCGTCAGATCCAGACCGTCCTTCGCGATATCGGCGGCCGAGGGCACATCGGGCAGATGGCGGTTTGCGCTCACGAACTCAGCGACTTCGGACAGCGGGCGCAGAGGATATGCGTCGGCAAAGACATAGTCAGGCACGTTCAGCGTGGTGGCGCCAGAAATGAAATTTCCGGGAATGGTGATGTCGCCATCGGCGGTCAGGGTCATCTCGGGGCCATCCGCGACACCATCGGTGATAATGAACCGGTTGGGCGACGCATTCTCGTGCACGAAGTACCAAGTTGTCCCGCTATCGGTGTTGTCCAAGGTAAAGTAGGAGCCGCCGTTGTTCGTCATGTTGAACATTTCACGAACAGCCGTTGTGCCGCTTTGTTCGATCAGGATGCGCGGATCACTTCCGACAATGTGCATACTGGCCGTGGGCAGTGACGTGCCAAGCCCGAGGCCCGAACTGGCGAGCCAGAAGGCGTTGTCCGGCACGCCCGCAGCGATGGTAAACGGTGTTGTCCCTGACGTGTCATCCTCGATCGAAAACCGATCAATCCCCCCGGAGGCCCGAGAGTTGGGATCATTGACACGCAAAGTCCAGTCGTTGTTGGGCGAGGTGGAGCTGGAGGTGTCGTTGAACTGGATCGAAAGCTGAGTGTACTGGAACCGCATTGTTTCATCGTTGGCGAAGACTTCTCCACCGGGCGCATTGGAACAGCTGTTCCCAATGCAGATACTGCCATCGATGGTAGCATCATCGGCGACCCATAGGTCCCCGTTAGGTTCGACCCCGACAGCAAGGGTGCCTGCGATGTTGACATCGGCGGGGTGGTTGGTGGTCTGAGCCAAGGCCGGAGTGGCGCAGGCCGCGGCAATCAGCACGGCAGTGGTGCGAAAAACTGACAACATAACTGGTCTCCCACGCGTCAGCCTTTCAGGGGCCTGACGCCAAAAAATGTTTTCTAAAATTACGCCCTGCCGTCCCAGCAGGCCGCTGGAAAAGGTTAATGGCGTCTCGGGCCCTGTCAATGCAATGTTTCTAGCGACCTGCTGCCAGCGTTGCCAACTGCGCCTCGAGCCGGGCAATACGGGCCTCCTGCGCGGCGTTTTCCGCGTACAACTGGGCGATATAAAGATGCGCTTTTTCCAATTCGTTCAGCATACCGGTTGTCATGGTGGAGACGTTGAAGGGGCCGTCCTCGGGGGTGGGGCCGACGTTGGGCAGATGCTTGTTGGCCCGCATCATCGCGGCCTGTTCCGGGATCGTTGGCAAGGGGTAGTCTTCGTCGAAAACCCGGTCGCAGCCCGTCACGCAAGACCCAGCGGTGAACAGCTGGCCCTGAATTTCCAGATCGCCATCGGCGCTGACCGTCAACTCTGGTCCATCATTGACCCCGTCAGCGATGATGAAACGGTTGGGCGCGGCGTTTTCGTGCACAAAATACCAGGTCGTGCCGGACTGGGTGTTGTCGAGCGTGAAGTAGGACCCGCCATTGTTCGCCATCTTGAACATCTCGCGCGCCGCCGATGGGCTACCGCTGGCGTTCTCGACCAGAACCGACGCGGTGCCGTCGACGCGGCGCACATGCAGCGCAGCCGTTGGTGCCGAAAAACCCAGACCGACATTGCCGTTCTGGCGGACCCGCAGCGCGCTCGGGGGCGCGCCGTTTTCCAGAACCATCACTGCGGTGCCTTGGGCCAGATCGGTGAAGAACAGCCCTGTGCCGCCGACATCAAGCCTCCAGTCGGCATCGGGGAAGCCGCGCATTGGGTTGCGGTGTAGCCGCATGGCGGCCAACGACCCGTCTTCAATATGCAGTGTGGTTGTCGGCGTGCTTGTTCCCAGCCCCAGCCTTCCGGTGTCGCTGACGAACAGCGAATTGGTTGGCGCGCCAGCGTCGATCCGGAACGGGATTCGGCCGGTCTCGTCATCTGATACGGCGAAATAACTTTGGCCGAACTGGTCGGGATCATTGGTGAAGATCGACCAGTCGTTGGTCGGAAAGTCGCCGTTCGGGTTCGAACCGTCGACCATTTCGATCCGGACGCGGTTGTTAGAGATCCGCACGATCGATTCCTGCACCGGCTCGGCATAGGTCTCGGTCGAGGCGCATGCCGACCCCACGCAAAGATTGCTGAGTATCGTTGTGTTTTGATTGATGAGGTTCTGCGCCGCGACGGGCGCGGCGGCGCCAAGCGCGACTGCGCCCGTCGCGGCGCAGATACGCATTAGAATGCAAGACATTGAAATTTCCTCCCCCCTGAAGTTGAAAATGAAGAATTTCCAAGAACAAAAGCATTGTACAAATCACCGTGCCGCGCGCAGGCGGGTTTGGTCCTGGTGAATGACTGGCCCGCCTTGCAAATCGCGGGGTACCAAACGCGGCTAACAGACCGCCCTATACGCATGGGGGTTGACGCGACAATAATAGATCTCAATTTCCGCCTCCCCCGAAGGCGGGTGGGAAAAGTTAACAGGACAAAGTTCCGCTCTGTCAAATATTTGCGGGCTCAGCGCCCTGCCAGCGTTTCGACCAGCGCCTCGAGCCTTGCGATGCGCGCATCCTGCTGAGCGATATAAAGATAGGCCTTTTCAAGTTCGTTCAGCATACCGCCCGTCATGGCCGTCACATTGAACGGGCCGTCCTCCGGTGTCGGACCAACGTTGGGCAGATGGCCCAGCGCGCGGATCGCCCGCATCTGCTCGGTCAGGCTTGGCAGCGGGTAGTCCTCATCGAACACCCGGTCACAGCCTGCCGCACAAGACCCGGCGGTGTAAAGCTGGCCTTGGATAACCAGATCCCCCTCGGCGCTGACCGTCATCTCGGGACCATCGTTGACCCCGTCGGTGATGATGAAGCGGTTGGGGGCGGCGTTTTCATGGACGAAATACCAAGTCGTGTTCGCATCCGAGTTGTCGAGCGTGAAATAGGATCCGCCGTTGTTGGTCATGTTGAACATCTCGCGCGACACCCCGGCATCGCTGAGGTACGAGTTTTCGACCAGTACACGAGCGGTGCCATCGTCACGCTGCACATGCAGCGGCGCGGCGGCGGAGGAGGGGCCAATCCCGATATTGCCATCGTCGAAGACCGACAGGGCATAGCTCGGCGCCCCGGCGTTGATCCGGAACGGAAAGGTGTTGGCCAACTCGTCATGCACGACAAAGCCCCCTGCGGCGAGATAAAAATCAAAGATCCGCGGCGTGACCGCCGAAGCATCCAGCTCAAGCCGGATCGTAGGGATGTTGGTGCGAACGATATGCAGATCCGCCTGCGGCAGGCTGGTGCCAAACCCGATCTTGCCGTTGTAACCCACCCAAAGGGCACTCTCCGGTGCCCCTCCTTGCACCGTGAAGGGGATATTGCCGCTCTCTCCGTCCTTGATCGAAAACCGCTCAAGCCCGCCGCTCTCGGGATCATTGACGAGCAGTTTCCAGTCGCGGTCCGGAAAGGGCGGGCTGGAGGTGTCTACAAAGGTGACCGACGGGGTCGCATCGCTCAGCTTCAGGGTGACATCACTGCCAAAGGCCTCGGCGCTGGTGCAGCCATTGCCAATGCAGGTGTTCCCGTCCAGCACGCTGACGTCCGTAACAAAGAGATCCGCCTCGGCGCTGTTGCTGTCGGAGATCGTCACCCCGCTGGTGAAGGTGTCCTGTGCGGCGGCGGGCAGGGCAAGACCAAGCGCGCAGAGGCCGCAGGCGGCGAGTCGTGTCAAATCCATCAAATCAAATCTCCCGCCACCCGCGCGGGGTCGGGCGGCTAAAATCCCTTAACAAAAACGGCCAGCCCCCCGCTGCGCCGTGAGGACAAGGTTAGGGTCAGGGCCGGACCCTGTCAAAACGCATGGGATCAGCGGGCCTCAAGCGCCTCCAGCCGCGCCTCAAGCGCGCGCAGGCGGGTCAGCTCGACCTCCTGCGCCAGGGTGTAAAGCGTCAGCTCCTCGACCTTCTTCAAGAGCGCCATCTGCATCCGGGCCATATCCAGACCCTGATCCTCGACCTCCGCCGCCGAGGGCACGTCGGGCAGGTGCCCCTGTTCGGCGATGAAGGCCGACACTTCGGAGAGCGGTTTGAGATCGTACTCCGGCTCGAACACGTAATCGGGCACATTGAGCGCGGTGGACCCCACCACGAACCCGCCCGGCACGGTCAGCACACCGTCTGCGGTCAGGCTCATCTCCGGCCCGTCGGCCACCGCGTCGGCGATGATGAAACGGTTGGGGGCGCTGTTTTCATGGGTGAAGAACCAGGTCGTGCCGGACTGGGTGTTGTCGAGGGTGAAGTACGATCCGCCGTGGTTCCTCATCGCAAACATCTCCTGCACGCCGGGGCTGCTATCTTCCAGCAGGATGCGCGCGTTGCCGTTGCTGCGGATGATATGCAGAGGCGCAGACGGGGCGCTTGTGCCAAGTCCGATGTCGCCACCGCCGGCGATACGCAGCGCATTCCCGGGCGCTCCGGGATCGACAGCAAAAGGCAAGCCTGCGGTTTCGGAATTGCGAACGAAGAAACCGGCTTCGTTGCCAATCAGCTCCCAACCTTGGTTTCCAAACCCGCCGAGTTGCTGCAGCATGATCGCAGGGCTGTCGCCACTGACCACATGAAAATCAGCCTGCGGCAAGGTCGTGCCCAAACCGATCCTGCCGTCAGCGGCGATCCAGAGTGAATTTTCCGGAGCGCCGCTTTCGATCGTAAAGGGGGCCGTCGGAAAACTTCCAGACCCCTCGCGGATCGCAAAGGAATCGATTGACCCGGCGTTGATGGAGATGTCCCAGTCCGGACCGTTCCCGGAGAACTCGATTCCGGGGGTTGTATCTTTGACCAGCAAGGGCGCATCGGGCAAAGGCCCGAGGCTGTTGCAACCACTGCCGATACAGGCCCCGCCTTTCATGGCCGCGGCAAAGCTGCTGGTGGCTTCGAGCGTTCCGTTGATCTGGACTGGCCCGTCGAGCGTGGTCGTCGCATTCGCGGCAACGCTGAGCGGGCCTCGGACGTCGAGGCCACCTGAGGCCTGAACTGTTATTTGGCCCAATGCCGTCATGCCGCCAATAAATGTGCTTGACCCGGTTACGGTGAGTTCGAAACTGTTCAATTGGTTCTGGACCGACGAATTCAAGAGCGTGGCGTTACCAGTCACCGTTGCGTCGCCCGTGATTAACAGCCCTGTCCCTTGCAGCGTCTGCGCCGATACTACGGAAGGGGGCAGCAGCGGTGCGGCCAAAAGCAAGAACAGGCCTGTGGCGGTGTTTGCGCGTATCGAAATTGGCGACTGTATCATCGGGTCTTTCCTTATGTCTTGAAGTCCAGTGTCCAGAGCGGCGGCTCTGGTTTATGCCCAACAGCGCGCGGGGCTGCGCTTTGGTCGGGATCGAGTGGAATCGTCCATGGTTCAGGGGCGAGCAGGAGCTTGCTCAAGCAGCGCCTCAAGCGCAGCAAGGCGCGTTTCCATCGCTACGGTCCTGCCAAGTTGCGCAGCCAGTTGCCTGGTCTGGGCTTTCTGCTCGGCAAGTTCTTGGTGCAACCGGGCGATATATAGATGGGCCTTTTCCAGCTCGTTCAGCATCCCGCCTGTCATCGCGGTGATGTTGAACGGGCCGTTTTCAGGGGTGGGGCCCACGTTGGGCAGGTGTTTGAGGTCGCGCATCATGGCCGCCTGCTCGGCAATCGTCGGCAGCGGATAGTCGGCATCGAAGACCCGGTCGCAGCCCGCCGCGCAGGACCCAGCGGTGTAAAGCTGGCCTTGGATTTCCAGATCACCCTCGGCGCTGATCGTCATTTCGGGGCCGTCCGCGACACCGTCGGTGATAATGAAGCGATTCGGCGAGGCGTTTTCGTGCACGAAGAACCAGGTCGTGCCTGCACCGGTGTTGTCGAAGGTGAAGTAGGACCCGCCGTTGCTGGAGAGCTTGAACATCTCGCGCGCCACGCCCGGATCGCCACCGGTGTTTTCCACCAGAACGCTCGCACTGCCGTCGGCGCGGGTCACGTGCAGCGGGACGGCCGGTGTGGGGGTGCCGACCCCGACACTC
This sequence comes from Pacificoceanicola algae, assembly GCF_049341065.1. Taxonomy (NCBI): domain Bacteria; kingdom Pseudomonadati; phylum Pseudomonadota; class Alphaproteobacteria; order Rhodobacterales; family Roseobacteraceae; genus Pacificoceanicola; species Pacificoceanicola algae. The sequence continues at coordinate 162,631 of NZ_JBMPIX010000010.1, read as the reverse complement.
CCCGCGTCGTCGATGTTGAGAGTGTTCGAAGGCGCACCACGTTCGATCCGGAACGGCGTGGTCCCGGCGGTCACGTCGGCCAAGCTGAACCCGGTCTGGCCGATCACCCGCCAGATCTGCGGCGGCACCAGTCCGTTGCCGGTCTGCTCGAACCGCAGGCTGGGACCGAAGGGGCCGACCATGTGCAGCCGGTCCTGCGGCAGCATGGTACCAAGGCCGATGCCGCCACCATTGTCGATCCACAAGGCGTTCTCGGGTGCGCCGCCCTCAACGCTGAAGGGGACGGTGTCGGCATCCAAGTCCTCGATGGAAAACCGCTCGAACCCGCCGTTGAAATTGTCATTGACCCGCAGCCGCCAGTCGCGCCCGGGTACAAAGCCGGTACCGGGCGGCTGATTGTTGCGAAATTCGGCCCAGGCCTCGGGGACACCATATACCAACAGTGGCACGGTCGTATTCAACGGCACATTCTTCCCGCATTGCAGACCAAGGCAGGCATTGCCGAAACTCGCGCTGTCCCGGACATAAAGGTCCGCAACACTGATGTTGCCATCTCGAATTTCGACGCCGTTGGAAAAGACATCCTGCGCCGAAGCGGGCGCGGCGGCAAGAAGAGCGGTCAGAATTGGAGCGCAAAACGCGGTCAGGCTTCGGTGCATGGGCAGGCTCCTGCAAACAGGGCGCCTGCAGGGAACCGGGGGGCTGGCGCGAAAATAAACTATCTCAAATCCCGCCTCCCCCGAAGGCGGCTGGCAAAAGTTAACAAGACAAAGTCCTGCTCTGTCAAATGATTGAGGCCTCAGCGCGCCGCTAGCGCTTCGACCAGCGCCTCGAGCCGCGCAATACGGGCGTTAAAGCGCGCCTCTTGGCGGGCGTTTTCTGCGTGCAGCTGCGCGATATAAAGATGTGCCTTTTCCAACTCGTTCAGCATACCGCCCGTCATGGCGGTAATGTTGAAAGGGCCGTCTTCGGGGGTCGGGCCAACATTCGGCAGATGGTGCAATGTGCGCATCATCGCCGCCTGCTCGGCAATCGTCGGCAGTGGATAGTCGGCATCAAACACCCGGTCACAGCCTGCCGAACAGGAGCCGGCCGAGAAAAGCTGGCCCTGAATGACCAGATCACCATCGGCGCTCACGGTCATCTCGGGGCCGTCGGCGACACCATCGGTGATGATAAAGCGGTTGGGCGCGCTGTTTTCATGCACGAAGAACCACGTTGTGCCGGACTGGGTGTTGTCCAAGGTAAAATATGCCCCCCCGTTGTTCTTCATCGCGAACATTTCACGCACCGCCGAGGGAGAGCCTGCGGTATTCTCGACCAGAACACTGGCGCTGCCATCGCCGCGCTGCACATGCAGGGCTGTTTGCGGCAGATCGGTGCCTAGACCGATGTTGTTGGTGCCTGCATCCACCGCGAAATTTACCCCGGCATCATCCCCCTTGATGACAAAATCCACGTCTTGATCGCCCCCGTTCACCACAACCCCTGCAGAGGTCAGCGCAAACCCCATAGCCAAAGCACCAGCCTGAATTTCAAACGGCACAAGGCCCGAGCCGATGTTCGACACATAAAGCCCAGTGTCATCCACCCCAAGGTCAAAGGTCTGCGCGGCATTCCCCCCAGATGTGTCCTGTTGCAGCCGGATCGTCGCCGCGCTGCCGTCCTGCACGTGGATATCCCCCTGCGGCAGCGATGTACCAAGCCCCATTTGCCCGGTTCCATCCACATAAAGCGCATTGGCGGGGGCATTTGCATCGACACGGAACACCTGCGTGTCGGTATCCACATTGCGAATGGCAAAGTAGTTTTCGCCGTTTTGAAAAATGTCGTTGATGGTCAGTTCCCAATCGGTCGTCGGAAACCCGGCATTGGTCGAGATATCCTCGAACAGCAGGCGAGTGTCGAACTGCTTGACCTTGAGACCGGTGGAATCGGGAAAGGCCTCACTGTTTGTGCAGCCGCTCCCAACGCAAAGACTGCCATCAACGCTGTAATCGCCGGTCAGAACGGTCTGCGCCGGGCACAAGGTCGCGCTCAGCAGGACCGGAACAAGCGCAAATACGAATGCGCGTGCAGGACACAAGGAAAGATATGACATAGTGACTGTCCTTGGTTAATGTTGGGTTGATGCGGCACACGATGCGCAGAAATGCCTCTAAGGTACAGCAGATTACCGGACAGGTTCGTGTGACGTTTCATGTGTTGATCACTCAACGCCCGGAGAAGCGGCAGCCGCAACTGGTTGTAGGGGCTTCGTTTGCCGGGAAAAACAATTGAAACTGCATCTGTCATGGCTTGCGTTTTGCTCCGGGACTGATACATATGCAATTAATAGAATATTAAATTCCTTACGGCTCAGCGAGGTCACCATGCGCCCATTCGGCCTTACCCTTGTTTTTTTGATTTCCGGGACCGCGCTGTTCAGCCCGCCCGCTTTTGCCGAAACCCTTACCGTGACCGCGCAAAGCATCACGGAATGGAAACCAGTCTACGCCGAGGTCGAGACCCGCGATCGTGTGCCGGCCCGGGCGCGGATCGGCGGAACCATTTCCGAACTGCTGGTCAGCGAAGGCGATACCGTCGAGGCCGGACAGCGCGTGGCGCTTGTCGAGGACAGCAAGCTGTTCCTCAGCATCGAAGGCATCGACGCGAACCTGAAGTCCCTCGGAACACAGATGGAACAGGCGCAAGCCGATCTGGAACGCGGCCAATCGCTTTCGGAACGCGGGGTGATTTCCAACCAGCGGCTGGAAACCCTGCAAACCGCCGTCAGCGTTCTGCAAGGTCAAATTTCAGGGCTTGAGGCCGAACGCCACATCGTCTCGCGCCAGATCGAAGAAGGCGGCGTGCTGGCGCCCGAGGCGGGCGTGGTGCTTTTGGTGCCCGTGGCCAAGGGGGCTGTGGTCATGCCCGGCGAACAGGTTGCCCTGATCGGCGCCGGGGGCGTTTTCCTGCGGCTCGCTGTCCCGGAACGCTATGCTGACGCGCTGCACGAAGGCGATCCTATCGAGATTGCCCAAGGCGGCACCAAGGCGATGGGCCGGTTGGCCAAGATCTACCCCCTGATCCAGGGCGGCCGCGTGCAGGCCGATGTCGAAGTCGAAGGCCTGGGACAAACCTTTGTCGGTCGCCGTGTTCAATTGCGCCTACCGGTTGGCGCGCGACAAGCGCTGCTTGTTCCGCCGGACGCGCTGCTACATCGCGGCGGGCTGGATTTTGTCTCAGTGGAAACCGAAGGCACAAGCATGGAGCGCGTCGTGGTTCCCGGCGACGAAGTAACCTTTGAAGGCGCGCCTTACATTGAAATACTCAGCGGCCTGTCCGCCGGTGACAAGGTGACGCTGAACCATGAGTGACGCACAAGAACCCTCGGGCGCACTGGGGATCGCCGGACGGCTGACCCGCGCCTTCATCCTTTCGCCTCTCAGCCCGCTTTTCCTGATGGCCGCGATTGCCATGGGGCTGATCGCGCTCATGTCCCTGCCGCGCGAGGAAGAACCGCAGATTTCCGTGCCTTTGGTGGATATCCACGTCGAGACAGCGGGCCTCAAGGCGCAGGATGGGCTCAAGCTGGTGACCGAACCGCTTGAGACCATCGTCAAGGGCATCGACAACGTCGAGCACGTCTATTCCGACAGCCGCGACGACCATGTGATGGTGACGGCGCGCTTTCAGGTGGGGATCCCCGCCGATACCGCTATCCTGCGCGTGCGCGACAAGATCATGGCCAATCTTGACCGCATTCCGGTTGGCATTCCCGAACCGCTGGTCGTCGGGCGCGGCATCAACGATGTGGCAATTGTCGCCCTGACCTTTGCCCCGGCGGAAGGCAATGACCAGATGACCGCCGCCGATCTGACCCGCATCGTGCGCGAGGTCGAGGCCCGATTAACCCGCATCGACGACGTTGGCCTGACCTATGTCATCGGCGCCACCGACGAGGCGCTTCGCATCGCGCCAGACCCCGACAAGCTGGCGCTTTACGGCATCACCTTGCAGCAGGTTGCGGGCAAGGTGCAGGGCGCGAACTCTGCCGCACCTGCGGGCCTGTTGCGTGACGGAGGCGAGCAGATCGGCCTTGTCATCGGCAAGACCCTGACCACCCCCGAAGAGATCGGCAACCTTGAACTGACCGCTCGTGACGGGCGCACCGTCTATCTGCGCGACGTGGCCAAAGTGGGCTTTGTCACTGATCTCGACGAAGAGCACGTCGCCACCCTGACCCGCGCCGGGGCCGGCGAAGAGGCAGCCATCGACCCCGAGGCCGAGGTCATCCGCCGCCCGGCCGTGACCCTTGCCATCGCCAAGCGCGCCGGCGCCAATGCGGTGATCGTGGCCGAGGAAATCCTGCACCGGACCGAAGCGCTGCGCGGCACGATCATCCCGGAAAGCGTCGATATCGAGGTCACCCGCGACTACGGTGAGACCGCCGATGAAAAGGCCAACGAACTGCTGTTCCACCTTGGCCTAGCCACGGTGTCGATCGTCGCGCTGGTGCTGTTCGCCATCGGCTGGCGCGAAGCCATCGTGGTTGCCATCGTCATCCCGGTGACCATCCTTCTGACGCTCTTTGCCTCGTATATCATGGGGTACACGCTGAACCGGGTATCGCTGTTCGCGCTGATCTTTTCCATTGGGATCCTTGTCGATGACGCCATCGTGGTGATCGAGAACATCGCCCGCCATTGGGGCATGAAACGCCCGGGCCGCGACCGCGTGCAGGGTGCCATCGAAGCCGTGGCCGAGGTCGGCAACCCCACCATCGTCGCCACGCTGACCGTCGTGGTCGCCCTTTTGCCGATGCTCTTTGTCTCGGGGCTGATGGGGCCGTATATGTCGCCGATCCCGGCGAATGCCTCGGCGGCGATGATCTTTTCCTTTTTCGTCGCGGTGATGATCACCCCTTGGCTGATGATCAAGATCGCTGGCCGCGCGGACCTGCATCACGAGGAAGAAGGCCACGGCGTGCCCGGTGGTCGTCTGGGCAGGATGTATGCGGCGCTCGCCCGTCCGCTCTTGAAAAGCAAGGCCGTTGCGTCGCTGTTCCTGATCGCCGTGGTCGTTTTGTCCTTTGGCTCGCTTGGCGCGCTTTATACCAAGGACGTGACGGTAAAACTTCTGCCCTTCGACAACAAATCGGAACTGGCGGTGATGCTGGACCTGCCCGAAGGCGCTTCGGTCGAGGCGACGGATGCCTTGGCCCAAGAGGCCGCGCGCTTGGCGATGCGGCTGCCCGAAGTCGTCTCGGCCCAGACCCACGCGGGCACGGCCGCCGCCTTCAATTTTAACGGACTGGTGCGGCACTACTATCTGCGCCAAAACCCGGAGATGGGCGAAGTGCAGTTGAAACTGTTGCCCAAGACGGATCGCGAACGCACCTCGCACCAGATCGCGCTGGAACTGCGCGCGATGCTGCGCGACCAGATCACCGTTCCGCCGGGCACCTCGATGAAAGTGGTCGAGCCGCCCCCCGGCCCACCGGTCATCGCCACGCTGCTAGCCGAGATTTACGGCCCTGATGCCCAGACCCGCCGCATGGTCGCCGGAAAGGTGCGCGAGGCTTACGAGAACGTCGATTTCATTGTCGACACCGACGACAACTTTGGCACGCAAGCGCGGCGCCTGAGGGCCGAGATGAAGACCTCGGACCTGAACTTTTACCGGGTAAACGAAGCAGATGCGGCGCAAACCCTGCAACTTTTGAACGGCTATACCACGGTCGGTTATTCGCATCGCGGCGAGGGCCGCCGCCCGATCCCGATCGTCATGGGGCGCGACCGTTCCGACCGGGTGATGGATGCCACTGCGTTGTCGACACCGGTTCCGGCCAACGCCCTGCCCGGTGGACGCGGCGTCGTCGAATTGGGTGACGTTGTGTCGATCAGTCAGGAGCTGACCTCCTACCCGATCTTCCGCCACAATGGTGCCGAGGCCGCGATGGTCATGGGCGAAATGGCTGGCGCTTATGAAGCCCCCCTGTATGGCATGCTCGCCGTGGCCGACGAGCTGGATCAGATGGATTGGCCCGAAGGCACCAAGCCCGAGATATCGCTACACGGCCAACCCGCCGAAACCGACCACCCCGTCCTGCTCTGGGATGGCGAGTGGGAGGTGACATGGGTCACATTCCGCGACATGGGCGCTGCCTTTGGCGTGGCCCTGATCGGGATATATATCCTTGTGGTGGCGCAGTTCGGATCGTTCCGCTTGCCGCTGGTAATCCTGACGCCGGTGCCGCTGACCTTCCTTGGGATCATGGCGGGGCATTGGCTGTTTCAAGCGCCCTTCTCGGCGACCTCGATGATCGGCTTTATCGCGCTGGCTGGGATCATTGTGCGAAACTCGATCCTGCTTGTGGATTTCATCCGCCACGCAGACCCGGACGGCAAGGTGACGCTCGACATCCTGATCGAGGCTGGCGCGACCCGCTTCAAACCGATCCTGCTGACAGCGGTGGCGGCGATGATCGGCGCGGTGGTGATCCTTGCCGACCCGATCTTTCAGGGGTTGGCGATCTCGCTGCTGTTCGGGCTGCTGTCGTCAACCGCGCTGACGGTTCTGGTGATCCCGGCGATCTACCGCATCTTCAAGATGTAACCTGCTCAGGGCGGTTCTGCGCAATCGCCCTGAGTTATACCCGAAACGCTTTAGGCGCTACCCGCGCGTCTTTCGCAATGCTATCCAAGGCTGGTCCGACTTTTCCTTCAAAGGACTGACCATGCCCAAACCGCTGAACACCATTCGAGTTCTGGACCTGACAAATGTGCTGGCTGGTCCCTTTTGCTGCCATCAACTGGCGCATATGGGCGCCGAGGTCATCAAGGTCGAAGCGACAGGACGCGGCGATCTGGCGAGGCAATTGGGCGCTGACCCGGAATTGAACGCCAAAGGCATGGGCGTTTCCTTCCTGGCGCAGAACGCCGGGAAAAAATCGGTCACGGTGAACCTGAAACACCCGGACGGCAAGGCGCTGTTCTTGCGTTTGGTGCAAACCGCAGATGTGCTTGTCGAAAATTTTCGCCCCGGTGTCATGACACGGCTGGGCTTGGCTTATGAGGTTCTGAAAGAGGTGAACCCGACGTTGGTGTACTGCGCCATTTCCGGATTTGGCCAAGACGGCCCGTGGGTCCATCACCCCGCCTATGACCAGATCGTGCAAGGCGCCTCGGGCGTGATGTCGATCACCGGGGATGAGGACAGCGCGCCTTTGCGCGTTGGTTATCCCATTGCGGATACGGTCGGGGGAATGACAGCCGCCTTTGCGATTGCCTCGGCGCTGAACGCCAATCCGCGCGGTACTTTCCTTGATGTTTCGATGTTGGAGTCGGTGCTGACGACCATGGGCTGGGTCGTCTCAAACCACTTGATCGCCAATGTCGCGCCTGCGGCCAACGGCAACGAAAACCCGACTTCGGCCCCGTCCGGGACTTTCAAGGCCCTGGGCGGCCCGATCAACATCGCCGCCAACAAGGACGAACAATGGGTGCTGCTGACCGATCATCTGGGGCTGGCCGCGCTGCGAGATCGCCCGGAATACGCCACCCGCGAGGATCGCAAGGCCAATCGCATTGCCCTGAGATCAGAGCTGGAGAAAGTTCTGCAAACCCGCAGCGCCCGTGAATGGGAGGCTGAGCTGAGCCGCATCGGCGTGCCTGCGGGCGCAGTCCTGAGCGTACCCGAAGTGCTCCGGGAGCCGCAGGTCGCGGAGCGCGGTTTTCTGCATACCTACGAAGATGTGCCGGGCGTGGGCCGCAATATTCAGGTCGCCACCACAGGCATCAAGCTGGACCACACAGCGCCCACCGTGGACACCCCGCCGCCCCTTCTGGGGCAGCACAACACCGAGATCTGGGGCGAATTGGGCCTGAGCGCAGACGATATAGCAACCCTGAAAGAAGGCGGCGCGATATGAGCAATGATGTTTCGGACTGGTGGAGCACCTCGATCATCGACATGGCGCCCGGCCAGATCCGGATGCGCGGGCGTCCGATCGAAGATCTGATCGGCAACGTCAGCTTTTCGCAGATGATCTGGCTGATGACGCGGGGCGATCTGCCGACCGAAGCGCAATCACGCCTGCTTGAGGCTGCCTTGGTTGCCGCTGTGGATCACGGCCCGCAAGCGCCTTCGATTGCCGCTGCGCGCATGGCGGTGACCTGCGGGCTTGGGTTGAACGGGGCCATGGCAAATGCGGTCAACATGCTGGACGATGTGCACGGCGGCGCGGGCGAACAGGCGGTCGAACTGTATGGCTGGATCGACGAGGCGGTGCAGAGGGGTCAGGATTTGGATGCCGCCACAGGCGAAAAGATCGACCGTTGGCAGTCCGAGCGCAGCAAGTTCATCCCGGGTTTTGGCCATAGATTTCACAAGCCTGAAGACCCCCGCGCACCGCGCCTGTTGGGGCTGGTGGATGAGGCTGCCGCCGAGGGCACGGTTTCGGGCCGGTTTGCGCATATCGGGCGGGCGATGCAGCGCACCCTGAACAGCCGAAAGGGCAAATCGGTGCCGATGAACATCGACGGCGCGACGGCGGTGATCTATGCGGAACTGGGCTTTCCCGGGCCATTGGCGCGCGGTTTGTTCTGCCTGTCACGATCAGTTGGCGCGATGGCGCACGCATGGGAACAGATGCAACAGGGCGGCCGCAACAAAGGCCCGACCCCGCCCGCCTATCGCTGGACCTATACCGGTGATAATCCGATCGACGGGTAACGGGGAGTTTCGGATCGCTTGTGCGATCCGATCCGCCGGGGGCTTTGCCCCCGGACCCCCAAGGTATTTTGGGCCCAAAGAAACCATGGGGGGATCGTATTTGGGGTCAACCTTTGCGTTGAAATGCGATCATTACAAGGGCCAGCAGGGACGATCCCAGCATGAGCAGCAGCGACACTGCGTTCAGCAGAGGCGTCGACCCTTCCTTGAGGCGGTCAAACATGGCGATGGTCAAGGGAGCGTCGGATCCGACCAACATCAGTGTTGTGTTGAAGTTTTCAAAGCTCATTAGGAAGGCCACGACAAAAGCGCCGATCAGAGCTGGAGCCAGGTAAGGCAGAGTCACCGTGCGCACCGCCGTCAGCCGCCCGGCGCCAAGGTTCATGGCAGCCTCTTCCAGTGTCCTGTCGAATTTCTGCAAGCGGGCGGCGATGACCAATGTGGCGATGGTTGCGATGAACGAGAATTGTCCGAGGATTACCAGCGTCAAACCGGGGCGCAGCGCCTCGACATCCCATTCGGCCATATCCCAAAGGCCGTTGGCCACCCGGGACGAAAAGACCAATATCGAGATGCCCAGTACGATCCCCGGTACCACCAGCGGCAGCAACATGAAGATGTACAGAATGCCTTGCCCACGGAAGGTGTAGCGGTTGAACAGAAAAGCGTTCGAGAGCCCTACGGCCACGGCGAGAACCGAAACCCCGACCGCAACCACACCCGAAGTGCCGATGGCTCTGAGAATACCGCGTTCGTGGAAGGCGCCGATCATCGGGCGTTCGGACCCAAAGAACCAACCCCATGTAAACCCCTCCCACGGCAGGGACGGAAACTGGCTGTCGTTGAAGGCAAAGGCGGCAACCACGACCAAGGGCAGCGCGAGAAAGACAAAGAAGACCGTGACATAGGCCGTATAGGCGGCCTGCAGGGCTTTGGGCTGGGGAATGGATGGGATCATGGTGCTTACCCCATTGTCCGTTCAAGTGTCTGCCTGGTCAGCCGCAGCATCCCCCAGACGATCAGCGACGACAGGGCCAGCAGCATAAAGCCAAAGGCCGCGCCCAGCTCCCAGTTAAAGCGGACGATGAACTGCGAATAGATCAGTTCGGTGAACCACAGGCTGTCCTTTCCGCCCAGCATCGTGGGGGTCAGGTAATTTCCAAGGCTCAGCATGAAGACGACGATGCTTCCGGACACGATGCCCGGCGCGGCGTGTGGGATCACGATTTCGCGCATAACCGACAAGTTGCTTCCGCCAAGGTCATAGCCTGCCTCGATCACCTCATCCGGCAGGCTTTCAAGCGTTGTCACCAGCGGCACCACCATAAACAGCATCGAGGTATAGACGAGCCCGACCATGATTGCCGCGTCGTTGTAGAGCATCTCCACCGGACCGCTGACCAAACCGGCCCATTGCAGCAAGTTCGAGATGATCCCGGTTTCGCGCAGCAGGATCATCCAGCCAAAGGTGCGCACCAGTTCGGAGACCCAGAACGGCACAAGGCACAGCAGGAACAGGGCGGAGCGTGTCCGCCCACGCGCGATCTTGGCGATGTAATAGCTGACCGGGAAAGCGATCAGCAAAGTGATCACCGTGGCGACAATGGACATCACCGCGGTGCGCAGAAAGGTCCAGAGGTACAGCGGTTCCTGAAAGAAGGTCCGGTAGTTGGCGAGCGAGATCTGGTATTTCCCGACGCCCACGCGTTCGCGCAGCGAGACAAGGAACATATCAATATGCGGGATCAGGATCAGCAGGCTCAGCCACAAAAGGATCGGCATAAGCAGCAGGATCAATCCAAGGCGGGCGCTGCTTTGCATCACAGCCCCCCAGCGGCGAAGCAGTTGCCTTGATCGCCTGCCCAGCCGATGTGCACGGCATCGCCGCGGGCGATATCGGCAAATTCGCCCGATTGCGGCAGGTTGACCTCGATCTCTTCGCTGCCGGCGGCGACAATGATCCGGCTGGCAGCGCCGTTGAACAAAAGGCTGGTGACTTGCCCTGACAGGCGGTTGTCGAAATGCGCCAGATCATCGGCTTTGCGGCTGATGCGGATTGCCTCGGGGCGGACAAAGACCTGCGCCTTGCTCCCTGCCACCAAAGGCCGGTCATGGGCGGCGGCGCGCATCGCCAGACCACTGTCAGTCTGCACCTGCATGACGTTGCCTTCGGCGCGTTCAACCACGCCGGACCAGCGGTTGGTTTCGCCCACGAACCCGGCAACAAAGGCTGTGGAGGGGCGGTAATAGAGATCGCGGGCGCTGCCCATCTGTTCGAACCGGCCTTCGTTCATCACGGCGATCTTGTCGGACATGACCAAGGCTTCGGACTGGTCGTGGGTGATGTAAACAAAGGTGGTGTCAAAGGCCGCCTGAAGCGCCTTGAGTTCCACTTTCATCCTCTCGCGCAGCTTCAGATCCAGCGCACCAAGCGGTTCGTCCAGCAACAGGACCTCTGGCTCGAGCACCATGCAGCGGGCAATAGCGACGCGCTGCTTTTGCCCGCCAGACAGTTCATCGACCTTGCGGGTGCCGATGCCCGGCAGGCCGATCTTGTCCAGCGCCTCATCGACCTTGCGGGCAATCTGCGCCTTGTCCATGCCGCGGCGGCGCAGGCCGTAGCCGATATTCTCGGCAATATTCATCATCGGGAACAGCGCCAGATGCTGGAACACCATGTTCACCGGGCGCTTGTTCGGCGGTACGTCCAGAACACTGCGGTCGCGGATCAGGATATCGCCCGAGGTCGGCTCGAGAAAACCGGCAATCATGCGCATGATTGTCGTCTTGCCACAGCCGGACGGGCCAAGGATGGAAAAGAACGACCCCTGCGGCACTTCGAAGGACACGTTGTCCACGGCGGTGGTCGCACCAAAGCGTTTCGTCAGATCGCGGCATTCAAGGTCGTTTGTCATGGTCTTCCCGTTCCGTAAGGCGGCCCCCGACCTGCGCCGGGGGCCGCCAAAATCACATCAGTTGGCGACTTTGACGCGGTCCAGCACGCCGCCCTCGATCACTTCGAGACCGGCGGGTACCGGCGGATACCACTTGATGTTGTCGATGGCTTCGGGCGGGAAGCTGGCCTGATACCGCGCCTTCAGATCAGCCGAGGCGAATTCATCCGCCCCCTTCGAGGCGGTAAAGTTGCCTGCCGCTTCGGTGATCTTGGCGGCGATTTCCGGTTGCATGACAAAGTTGATCCACTCATAGGCGACATCATCCGCCTTGCCCTTGGCAGGCAGCGCAAAGGTATCCACCCAGCCCAGCGCACCCGAGGCAGGCGCCACAAAGGTCACATCCGGGTTGTCGGCGTTCAGCTTCCAGCCGCCCGTGTCCCAAGCCATCGAGGCGACAACCTCGCCCGAGCGCACGAGGCCCATCAACTCATCGCCGCCGCCCCAATAGGTTTTGACGTTGGCCTTGCAGGCGATCAGCGCGTCTTCGACCTTGCCCATGATCTCTTCGTATTTGGCCTGATCGTTGTAGGCGGCAAAGGGATCTTCACCCAATGCAAAGGCGAAACCGATCAGCGTCGGACGCTTCAGGCGGTAAGAGACCTTGCCCGCCACGGCATCGCTGCACAGATCGGTATAGTCCTTGACCGCGCCAGCCTCGGCGGTGTTCAGCACCAGACCCGAAGTGCCCCAGACATGAGGCACGCCATAGACTTCGCCATCGACGGTGGTGTTGGCCTTGGTCGCCCCAAACATCGACGGGATGAAGAGATCGGCATTGATCTTGGACAGGTCCATCGGCTTGTAAATGCCAAACTCGGCCTGCGGTCCGGCGATGCGGTCCTGGCTGGGCTGGGCAAGGTCAAAACCGCCGCCGCCGGTTGCGCGCAGCTTGGCAATCATTTCCTCGTTGTTGGACTTGGTGACCTCGACGGTGTGGCCGGTCTGTTCTTCGAACATGGCGACAACGTCGTCGGGGGCGTAGCCGCCCCAGGTCAGTAGACGCAGGGTATCCGCCTGAGCGCTCGCGGCCAGCGCGACACTCATGGCCAAGGCCGATGCGGCCAATGTCAGATGCGTTTTCATGGTAACTCCCATAGCTTGTTTGTTTGTGTTCTGCGCAGTTGCCCTGCGTCTTTAGGTTTTCCGGATCACGGTTTGATGACAGTCAGATGACCGCTTCAAACAGCGCCCGGACGTTCTGCGATGTAAGTTCAACCGGGTTGCCGCCGCAGGACGGATCGGCCAGTGCCATGGGCACAAGATCGTCGATCCTGTCCGCCGTGGCGCCCAGTTCGGACAGCTTACGCGGAATCGCGAAGCTGTCGTTGAAATCCTGCACGAAGGCCCGGAACCCGTCAAAGCCCCCCTCCACCCCGATATAGCTGGCCGCCCGGTCGAAACGGTCGGCGATCATCGGCGCATTCAATTCAAGAACGGCGGGCATACAGACCGCATTCGTGGTGCCGTGGTGGGTGTTGAAGACGGCCCCGATGGGGTGCGACAGCGCGTGGATCGCCCCCAGCCCTTTTTGAAAGGCCGTGGCCCCCATGGCCGCCGCGCTCATCATCTGGGCGCGCGCCTCAAGGTCTGTCCCATCGGCATAGGCGCGCGGCAGGTAGTCAACCACCAGCCGCATCCCCTCCAGCGCGATCCCTTGGGACATCGGATGGTAGAACGGGCTGCTGAACGCCTCGACGCAATGGGCAAAGGCGTCAAGGCCGGTGCCTGCCGTGATGAACTTGGGCATGCCAACCGTCAGTTCAGGGTCGCAGATCACCACCGAGGGCAGCACTTTGGGGTGAAAGATGATCTTTTTCACATGGGTTTCGGAATTGGTGATGACACTCGCGCGCCCCACCTCGGACCCGGTCCCGGCCGTGGTCGGCACGGCAACGATGGGTGCAATTGCATCGGCATCCGCGCGGGTCCACCAATCGCCAATATCCTCGAAGTCCCAGATCGGGCGCGTCTGGCCCGCCATGAAGGCCACCATCTTGCCCAGATCAAGACCCGAGCCGCCGCCAAAGGCGATCACACCGTCATGACCGCCGTCCCGATAGGCGGTGACCCCGGCCTCAAGGTTCTTTTCGTCAGGGTTGGCATCAACCTCCGAGAACAGCGCGCGGCCAAGGCCCGCCGTGTCAAGGATGTCCAGCGCCTGCGCGGTGATCGGCAGATCCGCCAGCCCTTTGTCGGTGACCAGCAACGGCCGTTTGATGCCCGCCTGCGCACAGGCGCCGGGCAATTCCGCGATGCGGCCTGCACCAAATTTGACCGCGGTGGGGTAAGACCAGTTTCCGGTAAGGCTCATTTCGTGACCTTCTTGAGATGGTAGGATTTCGGACGGGTGAGGTTTTGGTAGCCAATCACCGAAAGGCCTCCGCCGCGCCCGGTGTTTTTGCAGCCGGTCCAGCACAGACCAGGATCAAGGTAATCAGCGCGGTTCATGAAGACCGTCCCGGTTTCGATCTGATCGCCGACGCTCTGCGCGCGCTCGACGTCCTGGGTCCACAGGCTGGCGGTCAAACCAAATTCGCTGTCGTTCATCAGGGCGATCGCTTCGGCGTCATCTCTCACGGGCATGATCCCGACCACCGGCCCAAAGCTTTCGTCGCGCATGACCCGCATGGTGTGATCGACCCCCGTCAGGATTTGCGGGGTCAGATAGGCGCCGCCGTCATCCTCCGGAAAGGTCTCGATATGGGCAGTGGCCCCGGCCTCGACGGCCTCGGCGATCTGGGCGCGTACCTCGGCGGCAAAGCGCACGTTGGCCATGGGGCCCAGCGTTGTCGCCTCATCCAAAGGATTGCCCAGCTTGTAGCCGCGCACCACCGCCAGTGCCTTTTCAAGGAAGGACTCGAACAGGCTCTCATGCACATATATCCGTTCGATCCCGCAGCAGCATTGCCCGGAGTTGAACATCGCCCCATCAATCAGCGTATCCACGGCGGCGTCCAGATCCGCGTCCTCCATGACATAGCCCGGATCTTTACCACCGAGCTCGGTCGCCACGCCGGTAAAGGTGCCCGCGGCAGCGCGCTCCATCTGTCGCCCGCCTTCAACTGACCCGGTGAAGTTCACAAAGTCAAAAGCCTGGTCCGCTATCAAGGCTGAGGTGGTGTCGTGATCCAGAAAGACGTTGTCAAAGACTTCAGCGGGCACTCCGACAGCGTGAAAGGCCTGTGCCATCCGCTCGCCGACCAGAAGCGTCTGGGTCGCATGTTTCAAGACAACCACATTGCCCGCGATCAATGCCGGAGCCACCGTGTTGATTGCCGTCATGTAGGGATAGTTCCACGGCGCGACGACAAAGACGACACCATGCGGCACACGTTTTATGTAACGCTTGAAAGTCTCGTCCTCGCCAACGTCGATATCCGCCAGCGCGCCTTTGGCGATCGCCGCCATATGGCTCGCCCGTTCGTTGAATCCGCCGAACTCCCCGCCATATCGCACAGGACGCCCCATCATCCGCGCCAGTTCCGGCACGATGTCATCGTTCATCGCGCCAACGGCGGCGACCCCGGCCATGACCAGATCGATCCGTTCCTGCAAAGGCAGCGCCGCCCATGCGGCCTGCGCCGTGCGCATGGCCTCGACCTTTGCGCGGGCGGCCTCAAAACCCAGCACCTCGCGTTCGGCGAACACCGATCCATCAATCGGCGAGATACATTTCAATGTCTGGCCCATCGCCAAACCTCCACTTGCGCAACAGGGCTCAGACCCTGCTTTTCATCTTGTCAAAAACACCCCGGGGAGCGTGAGGGGCTGGCCCCTCACTCCCCAGCCCTCAAGCCCGCTCGAACCCGCGGGCGATTTCCCAATCGGTCACCACGCGCGCGAATTCTTCGATCTCGACCTCGGCGGCGCGGCAGTAGTGTTCGACCACCTTGTCGCCAAAAGCCGCGCGCATCAGTGTCGAGTCGCGCAGCGCAGCGCGTGCTTCGCCCAGAGTTCCGGGGATAAAGCCCGTTTCGCCCTGATACACATCGCCCTTGGTCGGTGGCTGCAACTCCAACCCCTCTTCGATCCCCGCGATCCCGGCCGCCAGCATGCCAGCCATGGCCAGATAGGGGTTCAGGTCCGATCCCCCGATGCGGCACTCGATCCGGATCGCCTTGCTGCCATCGCCGCACAGTCGGAACCCGGCCGTGCGGTTGTCCACCGACCAGACGATCCGCGTCGGCGCGAAGGTGCCCTTCATGAAACGCTTGTAGCTGTTGATGTAGGGCGCAAGGAAATAGGTGTAATCCGGCGCATATTTCAGCAGCCCCGCGACGTAGTTTTTCATCAGATCGCTCATGCCCAGATCGGCATCCGGATCAAAGAACGCGGGCTTGCCGTCTTTCCACAAAGACTGGTGCACATGGCTGGAACTGCCCACCATGTCGTGGCTCCATTTCGGCAGAAAGCTGACAGCGTGCCCCTGCTGCCAGGCAATTTCCTTGACCGCATGCTTGGCGATACTGTGGTAATCTGCGGTGTCCAGCGCGGCGGCGTACTTGATGTTCAGCTCTTCCTGACCGGCCTCGGCCTCTCCTTTGGAATTCTCGATCGGAATTCCTGCGTTCCACAGATGATTGCGGACCGGGCGCATGACGTGTTCTTCCTTCGTGGTTTGGAAGATGTTGTAATCCTCATTGTACCCGCTGATTGGCGTCAGATCGCGGAAGCCACCCTTGCGGATCTCGTCAAAGCTCTTCTCGAACAGGAAGAACTCCAACTCGGTGGCCATCATGGCGTCAAAGCCCATCTCAGCCAGCCGCGCCACCTGAGACTTCAGCATCGCGCGCGGCGAATGCGGAACGGGTTCGTGCGTGTGGTGATCAAGCACGTCACAAAGCACCATTACGGTCCCCTCAAGCCAAGGCACCGGGCGCAGCGTGGTCAGGTCCGGCTTCATGACGTAATCGCCATAGCCCTTTTCCCAGCTGGTCGCTTCAAAGCCTTCGGGCGTGCTCATCTCCAGATCGGTGGCGAGCAGATAGTTGCAGCAATGGGTTTCTTCCCAAGCACCCGCAACAAAGTGCCCCGCGTGAAAGCGTTTGCCCATCAGGCGCCCCTGCATGTCGACCATGCAGACCAGAACGGTATCCGTTTCTCCCGAGGCAACCGCCGCCTTCAGCTGTTCAAAATTCATCCTGCGTTCCTCTGTCAGGCGTTCTTGATGGTGAGTTTCTCATAGGCGAATTCCACCGTTTCTACCGCCACTTCGTTTCCGTCCGATTTGAGGTCGGTTCCCGTGATCTTTACAGGAAAAGCATTGGTCAGTGTCCAGACCATCGTCGGCTTGGCCTCTTGATCCAAAAGCGAAATCGTCACCGTTTCGCGTTTGATCATGTTCAATTTCATCTGGCTGAACCAACCCCAGAACTTGTTGTCGGAAACGAAGACCCCCTTTTTCATCACGACGTTTCCCGTCTTGTGAATTCCCGGCATCTTGATCCGCGAAAAATCCTGGGAATTCCCCGCGCGGTATTCGAGCGGTTCGGCTTCGACATCCAGTCCCGATACCTCTTGAAACGAGATGTCGCCAATCCCGGCGATGCTCACCGAGAAATAGAACTTGGGTAAAGGCCAGGTAGCGCCCTGCTCTTTGTCGCCATCATCACTCATGTCAAACCTCCGCCTTGGGGAAACGGGGGCCGCGCGAACGGCCCCCGAACCAGTCAGCCATAGCGATACGGGCGCCCGGCCTTTTGCATGTCGGCATTGTACTTCTTGAAGATCTCGACGACCTTGGCCTTGGTCGGGCTTTCGGCGGCGATCTCGTCCCAGAACTTGACGGCGGCCTCTTCGACGGTGGCCCATTCCGCATCCGGGATTGAGGTCAGTTCCATCTTGGTACCGTTCACCCGCAGCGATGCTTCGCCGCCCCAGTACCACCACTGGCGATAGTAATGCGACTGGTCACAGCAGACCCGGAACAGGGTTTTCAGATCTTCCGGAAGCTCATTCCAACGCTCCATATTGGCAAAGAACGACCCGGCCCAGGCGCCAGAGATGTTGTTGGTCAGGAAGTAGTTGGTCACATCGGCCCAGCCAACGGTGTAGTCCTCGGTGATGCCCGACCATGCGATACCGTCCAGTTCGCCGGTCTGGACCGCCACCTCGATGTCTTCCCAAGGCAGGGTGACCGGCACCACGCCGAATTGCGCAAGGAAACGGCCCGCAGTGGGGAAGGTAAAGACGCGCTTGCCCTGAAGGTCCGCGAGGCTGCGGATCGGGTCCTTGGTGGCGAAATGGCACGGGTCCCACGATCCGGCGCTGATGTGTTTGACGCCGACCTTGGAATATTCCTCGTCCCAGATCTCGTTCAAGCCGTACTGGTTGAACAGAACCGGCACATCGAGGCTGTAGCGCGAACCAAAGGGGAAGTAGCCGCCAAAGACCGTGACTTCGGTCGGCGAAGCCATCGAGTCATCGTCCGATTGCACGGCGTCGATGGTGCCGCGCTGCATGGCCTGGAACAGCTCGCCCGTGGGCACCAGCTGATCCGCGTAGAACAGTTCGATCTGCATGCGGTCGCCTGCGATCTGGTTGAACATCTTGATCGCGGGGTCGATCACATGCTCGGCCAGTGCGGGACCGGCATAGGTCTGCATCCGCCACTTGATGGTGGATTGAGCAAGGGCGGGCGTCGCCAGCGCGGCCGCCGGGGCCACCGCGGCACTGGTCAGGAACTTGCGTCTCGTCGTCATTTCAAACACTCCTTGTCAGGTTTTCAGTTATGGTTAGGCCCGTTGCCCGGGTCTTCTGATTGTCAATTCTGATAGACGTAATGCGGCAGCCAAAGCGCAATCTGAGGCAGCAGCATGACCAGCGTCAGCGCGAGGATCATCACCAGCACGAACGGCAGGATCGACCCGTAGATATCCTTCAGCGTGATTTCCGGCGGGGCCATGGCCCGCATCAGGAACAGGTTATAGCCGAACGGCGGGGTCATATAGGCGATCTGCGTGGTGATCGTGTAAAGCACCCCGTACCAGATCAGATCGAACCCCAGCGCCTGAACCAGCGGCACATACAGCGGCGCCACGATCACCAGCATGGCGGTATCGTCCAGAAACGTCCCCATGATGATAAAGCTCAGCTGCATGAGGATCAGGATCACCCAAGGGTCCAGCCCCAGCTTTTCGGTAAACAGCGATTCAATTGCCTTGACCGCGCCCAAACCGTCGAACACCGCGCCAAAGGCCAGCGCCGCAAGGATGATCCACATGAACATGCAGGTGATGCCAAGAGTCATGCGAACACTGGTCTCAAAGACCTGTTTGGTCATCCGCCCCTTGAGCACGGCGGCGGCAAAGGCCGTCAGCGCGCCAATGGCCGAGCTTTCGACAAGGCTTGTCCAGCCGTTCACGAAAGGCACCATCATCGCGGCAAAGATCACCAGCGGCAGCAAGCCCGCGCGCAGCAGACGCAGCTTTTCCGCCATCGGAATATCGCGTTCTTCGGGGGGAAGGACCGGCCCCAGTTCCGGGTTCAACCGACAGCGGATGGCGATATAGGCGATGAACATCGCCGCCATCATCAGCCCCGGCACAACCCCCGCCAGCCACAGCTGGCCCACGGGTTGCCGCGCAATCATGGCATAGAGCACGAGCACGACCGAAGGCGGCACCAGGATCCCCAAACTGGAGCCCGCCTGAATGACCCCGGTCACCATCCGTTTGTCATAGTTGCGCTTCAGCAGTTCTGGCAGGGCGATCGTCGCACCAATCGCCATACCCGCCACGCTTAGCCCGTTCATCGCGGAAATCAGCACCATCAGGCCAATCGTGCCGATGGCAAGACCGCCGCGCAGGCCGCCCATCCAGACGTGAAACATCTTGTACAGATCGTCCGCGATCTTGGATTCCGACAGCACGTAGCCCATGAAAATGAACATCGGCAGGGTCAGCAGCGGGTACCATTTCATCAGCTTCATGGCGCTGGAAAACGCGAGGTCATAACCGCCCCGGTCGCCCCAAAGTGCCAGCGCCGCGATCACCGCGACAAAGCCGATCGCGCCAAAAACGCGCTGCCCGGTCAAAAGCATCGCCATCATCGTGGCGAACATGAAGATCGCGATCATCTCATACGACATCGGTTGCGATCTCCTCTCCGCGCAAGCGCAGGATGTCCTTGAACAGTTCTGACACCGCCTGAAGCAACATCAGGAAAATGCCGATGCACATCACCACTTTGATTGGCCACAGATAGGGGCGCCATGCGGTCGGACTGCGCTCGCCACCATATTTGAAGGCGTATTCGGTGCTGTCGATCCCACCCCACAGCAGCACAGCCAGATAGAAGATCAGGAAGCATACGGTCACGATATCGACGGCCGCTTTGCGCCGTGTCGACCATTCACCGTACAGCAGGTCCATCCGCACGTTCGAGCCCATCTGGATCGAATATGGCCCGCCAAGGATGTAGTAGCCCACCATAAAGAACTGGGCCATTTCCAGCGTCCAAAGCGATGGGTTGAAGAAGGTCTTGGAGATCGAAGACCAAAGCAGCACCGCCATCAGGGCAAAGATGCCGTACATGGTCACCCGCCCGATGGCGCGATTGATCCTGTCCACCACAGTGATGTAGCTGCGCAGCGCTTTCATGCGGCGCCCCCCGAGGTCGCCCGCGCGATCGCGGCGCTCAGCGTCTGGGCCAGATGATCCGCGACAACTTCGGCCTTTGCCTCGGTGTCGATCAAATCGTTGCGGACCTCAATCATGACCGCGTTCAATCCGCGCGCCTCTGCATGTTTCTGCAAGGTATATGTCACCCCATCGCTCGCGGAATAGGGCGCGTTGACCGCCGCCTTCATCACGCCCTGTTCCGTTTCGATATCGACTGCTGCCTCGGCAATTTCGCCGCGCGTATGGAAGAGGAAGCCAAGCTCGATCTCGCGCCGCTTGCCGAAATAGACAGGCGTAAAGCTGTGCACAGTGATCAAAGTAACTGACTGTTCCGAAGCGGCGGCGCGCGCGGTCATCACCCTTTCCACTGCAGCATGAAAGGGCGTGTGAATGCGGTCAAAACGTGCTTTCCGGTCCGCAAAGTTCAGATCCGCGTTCCCCGGCACATCATAAATCTCGCTTTTTGCCGGAATGCTGTCGGGGGCTTCAAGCGGGCGGTTGCAGTCATAGACCAACCGGGAAATCTGCCCTGCGACCAGCGGCGCGTTCAGCCGCACGCTCAGACGTTTGGCCAAATCCAATGCCCCAATGTCCCAGGCCACATGCGAATGGCGCGCCTCATCACTGATCCCTAGCCCTTTCAGGGCGGGCGGGATAAAGGCCGAGGCATGTTCACACACCAGCACCACAGGCGCGGTGCCGTCCTCGCCCAGAACCGCCGCCGCAGGCCAGTCCAGCGCATCCATTTCTTGTCCCCCATCGATCATTGTGTAAAGATCACTACAGGGCGACACTGAATGTCAACATCGTTTCTTTTGGCGTAAGGGCAGCGGGAGTCAAAATGACCAAGGCAACGGCAACTTCGGCAGGCACTCCGTTGATCCGGGACATGCTGAAGGACCAGCACGCAAACTTTACGGCCGCCGAACGCCGACTGGCTGCGACGCTTCTGGACGATTCTCTGGTGGGCGGTCTCCAGTCGATCACGCGCCTGGCCGAACGCGCCGAAGTCTCGACCGCGTCGGTGGTGCGTCTGGCGCGGAAACTGGGGTTTGACGGGTTTTCGGATTTCCAGAACGCCATCCGGGACGAAGTCGCCGCGCGAGTGAAGGAACCCCTCGCCAAGCTGGAAACATCGGAACTGTCCGGCCGCAGCGATCATATCATCAGCCGCTTTGCCCTTGCCATGTCGCGCAATATCAACGCCACGATTGACCGGCTGGATGTCGAGGAATTTGAAAAAGTCACCGACCTTCTGTCCGACCCAAAGCGGCACATTTATCTTATGGGCGGACGGATCACGCGTTCCAACGCCAACTACTTTTTCAACCACCTGCAAATCATCCGGCCCGCCGTCTCCTTGCTGGATTCCTCGCCCAGCGTCTGGCCGCAATCTCTGCTGGATATGGATGAAAACGCCACGCTGGTCGTCTTTGATATTCGCCGTTACGAGCGGCAACTGGAACGATTGGCCAAGCTGGTGGTCGATCAGGGCGGCAATATCGTCCTGTTCACCGACCAATGGGGCTCTCCGATCGAGACGCACGCCAGCTATTGCTTCCGCAGCATGGTCGAGGCGCCCTCAAGCTGGGATTCGACCCTTGCGATCAATTTTCTGATCGAAGCGCTGGTCGCTGGCATTCAGGCCCGGTCGTCCAGCACGGAACGGATCGCCGCCCTTGAAGAGATGATCGGCGCTGCCCGCATCTTTCGCGGCGTGTAACACCCGCGTTCCCGCAGGGTGAAGAAAGGCACGCCATTGGACCTGTGATCGCGGCAGGAGAGCCGATCGAGCGCCATTTTGGCAAAACCGCCGATCCAATATTTATTTAAGCGCCTTAAACAGAAAAAGGCGCAAACTTTTTAGGTCGCAATTGGCGGCAATCAGAGCCTCAAAGGCTGCCTTTGGAAAGTCGTACTCGTAAAAATAATTGATTGAATCGCAAAAACAACCCAGAATAGATTTATTGCAGCGGGGTACATTATGGATCGAAGGCAGTTCATCATCACGGCCAGCGTGGCCTCTGGCGCCTTGCCCGGTGTGCTTCCCGCAGGGTCTTGCGAAGGCCAACAATTCGCAAAGGCAACCCTGTCGCCAGAGTATCTGGGACAGGTTGCGAACGCGGTTCGGGTCAACTTTGGACCCGGCTTTCGCGTGATTTCCGCAAAGCCTCAAACCAGAAAACTGGCGGCGGTGATCGAAAATCGCGGCAACCGCTTTCTTGTGGTGTCAACCGACCTGAAACGCTGGGAGATCGTGACCTCCACGGATCTCTGACCATACGATTACCGCTGTTTTTTGCACTGTATTTCACCTGACTATTTCGCGCCGGGGGGCAAAAGGCATGTACGAAAACATCACACGGATCAGAGTGCATCCCGGTATCGGGATCGCGCGGCTGGGGGACAGCGATGAGTATTTCATCGGTCCCGAAGCCCCCGGCCAGATCGTCGATCCCGGCGCCCCTGCGGATGGCCCTCCCGGTCCGGGCCCTGACGGCGGCAGCTATCGAGACGATCAGATGCGTTTGAAACGGCAGGCTCAGCGGTTCCGCATCTATGCCTATGACGCCTCGGGCACCTGCGTTGGTGAGCTGACGCGAGACCAATGCGAATCAATCGAATGGCGCGTCCATGTGCGCAACATGAAGGCCGCAAATTATGCCTTTCAGGGGGCCTACCTTTTTGACCCCGACCAGCTTCGCAACCCGAACATTCAGGGCGATATCCCTGACCCGATCAACCGGACTGACCTGATCATCGACCCCGGCGTCCAGACCATCGCGCAGGATGCAGAGGGCGATGTGGTTCTGGCGGGCGATGTCTTTACCAATGTCACCGAAAGCCAATTGCCGGGCTATCTGGACTATGACGATCCGGACCTGTGCAACCGTGATCCAAGCGAGTTTGTCACCGTCACCTACACCCCTGCCACCAATGTTGAAATCGGGCGGATCAGGGTCGATGACGCAGGCAGGCTTGTGTTCATTGCCGGGCCCGGACAGGCCGATTGCGTCACCACGCCCAAGATCAAACTGTCCAACCCCAGCGAACACTACCAGCCGCCAAATGGCCCGGTGCTTGAGGACGCAGGCTATCAACCGCTGGTCAACCAGTTCGCCTATTTCAACGTGCCGGGCTGGTGGGACGACACCTGCGGCGGCGAGATCGACGCGACGGTGGTGCTGACAGACGGCCGGGTTCTGAGCACCCGTGACAATGTCGCGTCCCCCGGTGAAGATGGCACCCGCAACGCAAACAACGGCGGCTGGATCGTCACGGCCCCGCCGAAATACGCGCCCTACATGTACCATGTCGTTTCGATCAAGGACCGGGTGTTCGAGGCCTTCCCCGAGGCCGACCCCAACCACGGAACGATGACCAACTTTTACCGCGACATCTATCCGGTGCTCGCGCGCGCCGTGAACTACGGCTGGGTCAGCGCCGAGGCTGGGGGTGTCACACCGCAGAACCGCAATCTGGCACATGGGCCAAAGCAGGCCGGCAACCTGCTCAGCGAAAAGAACCTTGCGGTCTTTACCGATCCTTCGGACGCCAGCAAGTTCGCGCGCCAGCAGATTTACAAGCTTATGCGTCAGGCCGAGGGCGGCACGCTGCGTGACACCCTGCCGCCCGCGCCGCCAGCCAAGGCAGGGCCTCCGGTGAAAAGCGACCGGGTGGCGCGGGGCAACAAGATGCCCAAGCTTTGGGGATCAGGTGGCAAGCCCCTGCAGAACGCGCAACTGGGCAACGATCTGCCCAACCAATACCTGAGCCTGACGCGAAACGATCTGGACAGGCTGAAAGACTGGGCCGAGGGCAACTTTGAGGTGGGCACGCTGCAACAACCGCAGCCACTTGAGTCCTATCCGGTTGCCGAGCAGCCTTTGGCGATGGATTGCGCAGCGCTTGAGCCGACCATTGGGGGCGGCTTTCACCCGGGGATCGAATTCCCTTACCTGATTTGCTACCCCGAGCTTTTCGCCGAGGCGTTCCGCGTTGCCCAAGGCACCGAGCCGGGATCTGTGGCAGCCTATATGTCCAGCCCGTGGCATGGCGATTACTGGTCGTGCAACACCGCATGGTGGCCGGTCCAACGCCCCGAGATCGTTTTTCAATACGACGCCGAAACCGGTTCGCGTACGTACAAGGAATGGTTCCGGGGCTACGATGACTATGGCCAGCCACTGTCCGGAACCGACGGCTACGATCAGATGGTCTTTGCTTGGCCCAAGCTGGGAATGGTTTTGCCGGTAAAGGATGCGGGCGGCGGATTTGTCACCCAGAACGGCTCGGTCGTTTATTCGGAATTCCAGCGCGATCCATCCTTGAACGAGCCGCCCGAGAACCCCAAACCCGTCGCCTGCCCGACAAACCCTGACCAGAACGATGCCTGATCTGGACGCCATAATCGTCGGCGCTGGCCCCGCCGGATGCGCGGCGGCCATCCCGCTGGCCCGCGCCGGGCACCGGGTTTTGCTTTTGGAACATCGCCAGGTGCCAAGGTTCAACATCGGCGAGACGCTGCCCCCCATGGCCCTTGGGTGTGCCGAACGCCTGCTGGGACCGCTTGGCGCAGCCTTGGCCGATTGTTCTTACGAGACCCGGGGCAACATCTCGATCTGGGGCCACGAAAGCCCCGCAATCCAGGACTTCTTCTTTTCGCCGGACGGCTGCGGGCTGTGCCTTGATCGCGGCGGGTTCGACCATGCGCTGAGACAGGCCGCAGAAGGTGCCGGGGCGCATCTGCGATCCGGGGCCAAGGTGCTGGAGTGCCGTTGGGATGCGGAAAAGAACCAGTGGGCTGTCTCATACCAGATTGGCCAGCAGCACCACGAAGCCAATGGCAGCTTTTTGCTGGACGCGACGGGCCGCCGGGGCGAAATCGCCCGCGGCCTTGGGATGCACTACACAACAACCGACGCTCTGTTCGCCTTTGCCATGAGCTTTGGCACCACGGCGGATACCGATAACGACAGGTTCACACGGATCGAAGCCTGCCCTTTCGGGTGGTGGTACAGCAATGCCCTGCCCGGCCGCAGCGGTGAACGGATTGTGGTTCTGCACACCGACCGCGATCTGCCCGAGGCCGCCTTGGCGCGAACACCGGACGGTTTCCTGCGCCTGTTGGGGCAGTCAACGATGATCCGCGAACATCTGGCCGCAAATGGCTACGGCCCTATGACATCGAAACTGCGCGGCGCGGCGGCGGGCAGTGATTTTCTTGACGGCCCGCAACCCGAGGCTTTTTTCGCAGTGGGCGACGCCGCCCAAAGCCTTGATCCGCTGTCGTCGCAGGGGCTGTATCAGGCGCTGCAGTCCGGCTCGCTCGCAGCCAGCAATATCCGACTGGCACTGGCGCGGAACCAGTCCGAAGCGGCGACAACACATTTCCGGCAAATGCAAAGTCAGGTTCGCGCAAAGTACCTGCGCGAGTACTGCCATTTCTACGAAGCGGAACGGCGCTGGATTCAAGCGCCATTCTGGGCACGGCGCCACAGGCGAACCGCAAATATCTTTCAGGGCTCGGCAAGGGATGCATTGGTATGATCAAGATTTTCAGAACTTCCATCTTTCTCGTGCTGACAATCTTCGGCGCCTCGGCCGCACTTGCCAACGATGGGCTGACGGTGCCCCCTCCGGTCTTTCAAAACGGCGACACGCCAAGCCAGCCGCTGCCCGAAGGTGGCGCGCAGGCGCAGGGCTTTGTCGATTTCTTCAACCAGACCTATCTGAAGGGCGGCCCGCAGATCGACCTTTTGAGCAAGGGCAACGTGGTTTGGTTCCCGCCGCAAAGCGCCGGGGACACCTCGCTTGAGCTTGTGGTGCGCGAGACGCCCGGCAACCCGGCGAACTGCGAGCCCGGTGATCCGGACTATCCCCCGCAAGGGTATCCCATCGTCTGCCGCAATGATTTTTCCACCGGCGAATTCTGTCAGGCTTGCCATGACAGCGCGTTGTTCGTCGAAGGCGGTGGTCTGCCCGAGATGATGTATACCTCGAAAGAGGAGCACCAAGTCTGGCTGGCCAACTGGTCTCAGTACGGAGACTGGAGCGCCAATATCATGCGCCTCGCCACCCGTGATCCAATTTGGCAGGCACAGATCGAAACCGAGACAAACAAACATCCCTTTGCCGATCCGCATGTCATTCAGGACGTGTGCTTCAGCTGCCATGGCGAAATGGGCGAGCGCCAGCTTGAATTCGATCACGGCGCGGATACGCCGTTTTGCACAGACGTCTTTTATGCGACTTTGCCGGGAATTCTGTCAGGCAAAGAGCGCGGCAAGCCATTTCCGTTTTCCGCAGACTGCGCGCCGATTGAGGGCAAGCCCGTCGCCGATCATCCGGAACTCTATGCCAAATACGGCTCGCTTGCCCGCGACGGCGTGTCTTGCGAAACCTGCCACCGCATCGGGCCTTCGAATGGCGGCGGTCAGTGGTCACCCAGCACCGATCCGCAAAGCTATGACGTCTTCTACGGGCCGAACACCTTCAACGTGGACATGCGCCAACCCTCTGAACAGAAGGTGCCGCTTCAGCACGAATTCACGGCGACCTTCCAATATGACATGGACAACATCATGACGCCGGACCCGGTGCATGCGCTTGATCCCGCTCCGATGTGGAATGACGATGCGCTGGCAATTTCTCAGGCGCTGGATACGGACAGTGGTGTCAGCTATCTCAGCCAATCGGTTTTGTGTGGCGCTTGTCATGTGCTGATCGTCCCCGAGATCCCGACCTCGTTCAAACCCGGCGGTCCGTTGCCCGACAGCACGCCGGAACTCAAGAAAATGTACCCCTTCTATGACCGTCCGGAGGCCTGCGGCGACGCCACAACCTTTGCACCTGCGACGCGCGGGGAATACGGCAATCCATTGACGGATCAATGTGTAACGCTGGGCTATGAGCAGGCAACCTATCTGGAATGGATCAACAGCGATTTCGCCAGCGAAGGCGACAACGGCAATACCTGTCAGGGCTGCCACATGCCGCTGGTGACCGATCCCAATGACCCCACCAACCACACGGCCATCATGGCGCAATCAACCGAGGGGCTGACCCCCAAGACCTATCGCCGCCACCGCCTGATGGGGATCAACCTGCCGGTTTTCGAGATGTTCATGCAGTTCCCCGATGTGCTGGGAGTGTCGACCTATGACGACAACGTGCCCGACTACGCCACCACGCCGATGGGCGAGGAAATGGCCGTGATCCAGAACTATCTGCTGAATGGACAGATGGCGATTGTCCAACAGGCCACAAGTCAAGCCAATGGCAATGGTCTGGTGCCGGACACCACCACCCCCGACCCGCAGGCCGCCGTCGAGATCGAGATCGTCTCGCTTGCTACAACGGGCAATACGGTCAACGCACAGCTATCGCTGGTTAACAATGCCGGGCACAAGTTCCCTTCCGGGGCTGGCTTTCGGCGCGGTTTCATCAAGTTCGAGGTGCTGGACGCAGGCGGCAACATTCTTTGGGTTTCGGGTCAAACCAATCCCTATGGTGCGATCTGCAACGGCGTTTGCATGCAAAATCCCGACGGAACTTACAATCTGTTGCCGAGTGAAACACCAAATGGCAAGCCGGCCAATTTGCAACCGCATCGCGAGGTGATCACCGCGCAAGATCAGGTTCAGATCTATGAGGTGCAGGCCGTCGATGACACTGGCACACTGACCTCGCGGACACTGGCGCTTTTCCACGACGCCAAGGACAATCGCATCCTGCCCAAGGGCTTCCAATTGCCCAGCGTCCTTGGCTGTGATGCCAACCCCGGCGCCGGAACGACGATTTTCGGCATCGATCAGTGCACCGCCGCCTACGCCACCGAGCCACAGCGCGACCCCTTGGTGCCCGGTAGCGCCATCGACAAGGATCCCTACTACAACGATCCGGCGCTGGCCGGGGGGGATCTGATTTCCTATGAAATCACACTTGAGGAAGGCGCCAAGCCAGCCTCGGTCCGGGTGTCGATGGAGTATCAGACCATCCCGCCGGGCTTTCTGGCCGGAAGATTTCAGGACGGATTTGTCGAAGGCCACGGCCATCTTCCGGCGACCGAGCGCAGTATCTACCTGACCAGCCACCTGAACACCAACCTTGATCTGGTCAGTGAGCATCCGGACAACACCGATCTGCGCTTTTCCCAGAACTGGACGTCAACGATCTATCAGGCTCAGGCCGCGATCCCGGACTGAGCGGTTCGCCTGACGGCCCGATCTGAGAGGGGGCAGAGGCGAGTTAAGGGAAGCGCGCCACGATCTCGCGCGCGATCTGTTCTGACAGCTTTTGCCGTGTGTCGGGGCTGTCATTTCCTGTGGTCACGATGAACATCACCCGACCGCGTCGATACCAGACCGTCAGTTGCGCGATCTCAGCCACCCAAAGGGCCGCCTCGCCGATGTCGGGCAAGGTCACTTGAGGGGCAGATCCAAACGTCTGAGCCAGCTCGGCAATCATGATTTCGCGCTGCGCCAAGGCGGTTTGCGGGTCTGACTCTGAGATATTCTGGCGCAGCAACAGCGTGACGGCGGGCAGGCCATCGTCGCCCAGCGCTGAACACATGCTCATCAAGATGTCATTGCCTGAACGATCCTGCGTTGTCTTATAATCAAGGCTCTGCCCCGGCAGGGTATCGGCGGGCAACTCGCTCAGAATATCACAAGCCGATGGCAACGGTTCGGCCTCGGGCACCTTGCCCATTGCGCCGATCAGCAGCACGCTCAGAGCAAGGAACGCGATGCGCCGCGCCGCTCTCATCGCCGCACCAGTTCGACGCGCCGGTTCAGCGCCCGTCCTTCATCGGTTGAATTATCAGCCACCGGGGACAGCGGGCCGACACCGGCTGGTTGCAGACGCTCCCCCGCCACGCCAAACCGCTCGCTTAGCGCAGCGACGACGGCAGCTGCACGGCGCTGCGACAAATCCATGTTGTACTCAAAACTTCCGGTCATGTCGGTGTGGCCCACAACGAACAGCGTCAGTGACGGATCGCTGTCAGCCAGCGCTGCGATCTCGGCCAGTGTCGGATCAGAGGCCGCCGTCAGGCGATCACTGTCGTAGTCGAACAGAATGCCATAAAGCGATATCCGCCCCTCGGCCCCGAGGGCCACGGCCATCTGATCAGCAGTTACGGTTTCCATCCGCCGCTGCAACGGCGCGCCGTCGATCACGTCCAGAAGGACCAAAACCTTGCCTTCCGTCTCGGGGTGGAGGTCGAATGTCTCGAAGGCGACGTAAACCGACACGCTGCGCCCTGTCTCGGGGTTGCTGGCGGCATAGTACTGCTGATCGTCACGCGGCGACGAGAAGGCGTTGCGGGTGATCTGACCCATGTTGGTAAGGCGCCCGTCGCTTGGGTAGAAATGCCGGACCATGGCGGAAACCGGGCCGCAGTTCTGTTTGGCGCAGGCATAGTCTTTCTCAAAGCCCTGATCGTCCAACTCGGCCTGATAGTTTCGGATCACCTCCAGCGGGGATCGATCGCCCGGTACGGCATAAATGATCCGCGTCCGCGGACCTTCGACGCTGCGCACGAGTTCAGCCCCATCGTAGGTGACCGGACCCATTGGCATGTCGAGCGCGTCAAAACCCGACTGGTCGTAACCTATGATCACGGCCCCTTCGATTCGGGGCAAACCTTCGGGATCGAAGGCACCCGGAACATCCGCCAATTGCTGAGCTACCAGCGGTTGCGCCAGCACACCGATTGCACATAGGAAAAAGAGAAAGCGCTTCATGATGACCTCGCATTTGAACGAAGCCTAGATCACTCCAGTCGCGCGGGGATTGATCTGCGTCATCTGCAAACGCAGGCCATCCACACTGAAATCATGGTTCGCAGCTCAGTCCTTTTTGTCACCGCTCGAGGTCACAAAATCGTAGGCGACCAAGAGTATCGTCAACGCGATGACGATGACCAGATCCGGGCTGGGCACCTTGAACGCGAGAATTCCGAGGAAGCCTACAAAAATGACAAAGGCGAAAAGTGCAAGCATGCGATTCATGATTTATCCCCTGTCGTGGTATCGTCATTGAGCGGCGGCGTGGTCGCCCAGTCATACAACCACTGCCCCGTTCGCAATAGCCGCGTGTCGTTGCCACGCGGCCCGACAAGCTGCACGCCCATCGGCATGTCGTTTTCCGCAATCAGAAGCGGCAGGCTGAGGCAAGGCGTGCCGCAGAAAGTCCAGAGCCCGTTAAAGATTGGATCGCCGGTGGAATCCAGACCTTTTGGCGCCGGGCCAGTCGCAGAAGGACACAGGATCGCGTCACACCTTTCGAAAATCTCTTCCAGCGCGGCATTCAGAATTTGCGGAAAGTCGCAGGCAGACAGATAGTCACGGGCCATGGCCGCATTGCCTTTTTCGATGGCTTCTCGGGTTTCGTCGCCCAACTGCTCAGCACCATCACGCCAGTAGCGATAGTAGTGATACGCCATTTCCGAGAAGTTGATCAGCGCGCGTTGCGATGCCGCCGCTTTGAAGGCATCCGGCAATGCGACCTCAAAGACCTGATCGCCTAGCGCTGCGACCAATTCCTCGAATGCGGCATGCAAGTCCGGATCGGCGTTTTCCCAGCCGGGCGGCTTGACGAAGGCGAAGACCGGGGCCAGCGGGGGCTTTGATTGCGCCGCCTGCACCAGTGCTGGCGCGGGTTCCTCATGGGTCGCTGGATCGCCCGCGTCGTGGCCAAACAGAACTTCTGCCAACAAGGCGGCTCCGCCGGGATCGCTGGCAAAAACACCCACGGTATCCAGCGTAGGAGATTGGGTCAGAATGCCGGTTCGCGGTATTGCGCCGAATGTGGGCTTGTAGCCGGTGACACCGCAAAACGAGGCTGGACGAATGACAGACCCGCCGGTTTGCGTGCCAATGGCAAGTGGTACCATTCCGTCAGCCACAGCAGCTGCAGACCCCTGCGAGGATCCGCCCGGCGAATGTTCAAGATTGTGCGGGTTGGCCGTCTTGCCGGGATGCATGAAGGCCAGCTCGGTCGTCACGGTCTTGCCCATGATGATCGCGCCCTCGGCCTTGAGTCGCTTGACGACAAAGGCGTCGCTAATGGGAACGCGCCCGGCATCAAGGGCACAGCCGTTTTCCGTCGGGATCCGGGCCGTGTCGATGACATCCTTGATCCCGACCGGAAGCCCATGCAGGCGGCCCAATGGGCGACCGGCGCGGCGATGGGCGTCCAGCGTCCGGGCCTGCGCGCGGGCAAAGTCGGGATCGAACCACGCCCATGCTCCGACCTCGGGTTCACGCGCTTCGATCCGTGCGATGTAGCTTTCGACAAGCGTCAACGCATCAAGCGCACCCGATGCCAACCTGTCGCGCAACAGCAACGTGCCGGGAACGGCCGCAAACCGTTCCTCTGCTTTCCGCTTAGCGTCCATAGAACATATCCGGCAGGTAGAACACGATCTGTGGGAAGACATACATCAGCACCATGCTGATGATGACGCAGAGCAGGAACGGCATGACACCCTTGAAGATCTGCGTCAATCGCAGCTCGGGTGGGGCGATCCCTTTCAGGTAGTAGGCCGACATCGCCATTGGCGGCGTCAGAAAACTGGTTTGCAGGTTCAGCGCGACCAGAATGCCGAAGAACAGAGGATCAATGCCAAAGACTTCGAGCAGCGGCAGGAAGATCGGCACAAAGATGATGATGATCTCCGACCACTCCAGCGGCCAGCCCAGTACGAAGATGATCAATTGCGCGATGATCAGAAACTGGATCGGTGTCAGGTCAAGTCCGGCCACGAACTCGCCGATGACCTGCTCACCGCCAAGGTAAGAAAACACCGCCGAGAAGGTATAGGACCCGACGAACAACCAGCAGACCATCGCCGTGGTGCGGATCGTCAGGTAGACGCTTTCGCGCAGTCTTTGCCATGTCATCGCGCGGTAGAGGAACGCCAGAAGGATGCCGCCCAAAGCGCCAATCGAGGCGGCTTCAGTTGGTGTGGCAAGACCAAACAGAATGGACCCCAGAACCGCGAAGATCAGGAAGGCCAGCGGCACAAAAGACGTGACGATGAGCAATAGAAGTTTGCCGATCGGCATGTCAGGCACTTCGTCCTCCGTCGGACGGGGGGCGGACGACGGCTGCAGGACCGACCTGCCGATGATATAGATCAGGTACAGCCCGACCAGTGTCAGCCCCGGCAGGAGAGCCGCCGCATAGAGCCGCACAATCGAAACGTTGGTCGCGGCCGCATAGACGATCAACATGATCGACGGGGGGATCAGAATCCCGAGCGTTCCGCCGGCGCAGATAATACCGGCCGCAAAAGACGGATCATAGCGCGCTTTGAGCATGGCAGGCAGCGCCAGCAGGCCCATAAGAGTAACCACGGCGCCCACGATCCCCGTGGCCGTCGCGAACAACGCGCAGGTGATCAGGGCGGCAACGCCCATCGACCCCGGCAGGTTCTTTGACGCGATATTCAGTGTGGTGAACAGACGGTCGACGATATTCGACCGCTCCACGATATAGCCCATGAACAGGAACAGCGGGACGGCGGTCAGCACCTCGTTCGACATCACCGTGAATGTCTGGTTCACGAACAAGTCGAATATTCGGTTATTGAAGAACCCTTCGATCCATGTCGACCAACTGTCCCAAGAACTGGCTGTCTCGTCCAGTCGCTCGAAAGCCCGCCACATGCGACCGGGATCGAAGTAGGCGAAATAGCCAAAGCCGATCCCCATCGCCATCAGCGTAAAGGCAATCGGAAAGCCCAGGAACACGAAAACGATGAACAGGCCCAGCATCATCAGGGCAACTTGCGGGTCGGTCATGACAAATGGTCTTTCTCGGCTTTGTTGGCTTCACGCATCAACAGATCTTCGGTCTCAAAAACATCCTCAGGGGCTTCGACCCATTCATTGGTGCGCATGGCGATGATGCAGCGCATCAGTTGGGCGATCCCCTGAATGAACAAAAGCAGCCCCGCTGCAACGATGACGGCCTTGAATTGATAAATCGGAACGCCAGCCGGGCTGGCAGCCGAGACTTCGCCGTAGCCCCATGACCTCGAGGCGTATTTCCAACCCGCGAAGATCAGGGCGGTGACGCCCGGGAAGAAGAAGATCAGATAGAGGACGAAGTCGATCTTGGCCTGCGTGCGCGGTTGCAAGAGCCGATACAGGAAGTCGCCGCGAACATGGCCACCCCGCGACAGCGTGTAGGCCCCGCCCATCATGAACAAAGTGCCATACATGATAAAGGAAACGTCCAAAGCCCAGGCGGTCGGATTGTTCATGACGTACCGCACGAAAACCTCGTAGCCCGTGCCAACGGCCATCACGATGATGAGCCAAGCAAATGCCTTGCCGAACCATGCCGAAAGGTTATCGGCGAACCGAATGTAAGAAATCATGGTGTCCCCGCAGATCGTCCGAAAAACCTCGGCGCGATCCGCGCCGAGGTTCAATATGGTCGTCCAGACTGGATTAAAGCTTCACTTTGCCCGGGAAGTAGTGGTCATACGCCAAGCCGTAGTCCGGAGCGTTCATCAGCTCGTAGTAGGACACCCGCTCGACCCAGGCGCGCTGGCTGTCGAGGGTCTTTTTCATGAAGGGATCGGCTTCCAGTTCGGGGATCAGCTCATCCCAGGCTTTCAACTGTGCGTCCAGAATCTCTTTCGGGGTCCGGTGCACGGTAACGCCTGCTTCGTTCTGCAACCATTGCAGGTCGGCAGAATAGCGGTCCATCGCCTTGGCGGTGTTTGCTGTCGAAACGGCCTCGACGCCGTATTTCAGGATCGCTTGCAGATCCGGGTCCAGATCTTCGAGGAACGAGCGCGAGAACAGGAACTCGAAGCTTTCCGACGCCTGATGGTAGGACGACAGATAGTAGTTCTTTGCCACGTCCTGCGCGCCAAAGTCCTTGTCCGAGGATGGGTTGTTGAACTCGAAGGCATCGATCACGCCGCGCTCCATCGCGGGGACAATCTCGCCGCCGGGCAGCTGTGCGACGGACATGCCGATCTTGGCCATCAAGTCAGCAGCAAGGCCAACGGTGCGATATTTCAGGCCCTGAAGATCGGCAACCGTGTTGACCTCGCCTTTGAACCAACCGAACGGCTGCGCGAACATCGGGAAACCAAGGTGTCCAACGACATCCAGACCCATGATGTCTTGCGTCAGTTCGTTGTAAAGTTCCTGACCGCCGCCGGCATAGAACCAGGACAGCATGGTCGTGGCGGAACCACCGAAGACGGGGCCGGTGCCAAACAGCGACGCGGCTTTGTTTTTGCCATACCAGTAAACCGGCACAGAGTGGGCAGCGTCGATCAGACCGTCGTTCACGGCATCAAGCACCTGAAATGCGGCAACAACGGCACCGGCTGGCAGCACGTCGATCTTCATCCGTCCGCCCGACATTTCCTCGACCCGGGTGGCATAGTCGCGGGCGAAATCCTGCCAGATGTTTGCGTCGTTCCACGACGTCTGCATTTTCACGACAAGCGGTGCCTGCGCCAAGACGGCGGGGGCTGCCAACACGCCACCGGTTGCAACGCCGCCAGCAAGCGCCGACTTCGTCAAGAAAGACCGGCGGTTCAGATTTTGGTTCTTAGTCATGTTTCTCCTCCCAGAGAGATCGTCAAAGTTTTAGTGCTGCTCCAAGCAGAGCAGAATGACGCATCGTGCTTAAGCAGTTAACCCCGCGTCGGCAGTTGGCAAGTATGTTAGCGCCAGACAAGAATGACGGCTCACGCACTTTTACGCAACGTCACATTCCTTTTTCAGCATGCTGCGAACGGACCTGACAGCGATTCTTTGTTGACTCAAACCGAGCCGCACGCTCAGGTTGCGCCACTGATGTATAAATCAGGTTAGGGAGGAATTTCCATGAAAACCATGCTGACTGCAGTGGCTGCTATGTCCATAGCCGCCGGAACCCTGCATGCGCAAAGCGCTGAACTTCCGTCAAATATTGAACGCCTGCAAAGCATGCAGTCGACCGGAATAAAGGATTTCACGGTTGTCGATCAATCCGGAGATTACGCGGACGGGATCAAGAAGACCCTCGAGCGGATCAAGCTGCCTGACGGCTTCAAGATCGAGCTTTATGCCGTGGTGCCGGACGCGCGCCATATCGCTGTCGGGCCGCAAGGCGTCGCGGTGTTTGTCGGCACGCGCAAGGACAAGGTCTGGGTTGTCACCGACCGCAACAAGGATCGCGTTGCGGATGAAGTCAAAGATTTTGCCCCGTCGCTGACCTTTACCATTCCGAACGGCGTCTGTTTCAGCCCCGATGGTTTTCTTTACATCGCCGAACAAAACCGCGTTTTGGTCTTTCCGGCAGCCGAGTTCTTTTACGAGTCGCCCGATGTCGCGGTTGGACAGGTGGTGCCACAAGGCGAGTTGATCCCGGCCGACGAGGAAAGCTTCAATCACACGGCGCGCGTCTGCGATATCGGACCTGACGGCAAACTCTACATCTCGCTTGGGCAGCCGCATAACGTGACGCCTCCTGACAAGATCCAGAAATACATGGACACCGGGATTGGCGGGATCATCCGCATGAATCAAGACGGCACGGGACGCGAGATCATAGCCCGTGGCGTGCGGAATTCCGTTGGACAGGACTTTGACCCTACCACTGGCGATCTGTGGTTCACCGACAATCAGGTTGACGGCATGGGGGACGACATTCCCCCGGGCGAGATTAACCACATGACCCAAGTCGGCCTGAACTATGGCCACCCCTGGTACGGCGGAGGGGATGTCCGGACCAACGAGTACAAGGACGTGGAGGTGCCAGTCGACGTAACCATGCCTGTGTCTGAAACCATCGCCCATGCGGCCGATCTGGGCATGGTGTTCTACACCGGAAACCAATTCCCCGAAAAGTATCGCAATGCCATCTTCTCGGCGCAGCACGGATCCTGGAACCGCACGACGCCGGTCGGCGCCCGGGTCATGGTCAGCACTGTGGCCGAAGATGGCACGGTCACAACCGTGCCCTTTGCCGAAGGTTGGATTGACGAGAACGGCGAATATCTGGGCCGCCCTGTCGATGTTGCGAACTTGCGCGACGGGTCGATCCTTGTGTCTGACGATCTGGCGGGTGCGCTTTATCGCATCAGCTACGGCGAATAATGCGTAGCCTTGCAATGAGCCTCGGCGGGATTCTCCTCGCCGGGGCAGTGTTCGCAGACACTGCGGCAGGTGGCGACCCGGAAACGGGTCGCGCGCTGGCAAAGCAGTGCAGGACATGCCATGGCATCGACGGCTATGCCAAAATCCCGATCGCACCCCATATCGGCGGAGAACAGGCTGCCTATCTGGCTGCCCAACTGACCGCATTTCGCGATGGAACTCGCGTGCACGAAATGATGTCAGTTGTCGCCAAGTCGTTGAAAGATCAAGAGATCGCGGACCTGGCCGCCTGGTATTCAAGCCAGAAAGCGACGGCTACTGTAACGGGGGATGCCGCTGATGCTCCTGAAGCATGCGTCAGTTGTCATGGCGTTGACGGAATCGGTCAGATGGAGGGCGTGCCGAATTTGGCAGGCGAAACAAACATCTATATTGATACGCAGTTGCATGCTTTTCGAAGTGGAAAACGAACGCATGAAATCATGAGCGAAATCGCCAAAGACATGACGGATGAGCAAATCCGCGCCGCAGCTGATTGGTAC
This sequence comes from Pacificoceanicola algae, assembly GCF_049341065.1. Lineage (NCBI taxonomy): Bacteria > Pseudomonadati > Pseudomonadota > Alphaproteobacteria > Rhodobacterales > Roseobacteraceae > Pacificoceanicola > Pacificoceanicola algae. The sequence goes on along the minus strand of NZ_JBMPIX010000010.1, from coordinate 125,672 downwards.
GCCAGCATACAACTCGAAATATCGCCAGAATAGAATTGCCATCGTCTACCGCGACGAGTTTCGCTCTGCGGCATGTCTGGCCGCGGTGACAAACAATAGACCGCGAGATAGCTGGATTTATTGATGCGCCAGCCAGCTTGGCAACCTTGGCGTTCGGCCCTCGAAACCCGAAGGCGAAAAGGTTCAGCCGGAGCCGCTCCTAGTGATGCGCTTTCGCCGCGAAGAAGCTCTTGCGATCTAGTGAAACCGCATTTTGCCAAGAAGCCTTTCTCAGCGCGGCCAAGAATGACAAAAGCCGCCCACTTGGGCGGCATTCATCAAATTGATCTCGTTGGAGGATCAGTGGTGAGCCGTGCAGGATTCGAACCTGCGACCCACTGATTAAAAGTCAGTTGCTCTACCAACTGAGCTAACGGCCCACTAAGCGCGGTCTTTAAGAAGAACCCGAGACAGGGTCAACCCCATCCAGTGCTTTTTTCGAGCAAGTTAAAAACTTCCTGCCAAATCCGCTGCTTCTCAAATCGACAGACCCGGCATCATTGGGGTGCCGGGTCATTATTTTCTCAGGATCGCCCGATCAGACCGGCTCGCAATAATCCTCCAGGTCTTCTTCTGGCTCTTCAACCGCAGGCTCTTCCTCCTCGTCAGTGCAAAGCGAGGAAATCAGGTCAGTCAAATCGGCCTTGGGTGGCAGACCAGGTCCGTTCACGCCATCGGTACTATAGGCAATGTCGCGCGGCAGATCGTCCGGGCCATCCGGGTCGTCGGGATCAGGCATGATGATTTCGGAGACACCCTCAAAGTGGCCCAAAGCAACAGGAACGCCTTCGTCATCAAGATATTCAACCGAGCCAGAAAAGGTCCCGTCATCGGGGTTTTCTTCAAGGTTGATGACGCGGATCGCGCCTTCTTCGGTCAAATCCAGCACCAAACCGCCATCGCAGGTCGCGTCGTCGCCGGGGTCCTCGGGCGTGGGATCATCGGGGGTTTCCTCGCCCGCCGTCCCGGTCCCGTTCGTGCCACCGGATGCGCCATAGCTGCCCCCGTGGCTACCACCTTTGCTGCCGGTGCCGCCCGATGTTCCATCAGTGTTTTCGTCTGAGCAGTCGTCGAAGTGATCGGCGAGATGTTCATCATACCAATTCTTCAGGCCATCACCCTCCACACCGCCATTATGGTATGATGTGCCACAGCTGGCTTGGGATCCGCCCGAGGCTGCGCCCTGAGTACCCTGAGCCCCTTGCGATCCGGATGTGCCATTGGTGCCAGCAGAGGCGCCCTGCGCGCCGTCAGATCCGTTGCTGCCCCCGCCTGAGCCTTTTGAGCCCCCGCTCCCCTGGCCCGATGCGGCGTAGGACTTATCGCCGTGGCTTGCCTTGCCGACATGTTCGTCTTTGACGCCATGGCTTCCGCGCCCGCCATGACCATGGCCACCTCTCCAGCCGCCACGAGTGTCGCAACCGTCGAACTTTGGCATCTGCCATACTGAATGGAACATGGACGTGTATCCTCACTCGTCCGAGCGATTCACAATCAGCATTCCGCGTCTGAAGTGAACACCCCGGTGCGCCCCCACCCCGGTTGCCCTAGTGATACCGCCATCATCACAGTTTTGACAAATTCTGGTTCAAATTTTGTCCCAATTGCCCCCTGCTTTGGGAACGATCCCTTGCGACGCCGCGCATTGTAGACCGTCAGCAAAACAAAGCCCCGACGAATCGCCCTTCATTTGGCCGTAGGACACCACAATTTAGGCACTTTTCCCGGCCAAATTTGCCGCAAGACTTTGTGGAGCCTCAAATGAACAAACCGCTGCGCCTTCAGGATCAATTGAAAATCGCCGCCGAGGCCTATTTCCAATCACCTGTCCGCAAGATCACCTCGCCCGGTGGCTCTGGCCGGGCCAGTCAGCGGCTGCATTTCGATGATACGACGGTGATCGGCTCGCTACGGCCCAATTTCCGGCGCACCCATCTTGAGGCCTATATCCTTCAGCGACTCGATCCTTTTTGCGATGATATCCCTGTGTGCTTTGGCGTGGTTGAGAACATCATGTTTCAATCCGACGTCGGAGATCGACGCCTGAATCGCGAGATTGTCGATTATGACAGCGGCGATCAGGTCGCCATCGCAGAAGAGGCGGTTGCCGCCATTTTCCGCATTCAGGCCGCCGCCCGCAAAACCGAGCTTGCCGACACCCTCCCGCATCTGGGCAGTAACACCGACTGGATCAAGGAATTTGTGCAAGGTCCGCAGATGTTTCAGGACTTTCTCGAACAAGGGGTGCCTGACAGTTACCCTGTTCAGGAAATCGCCGCCCTTTTGGATTGCCCGGCGACTCAGTTCGTCAAATGGGATTGCAGATCAGGCAATGCAGCGTTGGATGACGACGACCGCCTGCGCTGGTTCGACTTTGAATACGCCGGAATGCGCCATGGTGCCGAAGATTTCGCTTGGTTGATCGGGGATGAAACCTGGCCGCTCGACGGCGAAACGATGCTGGATATCGTGGAAGACGGCTTTGACCCTGCCTGTGGGCACAGCCGCGCCGATTATCTGGACTATCTCCATGTCTACACGGTCTTGCATTGTATTCAACGGCTTAGGTTGATCGCCCGGGATGCGCCAAAACGCGGTTGGCTGGAGCAAGAGCGCATTCGGCAGAAAGACGATCTGGGCCTGCATCCGGCCTTTGCGGCCCATCTATGCGGTGTCGCGGCCTATTTCGCGGATCGCAACCCGCTAACGTATATGCTGGCGCCGCTGCTTGAAACCGCCGAAGCCGCCTTCCGCAACATCCTTGAAACTGGGCAAGCCTGACCTCTGGATTCGCCGCGCGCGCGGGCGTATATGCCCCCTATGACAGATTGGCGCGACACAGGACTGCCCTTCATGAAGATGCACGGGCTCGGGAACGACTTTGTCGTGATCGACAGCCGTGCGCGTGACGTGCAGGTGACTCCGGAACTGGCCATCGCGGTGGCTGATCGCCACATGGGCGTTGGCTTTGATCAGCTTGCGGTGATCGGGCCGTCCAAGGACGGCGACGCGCATCTGGTGTTCTATAACGCCGATGGCTCAACTGCGGGCGCTTGTGGCAACGCCACCCGTTGCATCGCGCGATTCCTGATGGAAGAGACCGGGCAGGACAGCCTTTCCCTGACCACCGAGCGCGGCACTCTCTATGCCAAGGACGCGGGCGACGGGCTGACCTCGGTCAACATGGGGCTTCCGCAGTTGCTCTGGGATGAAATCCCGCTGGCCGAGGAAATGGACACGCTGGAACTGCCCATCGAGGGCATGCCGACCGCGACCGGCATGGGCAATCCGCATTGTACGTTCTTCGTCGAGAATGCCGAGGCAATCCCGCTGGAACAATTCGGCCCCCGCTACGAACATCACCCGCTTTATCCCCAACGCACCAACGTGCAGGTGGCCAGTGTCATCGGCCCCGATCACCTGAGGATGCGGGTATGGGAACGCGGCGTTGGCGTGACCATGGCCTCGGGTTCGTCTTCTTGCGCCACAGCCGTCGCCGCCGCGCGCCGTGGTCTGACCGGTCGCAAGGTCCAGATCGATCTGGACGGCGGCACGCTTTGGATCGACTGGCGCGAAGATGGCGTCTGGATGACCGGCGCCACCATGCATGTCTTTGACGGCATCTTCACACCCGCCTTTCTGGCCGCGCTATGACTGCGCCCAAGTTCACCACGCTGGGCTGCCGCCTGAACGCCTACGAGACTGAGGCAATGAAAGCCCTCGCCGAGCAGGCCGGCGTCAGTGACGCGGTGATCGTGAACACCTGCGCGGTGACGAATGAAGCCGTCCGCAAGGCCCGGCAAGAGATTCGCCGCCTGCGCCGGGAAAACCCCAACGCCAAGGTGATCGTCACCGGCTGCGCGGCGCAGATTGACCCGGACAGCTTTGCCGCCATGGCAGAGGTCGATGCGGTCATCGGCAATACCGAAAAGATGGCGCCTGAAACATGGGCTGGTCTTTCGGCGAATTTCATCGGCGATACGGAAAAGGTTCAGGTCAACGACATCATGTCGGTGACAGAAACCGCTGGCCACCTGATCGACGGCTTTGGCACCCGCAGCCGCGCCTATGTGCAGGTCCAGAACGGTTGCGATCATCGCTGTACCTTCTGCATCATCCCCTATGGCCGGGGAAACTCCCGCTCGGTTCCGGCCGGGGTCGTGGTCGATCAAATCAAACGGCTTGGTCAGCAAGGCTACAACGAGGTGGTGCTGACCGGGGTCGACCTGACGTCATGGGGCGCGGATCTGCCCGGCACGCCGCGCCTTGGCGATCTGGTCATGCGGATCCTGCGCCTGATCCCCGATCTGCCGCGCCTGCGCATCTCATCCATCGATTCGATCGAAGCGGATGACAACCTGATGCTCGCCATCGCCTCCGAGCCGCGCCTGATGCCACACCTGCATCTGTCCCTGCAACATGGCGACGACCTGATCCTCAAGCGGATGAAGCGGCGGCACCTGCGCGACGACGCCATCCGTTTCTGCGAAGAGGCGCGCCGCCTGCGTCCGGACATGACCTTTGGCGCCGATATCATCGCCGGTTTCCCCACCGAGACCGACGCGCATTTCGAAAACTCGATGAAGCTGGTGACAGACTGCGATCTGACATGGCTGCACGTCTTCCCCTATTCCGCCCGCCCTGGCACGCCGGCCGCGCGCATCCCTACCCAGATTGACGGCACGACGATCAAAGCCCGCGCCGCCCGCCTGCGCGCCGCAGGGGACGCCCAGGTGACCCGACATCTTGCCGCACAAACCGGGCTGACCCATCAGGTACTGATGGAAGCGCCCGACATGGGGCGCACCGAACAATTCACCGAAGTCTCCTTTGCCGCCCCGCAACCGGTTGGCCAGATCGTGTCAGCACTCATCAAGGGTCAAAGCGGCTCGCAACTGGTGGCCTGATGCACCCCAATCCGATCTTCAGGCGGACGGGCACGCAAAATGCCCTGGATTTTGCAAAAGAGCGCGCATTTGGCATTCTGACGACGTCGAGCTCAGGCGCACCGCTGATCGCTCACCTGCCCTTTTTGTTGTCGCAGGACGGAAACGAGGCGGACTTGCACCTTATGCGGTCCAACCCGATCTGCCGCGCGGCCCAAGACGGGCAGACCGCCTCGCTGATCATTTCAGGCCCGGATGGCTATGTCTCTCCTGATTGGTATGAGATCGACGATCAGGTGCCCACATGGAACTACATCGCCGTGCACCTGACCGGCACGCTGGAACCGCTGCCTGTGGAAAGCCTTGACGCGCTGCTTGCCCGCCAGTCCGCCTTTTACGAAGCGCGCCTTGCGCCAAAGCCCCCTTGGACAATGGACAAGATGACGGCGGAGACACGCGCGCGATTCCTGCGCATGATCCTGCCTTTCCGGCTGCACATCGAAGATGTTCAGAGCACCTGGAAGTTGGGGCAAAACAAACCCAATTCGGTTCGCATGAACGCAGCCAGCAAGGTTCACAGCGGTTTCGGCTCCGACCTTAATGGTTTGGCTGAACAGATGATGCGGCCACCCAAATCGGAATGATGGTGCTGGCGCTCTTTTCTGTTGAAGAATTTGCAGTCCCCGGGCCGGACAAAGCCGCAGACGGTTTGCGCTTTTTCGCAGAATGGGCCATGACGCCTCCATGACAGATCAGCAACGCGCCCTCTTCGTCCATTTTCTGACCGCCACCGGTGCCGTCTTTGCCATTCTGGCCCTTCTGGCCGCGGCTCAGGAAAAGTGGTCAATCATGTTTCTCTGGTTGGTCGTCGCCTTCTTTGTCGACGGCATCGACGGACCACTGGCCCGCAAATTCGACGTCAAGACCAACGCGCCGCGCTTTGACGGCGTTCTTCTGGATCTGATCATCGACTATCTGACCTATGTCTTTATCCCGGCATTTGCGCTGTTCCAAAGTGGGCTTTTACCCGGCTGGACAGGCTGGTTCGCGATCATCGTGATCACCTTCGCCAGCGCCCTGTATTTCGCCGACAGTCGCATGAAGACCGAGGACAATTCCTTTCACGGCTTTCCCGGTTGCTGGAACATGCTGGTTCTGGTCATGTTCGCACTGTCGCCCAACTTCTGGATCATCCTTGCGCTGGTCGCCGTGCTGTCTGTCGCGATGTTTCTGCCGCTGAAATTCATTCACCCGGTGCGCACCGAGCGGTGGCGCAACCTGTCATTGCCGATCGCCCTTGCGTGGACTTTCTTTGCGGGTTGGGCGGCGTGGGTCGATTTTCATCCCCAAAGCTGGGCGCATTGGGGTCTGAGCGCGACATCGCTCTATTTGATCAGTGTCGGCATCGTGCAGCAAATTGTGCCGGCTCGGTCCTAGCCCAGGGATTTGATCGCCGGATAGCTGCCGCGAAAGGCCTGATACGCCTCTTCATAGGCAGGGCGCAGATCCTCGCGCGGCTCGATGGTATGCGCCACGGTTGGACGAGTCATGATTTCCTCGACCGCCCCCTCACCAGTGCCCACCATGGCCAGTCGCGCCGCGCCCAACGCCGCGCCAAAATCTCCGGCCTCGGGCAGGTCCAGTGGAAGTCCCAGCGTCGTCGCAATCGTTTCGACCCAAAAACGCGAGGCCGTGCCGCCACCAATGGCCAACAGTCCGCCCAGTTCCGCACCGGTCTGGCCAATCGCCTCGGCGCAATCTCGCAAGGCAAATGCGACGCCCTCCATCACCGCTTGGGTCATCGCTTTGCGGTCGCTTTCGACCCCAAGGTTCAGAAAGGCACCGCGAATGTGGCTGTCGTTATGCGGCGTTCGCTCGCCCGAAAGGTAGGGCAGGAACCGCAGCCTTTCCGGTCCCTGAATTGCGTCACCCAATTCCCCGGAAAGTTCGGCGGGCTTGGCGCCTGTGACCCGTGACAGCCAGTTCAGACTGTCCGTCGCAGCAAGGATCACACCCATCTGGTACCATTGACCCGGCACAGCATGGCAGAACGTGTGAACCGCCGAGGCCGGCAGCGGCGCATAGCCATCACGACCGGTCAAAAGCACACCGGATGTCCCAAGCGAGACAAACCCCTGACCCTCGCGCATCGCGCCAACACCGCAAGCGGCGGCGGCGTTGTCCCCGGCGCCGCCGACGACTTGAACATTCGCCGACATCCCCCAGGCTTGTGCCAGGTCAGAACGCAACAAGCCGCCAACTTCGCTCCCTTCCACCAGGCGCGGCATCTGCCCGGCGGTCATGCCACCCGCCGCCAACAGATCAGCAGACCACTCGCGCCCACCGACATCCAGCCAAGACGTCCCGGCGCTGTCAGACATGTCAGCGAAGTAGTCGCCGGTCAGATGATAGTTCAGATAGGCTGCGGGCAGCAAAACCTTGGCGATACGGGCAAAGGCCTCGGGCTCGTGTTTGGCCACCCAAAGCAGCTTGGGCGCCGTGAACCCCGGAAAAACAATGTTCCCGGACAGGTCACGTACACCTGAAAGGGCATCAAATTGGGCAGCCTCTTCAAAGCTGCGCGTATCATTCCAAAGGATACAGGGCCGGATGACTTTGCCGTCGTCATCCAAAAGTGTTGCACCATGCATATGGCCCGACACCCCAATCCCGCGCACAGCCGACAGTTCCGCCGCGTGGGACGCCTTGAGACGTGAAATCGCGTTGTCCAAGGCTTCGGTCCAATGACCGGGATCCTGCTCGCTCCACCCTGCGTGTGGATGCGAGACCTCATAGGATTCGGCTTCTGACGCTACCGGAGCGCCTGCGTCATTGACCAACAGAGCCCGCAGCCCCGAAGTCCCAAGGTCCAGTCCAAGAAACACGGCGATCCCTCCTTCGTTTGATTTGCATTTGTGCCTGAGGCAATACAAGTGTCAAACAGGATTGTTGGATCGCGGTCCGAAATCAGGGCTTAAGCACCGACGCCGACGGGACGGTGGGCGGGGCGATGTTCCGAAGGAACGAGCGGCGCTCAGCGCTCCCGCCGTTACTTCTTCTCAAGCGCCTCGATACGTGCCTTCAGCGCTTCATTCTCTTCGCGGGCCTTCTGCGCCATGGCGCGCACCGCGTCGAATTCTTCGCGTGTCACGAAATCGCGGTCCGCTAACCAACGGTCCATCATGCCCTTCATGGCATTCTCGGCCTCATCCTTCGCCCCCTGCGCCACGCCCATGGCGTTGGTCATCAGTTGCGAGATATCTTCGAAAACCTTGTTGCGCGTTTGCATTGGATCACTCCGGCGTTGCATTTCCCCTCATATATGGGCTCCAAAGACGACAGTCACAAGGTTGACTTCCCCTCGACACCAGAGGCAACAGGACGCATGCAGGCTGTTATCCCCTTCCCGAACCTTTCACCCGAGCTTTTCTCGATCTCGCTTTTCGGCACAGAGTTCGCTCTGCGATGGTACGCGCTGGCCTATATCGCGGGCATCCTGATCGGCTGGCGCATCGCGATCTGGGCGGTTCGCCGTCCAAGCCTTTGGCAAGCCAACACCGCCCCGATGACCTCGACGCAGGTAGAGGACCTTCTGACCTCTATTATCCTTGGCATCATCCTTGGCGGGCGGTTGGGCTATGTCCTGTTTTACCAGCCGGGATACTACCTCTCGCATCCGCTGGAAATTCCCATGGTCTGGACCGGTGGCATGTCCTTTCATGGCGGCCTGATCGGCGTGATGCTGGCGATCATCTATTTCTGCTGGCGGACGCGGGTCCCGCTTGCTTCCACCGCGGATCTCGCCGCTCTGGCGGCGCCCACCGGTCTGCTGCTTGGGCGTCTGGCCAACTTCATCAACGCCGAGCTGTGGGGTCGCCCCAGCGATCTGCCATGGGCCGTCATCTTTCCCGGGGTTTCCGCGCAAAACTGCGGCCAGCCTGTCGGCGAGCTTTGCGCCCGCCACCCATCGCAACTCTACGAAGCAGGGTTGGAGGGTCTGCTGCTTGGCCTGTTTGTGTTGGTTCTGGCCCGACGCGGCGCGCTGAAAAAGCCCGGCCTGATCGCGGGCACCTTTTTTGCCGGCTACGGCATCGCCCGGTTTCTGGTCGAATTTGTCCGCCAGCCCGACGCGCAATTCGTCACGGACGGCAACCCGCTTGGGCTTGCGCTGCATGTCGGCGGTTATGGTCTGACCATGGGCCAACTGTTGTCGCTGCCGATGATCCTGGCCGGGGCGATCGTAATCATCTTGGCCCGCAGGCGCGCGCAATGACCCCGCTGGCCAAGATCCTGAGGGCGCAGATCGCCGCCACCGGCCCAATGCCGCTGTCCGACTTCATGGCCGCCTGCCTGATGCACCCCGAACATGGCTACTACAGCACCCGCGACCCCCTTGGGACGGCGGGCGATTTCACCACGGCTCCGGAAATCAGCCAGATGTTTGGCGAATTGCTTGGGCTGGCCCTTGCCCAAAGCTGGATCGATCAGGGCAGCCCTGCGCGCATCACGCTCGCCGAACTTGGCCCTGGTCGCGGCACGTTGATGCAAGACGCATTGCGCGCCACCCAAGGCGTTCCGGGCTTTCATGACGCCCTTTCCCTGCATCTGGTCGAAGCCTCGCCGATCCTGCGCGCGGCACAGGCCCGGCGGCTTGGCAAATATTCCCCTCAGTGGCACGACACTGTCGCATCGTTGCCAGAGGCGCCGCTGTACCTGATCGCCAATGAGTTCTTTGATGCGCTGCCGATCCGCCAGTTCACCCGAGACGGCGACGGCTGGCGCGAATGCGTCGTCGGTGTGCAAGACGGCCTGCTGACGCCCGGCCTGACCGACTCTACACCGCAGCAAGCTCTGACAAACCGCCTGAGTGATACGCGTGACGGCGACATTGTGGAAACCTGCGCCCCTGCCAGCGCCATCGCCAGCGAGATTGGCAACCGTATTGCCGAACATGGCGGCGCTGCTTTGATCATCGATTACGGCGACTGGCATTCGCTGGGCGACACGCTGCAAGCGCTCAAGAACCACGCACAGGCCAATCCCTTTGAAACCGCGGGCGAGGCGGACCTGACCGCCCATGTCGATTTCGAGGCACTCGCCCAAGGCGCCGCTCCCGCCGCGCATTCGCGCCTGACAACGCAGGGTGTGTTTCTGGAGCGGCTGGGCATCACAGCACGGGCGCAAAGCTTGGCCAAGGGCATGGGCAAGGCAACGCTTGAGTCTCACGTTGCCGCACATCGACGGTTGACGCACCCGACGGAAATGGGTTCGCTGTTCAAAACGCTCGCGCTTTTCCCCAAGGGCGCGACTCCCCCGCCGGGACTGGACTCATGACGCTTGAAATTATCACTGCCGATAGCCTCTCTCCGTTTCGCCACGGGTTCTTCACGCGGCGCGGTGGCGCATCGTCCGGCGTGTTTTCGGGCCTGAACTGCGGACCGGGATCGTCAGACCAGTCAGAGATGGTTGCAATCAATCGTGCCCGGGTCGCAGCTGCGATGGAGGTCGACAGTAGCAGCCTTTTGACCGTGCATCAGGTGCATTCGCCCGATGTTGTCACAGTGACGGGCCCGCTGTCCGATCCGCGCCCCAAAGCCGATGCCCTGGTCACCGCAACCGAAGGGCTTGCCCTTGCCATACTGACCGCCGATTGCCAGCCGGTGCTGTTTGCCGACCACGAAAACGGCGTGATCGGGGCGGCGCATGCGGGCTGGCGCGGAGCTCGGGATGGGGTGCTTGAGGCGACGATCGACGCCATGGTCGATCTCGGCGCCGACCGAGATGAGATTCAGGCCGTGATCGGGCCCTCGATCTCTCAGCGCGCTTATGAGGTCGGGCCCGAATTCCTTGAAGATTTTCTGCTCGACGATCCGGCCAATGCCCGGTTTTTTGCGGGCGGTGCCGACGACCGGGTGCATTTTGACCTGCCGGCCTATGGCTTGCACCGTCTTCGCGAAGCCGGGGTGGAGGCCGAATGGACCCGCCATTGCACCTATTCCGACCCGGATCGCTTTTATTCTTTCCGTCGCACGACCCACGCAAAGGAAGCAGACTATGGCCGCTTGATCTCGGCCATCCGGATGTAAATCCGCTGCGACGAAACAGTGACGGCATTGTCGCCGTATTATCCCCGATCCGTCACAAGCGCGCCCCATTCCACCGCCAAAGTCCTATGCAGACAGTTTGATACAAAGGCGACAGGCAAGGACCCCAGGCATGAAACAACAAAGCCGCTTCATCAAATCCATCATCGCCGCCTCGAAAGAGCAGCAGCCACCCATGCCTTGGTTTCGCGGCAACTCGCGTGCGGCCTTTGTCCAAAAGCGCAGGCCTGCCGAGCCGCAGTTGAAGCGCGCCTGACGGACCTTGCGATTCGCCCCCCCTTTGGGGGAATGTGGCAAAGATGTTCTTCAATTCTTAACAATCCCGCTGATCTATGCCGGATTAGCTTTTGGATCATCGCCAAATTCAGTTCAATTTTGACCGACCGGGCAGATTGCGGCTAAATCTGATCAAGTTTTAGAAATCGCAACAGTCCATTTGGCGTTGTTGGTGGGGGCCAACACGGATGTGACGAACCTTACGAGGGGATCACATGACAAGCCTCCGCCATAATCTGTCAGGCGCCCAACGCGCCGAGTCCGTTCAGATTCCCCAAGACCGCGCCCTTCGCCAAGACGATCAACCGCGCCGCAACGTGACGCTGATGCGCAAGTACGAGGCGGCAGCGCTTTTGCCGGACCTGACGATCTCGTTCAAAAGCCATGTGGCCCCTGCGACGCCACTGTTCGAAGAAACCTCGACAGCCTTTGCACGCGGCACGCTGATCCCGACGGTTCGCGGACCCGTCGCCATCGAAGACCTTCTACCCGGCGACTATGTTGAAACCGCAGGCGGATCGGAACCCGTCATGTGGATCGGATCGACAACCTATGTGCCGGGGCGAAACGACGATGGCACCTCGCTGAATGCGTTGATGCGCGTCACTTCCGGATCCTACGGCCTTGGCCGCCCGGATTTCGATCTGCTGGTCGGACCGGCGGCCCGTATGGTCATCAAACACCAGAAGCTGGGCACATTGCTTGGGCAAGACTGCGTTCTGGCCCCGGTCTCGGACTACGCCGATGGCGACCGCCTGTTCGAAGTGACCCCCGCCGGAACCGTGCAGATGTATCATCTGATGACGCGTCGCCATACGATCCTGAAGATTGGTGGCATCGAGATGGAGACGTACCATCCCGGGAAATCTGCCGGGCAAGCGTTGGGCCAGAACCTGCGGTCATTGTTCCTGTCGATGTTCCCAAATATTTCCCAACTTGAGGATTTCGGGCAGGTCAGCATGACCCGCACCAGCCGCGAGGTGATCGACAGTCTGATCGACACCTGACAAGAAAAAGGCGGGTCCATCCCCGCCAACTCTCTCTCACTCTCCGAAAAGGTGCGGGCTGTCAGCGCGCACCTTTTTCTTATGCCGAACGGCTGAGGCGCTCTTCCAGTACTTCAAAGGGTACGCCCGGCTCGTCCTTGGCGCCACGGATCACCAGCGAAGTCTTGACACTTGCAACATTCAGCGCGGTCAGCAGATCGCCGGTCAGAAAGCTTTGGAAGGTTGACAGGTCCGGCGCGGCGCACTTGAGGATAAAATCAACTTCGCCATTCAACATGTGGCATTCGCGAACCAAAGGCCATTCCCGGCAACGTTCTTCAAAGGCACGCAGGTCGGTTTCAGCCTGGCTTTGCAGGCCGACCATCACAAAGACCTGAACTTCAAAGCCCAGTTCCCGCGCATCGACGTCGGCGTGGTAGCCTTTGATGAATCCCTGCTCCTCAAGAGCGCGCACCCGGCGCAGACAAGGCGGCGCGGATATGCCAACTCGCTTGGCCAATTCGACGTTGGTCATGCGGCCATCCGCCTGCAATTCTGCAAGAATCTTCCGATCAATCGGATCCAGCCGATGCCCTGCCATGTACGCCTCCTCGTTTCGCGATTGTTATAGCACGCATCGCCAAGCGCGCAATAATGTTTCACAAAAGCGCAATATTATTGTCAGATGAGGCAACTTTAGCGCTAATATTTTGTGCTGGGGGCCAAAGACAGATGCCGAGGGCTGCAAGGATGCCATCAAAACGGCGACAAGGCCCGTCAGGAGTGACGACGAAGGCGGACGTTAGCGCCGTTTCTTGGGCTCTTTTACCGGGCGGACAGAACCTCTATATGATGTTCGTCCCGACGCTGTAAGGAGCCCGTTCATGTCCGACACCCGCCACACCAAGGTACTGATCATCGGCTCTGGCCCTGCTGGTTATACAGCCGGGGTTTATGCGTCGCGCGCCATGTTGGAACCGCTGCTTGTCCAGGGGCTTGAACCCGGTGGCCAGTTGACCACCACCACCGAAGTCGAAAACTGGCCCGGCGACACCGAAGTCCAGGGCCCCGACCTGATGGTTCGGATGGAGGCGCACGCCCGCGCCATGGGCACCGAAATCATCGGCGATATCATCAACAAGCTTGACCTCGACAAGCGCCCCTTTGTGGCCCACGGCGACAGTGGGACCACCTACACGGCTGATGCTGTCATCCTTGCCACTGGCGCGCGCGCCAAATGGCTGGGTCTGCCCTCCGAAGAAGCATTCAAGGGCTTTGGCGTTTCGGCTTGCGCGACATGTGACGGTTTCTTTTATCGCGGCAAGGAAATAGTGGTGATTGGCGGCGGCAATACCGCCGTCGAAGAGGCGCTGTTCCTGACCAATTTTGCCAGCAAGGTCACGCTGATCCACCGCCGGGACGAGCTGCGCTCGGAGAAAATCCTGCAGGACCGCCTGTTCAAGAACCCCAAGATCGAAACGCTCTGGTTCCACCAGCTCGAAGAGGTTGTCGGAGACGACATGCCCAAGGGCGTCACCGGCGTGAAGGTCAAACACGTCAAAACCGGCGAGATCACCGAGATTCCCTGTGCCGGTGTCTTCGTCGCCATCGGCCACGCTCCCGCCAACGAATTGGTCAAGGACGTGCTGGAAACCCACATGGGCGGCTATGTGGTGACCAAACCGGATTCGACCGAAACCTCGATCCCCGGCGTCTTTGCCGCAGGTGATTTGACCGATCACAAATACCGCCAGGCCGTCACCTCGGCGGGTATGGGCTGTATGGCCGCGCTCGAAGCCGAACGCTGGCTGGCCGAACAGGGCGAGGCCGCAGAACCCGACCCACAGGCCGCCAACGAACCGGCCAGCGCCTGACGCGACCATCCCCGACACGCAAAAAGCCCGACGCTCCAAGCGTCGGGCTATTTTTCAAGGCCGGATCAAGCGCCGAAACCAAAGGTCCGCTCCGAGCCCTTCATGATCGATGCTGCACTATGCAAGAATGTCGTCTCTTCGCCGCACTGCCAAAAACGTGACAAAATCAAAGGCATTTTTGCCAAGGGTTTCTGACACAAGATTTTTCAACGATTTCGGTTACGGTGCCGTGCGTGCCAAAAACCACCGTATTTGGACCGCCCGTTATGACCAAGGGTTTTTGGCACAGACGGCAAGCGGTAATGCGCACAGAGTAAAAACACTTTGCCCGGGCTGACGAAGTGTGGGTGCGTCGTGTTTAATTACGGTTGATCAGGCTGGATAGGGATCTCACCGTTACAGAGGCCGCGCATAAGTTTGCCTGTGCCGCTATCAAAGTGCGTTGGAAACGCATCCCATTTTTCTCGATCGGTCAGCGACCGGTCAACGGCTCCATCACGGAACACTTGCCCCCGGACATACCGCCACTGCTGAGACTTGCAGTTGATCTGCACTACATCCAATCTACGCCATATGGGGCCGTTTGTAGACCCTTCTGGCGCACGCCATGCAACTATAAGTGGGTCACTTGGCATCAAAACCAGGAACTGCATAGCTAGTTGCGGATCGCCAGGCCACGGGCGCCACTCAACAGCCATTGCGTGTTGTGAACTGACAACCAATGCCGTTGCAGTCAAAAGTAGGGGTATCGCCTTCATTGTATGCCGATCATCCTCAACGTTCGTTCCCCCTTACCCATGACCCCCAAGCTGCGCAGGTAAAAAAAGAGCCCACCTTGCCGCGTCTTGCGCACGATGCACCGCTTGGCCTCAAGCTGCTCAAACGTCTTACGGTCGGCGCGCTTGGCGATCTCATGGTCGGCCCAGAGTCCTCGATCTCGGCTATCACATCAGTGCGGAAAATGCCACAACCCGCGCGCTCTATAAGCCAAGCCTCAAAAGCGGGAGGTTCCTCTGCTAGGTCTTCGAGCCCAGCGAAGGTCTCAGGGGCTTCCCGAAAATAACGGTGGAACGGCGTTTAGGAAATCGCGCAGCCGAGCGCCAAGTCCAGCCAGAACTCATTCGATTCTGTCCCAGGCGATAACGACCGCTTTTGGCGGCGAGATTTTGGCATGGGGTATTTGTCCTGTGCGCGCGAGAAGTGCGTCTTAACACGCCAATTTTGGCCCGTCATTCTTGACATGCCAAAATTGGCGTGTTAGCTGTCCATCACTCTTAGTCAGGATAGGACTTTCTCATGCCGAAGACCGCTACACCGAACTTAAAGATAAGGGCTCTATCACATGTCGATCAGTTCGATGATGTTACAGCAGACGACATCGAAGAGGCACGACAGAGCCTCTCGCTCACGCCATCAGAAATGGCGGCGGCCTTGGACTGGTCGGCCCGGAAATATTCTCGGGTACTTGATGCTGCACGCGAGGCGGAAGCGGTCAGTCGCGACTTTGCGCTCGCAGTTCGTGGGCTCGTCGAAGTCTCAGGCGAGCGCTATGGCAAACCGGCAGACGTCGTGGATGACGGCGATTTCCTCGATGGACGGACATTCGTGACCATCTTCAGAGACCTTTGCGACGCCGAGAGTGGATGGAGCGCCGAAGTTGCCCCGCACCTGCTGCGCCTCTTGGTTGAGCGGGCCACTTTGGGAGCTGGTTCGATCTCCTACGGTGAGGCGGCGACTACGCTTGAAGAACGCGGATTGACGCACCGGGTCTGGCCGCGTACCGCCTACGGCCGACCGCTCGGGCTCATCTGCAAGGCACTTCTCGACCTTGGCAAGGAGACCGGCGCTCGCATCCCGCTTATTTCGGTTATTGTAACGAGAGCCGGTGGTGATCCGTCGGAGGGTATCGACGGCTTGTTAAAGGCCTACCTCAAGCTCCACGAGTCAAAGCCGCTACGGAAAGAAAAGATCGCGAGGCTTAGAACAGACCGTGCCGCGATGATTCAAGAACTCCAGAATGAAGCACTGCAGTATCGCCACTGGCCCGGCGTTATTCGGGCTCTCCTGGGCCAGAAGAAATGACAAAACTCAACCGTTTCTGTCACCGGCGATAACGACCGTTTTTGACAGGGAGGTTGTGGCATTGGGTTTTTGTCCAAAGCGGTTGTTTGTGCGTCGCGCAGCTAAGGGCAGCAAAAGAACCCATGCCGACCAGCACTGTATAGCGCTTGAGCGGCTGTTTGGTCCTTCGAGATGGGCGCAAACGTCGCGATTTGGCGAAAGTTGAAAAGTTTGACCTTTGATGGCACCTTCAAAAAGTAACATTCGAGAGCTCTGCCATGACCCATTTGAG
This sequence comes from Pacificoceanicola algae, assembly GCF_049341065.1. NCBI lineage: Bacteria > Pseudomonadati > Pseudomonadota > Alphaproteobacteria > Rhodobacterales > Roseobacteraceae > Pacificoceanicola > Pacificoceanicola algae. Next base: position 109,154 of record NZ_JBMPIX010000010.1, on the reverse strand, counting down.
ATTTAATTCCGTTCGGCGCAAAATTCTTTGCGCCATCCTGTTATTTTCGTCTTCTTGCTTTGTCGCATCCGAACAGGGTCTTGCGCAGCCGATTTCGAACATTGAAGTATCATCGCAAGCGACTGAGCCAGTTTTTGTCGCTACGGTTCCAGTGCGGATACAGATTGCGCGCGCCTATGTGCCGGATGGCGGCCAAGATTCTGCCAGATACCAAAGCGATCTTGCCAGGCTCGGGTTTGAGGTCGGCCAATATATCAGCCTCACCGAGGCGAACCTCGGGCAAGCCTTGCGTGACGAGGACATGTTGGCGGTGCTGCCTGCGAACTTGATTGCCAATCCCGTCGCTGGCTTGATGGAAGGCGGTTACTTTGCATTTCGGCCAACTCCGGACGGGTTCGCGCCGGTCCGTATCACAACCGACGATGGCCGTTCGCTTGAGCCAATTGACCTCGAGCCGCTTGCGTCTGTTCCGCCAGCAGTGATCACGCTCGCGGAACCGGAGACGGCCCTGATCGCAGGGATTGATCTTCCGCGCTCGGGACAGATGGATCTGATGTTGCACAACATGCGCGTGGACACCGGCATTCTGCAGACGCTGCTCGGGCGGTCGGGGCTGTCGCCCGGTCGGGTTCAACTCGCGACTCCCGGTGAGGTCCTCGGGGCGGTGCGGGATGATGGAAAGGGGGTTCTGTTCCTATCGGCCAGCCAGAACGATCAGGAGATCACAGCGCTGCGTGACCTCGACGGCCTGGACATCTGGGTCGTGACCAATTTCGGCCTCGTGCCCGCTTGGCCCGACTCTTTCGGACCTGCTCCGTCTGCCGCGCCCGAAACAGGGGCGGGAGACGTACTCTCAGCTGTGACGGAGGCAGAGATCGAAGCGGAGAGCGCCGCCATTGCGGAGGCGATTGAACCGGGGATTGAATCTGAAAGCCCGCCTGTACCGATTCTGCCCAAAGCGGAAGATCCGTCCTATGCTGTGACCGATGCCGACGCCGTGGTTCTCATTCTACCCGCAACCTTGTTGCCAAAAGATCTCCAACGCATCGTAGGTGTGCCCCGCGCGTTGATACGGGAATTGGATGCCCTTCGGGAACGGCGCTATTATGAACTCTTTGCGCCCGAGTTCAGCGACGACGCCGTTTCCCGCATGGCAGCACTCGTTGGTGTCCGTTCTGTCACGCTACAGCCTGATATTGACTGGCTACAAGTGATTGATGGGGCCATGCCACAGCCTATCATCGACAATCTCGTGCGTCGCCAGCAGGGCCTTGCAATCAGCCCGTCCGACCTTGCCGATCCCGAGCTTGCACCTGTTCTGGAAGACCCGCGCCTTGCGTTCTGGGAGCTTCGGGCAGACGGGCTGGTGCGGATCGTCCATCCAGTTCCTGATCAAATTCCGGATGCAGTCGCACTTTCGGAGCTTCCCGATCATGCCGTCGTCGCGGTGTTGGCGGCAGGAACAGACCTTTCGCAAGTGCCCACCGAACGGATATTCATTGCCGGGGGCGTCCGTCTTTGGGGCGATGGCAACGCAGATGGATTGGGGCAACGCGCGCCGGATGATATAATTCGACGCATGCTTGCCCAAGCAGCGGTGCAGAATATCGGTGCTGGCGAAGCTGTACCGATACGCAGCATTAACTACGTTCATATCGATGTCGTCACTGGGACAGTCGAAGTTCAACCTGGCGGCGGCCGCGAACCGGTAGGCGACCGTGTCCTGCTCTTTCGCGCGGCTCCGTTGCGCGACGCGCGGATGTCCGCGATGCGTGCCTCGCCGGAACTGAAATTCTTCTATCTGGCGTTCGGCAAGGCGATTCCGGTCGATGCCGCGGGGGATGTCCGACAAAGAGCGATGGATGCCCATCGCATAGAGCGTACGCGGATCGTTGCGGAACAAGGCGGAGTCTTGGCACTTCCCGCCAATGAAACGGACCCGACCGCGTTTCTCTATCATTATCAGGATCGTACGCCTGTCTACGTGGGGCGTCTTCCGGATGGCCGTTGGCACTTCGGTGGGCTTCAAAGCGCGATGAGCCCGCAAGAAGCAGGGGGTCGGTTCCAAAGTGTCATTGTAGGCGGATTCGACGCCGCTGAGCAGTTCGAGAACATCGTTGGCTTTGCTGCGACAGAGGACCAACTTGCGGCAGCCTTCCAACGGGACGACGCTGCCTTCCTTGTGACCACGTCAAACCGAGCGACTGATGTCGATCTTTCGCTATCCAAGGTCACGGACCCACTGTTCGATGGGAGCCATATTTTCATTTCCGTATCGCGGGGCGTCCCGGTAGAGATTGCCCCGCTACCGTGAAATCAATCGGGCCATTAGTCTGAACCGATATTGGCGGCGAACGATTGCTGTACGCGACGATCCGGCCAAAACTCATCGTTTCTGTCACCGGCGAAAACGACAGTTTTTGACACAGGCCAAATATCCAAAGCCGACCTTGGCGCACCCGCAGCGAATGTCGGGAAGGTCCCGCACACCGGACATCCGTCACCATGCACGCCCAGCAACGCGGCTTTTCGGCAACAAGCCGCCCGCGCGCCAGAAAAGGGGTTTTCTGCACCTGCGAAACATGTGATGCGTTCAGCGCTGAACATACTTTTGAGTCGCAAGTGATGACCACGCCCCAAACCAAACCCAATCTGCCGGACGAGGACGATCTTTTCCGCCTCTTGCGCCAGCTGGATCGGGCGCCGGAGGCCTCTCAGCGGGCCACCGCCGAAGCGCTGGGGATTTCGCTTGGGAGGCTCAATACGTATTTGCGGACAGCCGCCGAGGCGGGCCTTGTCAATATTTCGGATCGCAAGGGGGCCGACCGGCGCCAGCGTTTCGCCTATGCGCTGACACTGCGCGGAGCGACCGAAAAGACACGGCTTGCTGACCGCTTTCTTGCCCGCAAATTCGCCGAGTATGACGCACTTCACGCCGAACTGACCGGCTCGACCAGTGGCCTCGTCCCCTTGAAGCATAGGACTGAACTCATGCAGAACAATCTTGCCCCCATTCCCGAACTCTACGTGTCATACGAGAGCGCGCAGAAACTGAAGGTCGAAGCAGCCGACCTGACTTCGCACGATTTGACCCCACGCCAGATCTGCGATCTGGAACTGCTGATGAACGGTGGTTTCAACCCGCTCAAGGGCTTTCTGTCGGAAGAAGATTATAATGGCGTTGTCGAAAACATGCGTCTGGCGGATGGCACGCTTTGGCCGATGCCCATCACGCTGGACGTTTCGGAAGGTTTTGCCGAAACCGTCACCGTCGGTCAGGACATCGCCCTGCGCGACCAAGAGGGCGTAATCCTTGCCACCATGACTGTTACGGACAAGTGGGAGCCGAACAAGGCGCGCGAGGCCGAAAAGGTCTTTGGCGCCGATGACGACGCGCACCCTGCCGTGAACTACCTGCACAATCAGGCTGGCAAAATCTATCTTGGCGGTCCCGTGACCGGCATCCAGCAGCCCGTGCACTATGACTTCCGCGGCCGCCGCGACACCCCGAATGAGCTGCGCGCCTATTTCCGCAAACTGGGCTGGCGCAAGGTTGTTGCCTTCCAGACCCGCAACCCGCTGCACCGCGCGCACCAGGAACTGACCTTCCGCGCCGCGAAAGAGGCTCAGGCCAACCTGCTGATCCACCCGGTTGTCGGCATGACCAAGCCAGGCGACGTCGATCACTTTACCCGCGTGCGTTGCTACGAGGCCGTCCTCGACAAATACCCGGCGTCGACAACCACCATGTCGCTGCTCAACCTTGCCATGCGCATGGCCGGCCCGCGCGAAGCGGTCTGGCACGGTCTGATCCGCGCCAACCACGGCTGCACCCACTTCATCGTCGGCCGCGACCACGCCGGCCCCGGCAAGAACTCGGCAGGCGAGGATTTCTACGGCCCTTATGACGCGCAGGATCTGTTCCGCGAGTACCAGTCGGAAATCGGCTGCGAAATGGTGGACTTCAAGCACATGGTCTATGTGCAGGAACGCGCCCAGTACGAGCCCAACGACGAGATCGAAGATCGTGACAATGTCACTATCCTGAACATCTCCGGCACCGAACTGCGTCGCCGTCTGCGCGAAGGTCTGGAAATCCCCGAGTGGTTCTCCTTCCCCGAGGTGGTCAAGGAGCTTCGCCGCACCTCCCCGCCGCGCTCGGACCAGGGCTTCACCGTGTTCTTCACCGGTTTCTCCGGCTCCGGCAAGTCGACCATCGCCAACGCGCTTATGGTCAAGCTGATGGAAATGGGTGGCCGTCCTGTGACGCTGCTGGATGGTGACATCGTTCGCAAGAACCTGTCGTCGGAACTGGGCTTCTCGAAAGAGCACCGCGACCTGAACATCCGCCGCATCGGCTATGTCGCGTCCGAGATCACCAAGAACGGCGGCATCGCCATCTGCGCGCCCATTGCGCCCTATGCAACCACCCGCCGTGCCGTGCGGGAAGACATCGAACAGTTCGGCGCCTTCATCGAAGTGCACGTGGCGACCAGCATCGAAGAGTGCGAGCGCCGCGACCGCAAGGGCCTGTACAAGCTGGCCCGCGAAGGCAAGATCAAGGAATTCACCGGGATCTCTGACCCCTATGACGTTCCTGCCAACCCCGAACTGAGCGTCGAAACCGAAAACGTCGACGTCGACAACTGCGCCCACCAGGTGATCCTGAAGCTGGAAAGCCTAGGGCTGATCGCCGGTCAGTAAAGTGACCCCGACAAACAGACGAAAGGCCGGGCCACAGCGCCCGGCCTTTTTCTTGGCTTGTCATTCGGATTTATCAGGGCAGCCATCTGCGCAAGACGCGGGGCAAGGGCATGACCAGGCGATCCAAGTTCATTCAGTAAACGGCCAGAAACACCCTGCGCCGCATGACGAGCCCCCGCAATACAGGCGCTTTTCGCCGATCTATGCACCGATTGCCTTGGCGGCTTTCATTACCCTCGCCTATGCAGCAATGCTGATCCCGGGCGCGCGCCCGAAGGCCGCGACAGAGTGGCAGTCCCAGAACATACCCTTTTTCGCCGGACGGATCGGCCCCTACAGCCATGCCGCAAAGGGCAATTTTCCAGTCACGACCAAGGTGCTCTGACGGCCTCAGCCGCGCGGGCGCATGCGCATCAGCAGGCCGTCCTTCAGGATAAACTGGTGATACAGCGCTGCCGCAGCATGCAGCCCCACAAGTACCATCGTCAGGTTGATCAGGATTTCGTGCACTTCACCCGCCGCTCTGATCCCAAGACCCCAGGTCGCAATGCCCGACAGCGGAATCAGAAGCAGCAGCGCGTATAGCGCCAAATGGGTATAGCTCGCAGCCTTGTCCATCAACGGATTTGCGCTTTCTACAGGTTCAGGCGCGCCCAGCGCGAACCGGGCAATGACCCGGATCAGTGCCAGCACCAGCACGGCGATGCCAATCGGCGGATGTATGGCAGCGACAAATCCCTCGGGCGTGCCCCCCTCAAGCTTGGTCCGCAACGCCTGCCCCATGCCATCAGAGACGATGAAGTTGAAGGCAAACAGCAGGAAAATACCCCAGTGCAAAACAATCTGGATGCGGGCATATTTCAGTTGGGTGGTCATGGCGATCTCCGACAAACGTTACCCGGACAATATCGGGTTATACGGGTCAACCAAGAGGATCCGTCGCGAAAAGAAACCGGATGCGAAAATTTTGGCCTATTTTCCCTGCTCTGTGAACGGCTGGTCGCAGATTTCCGGCCAGACCCGGCCCTGGGCGCTGCGATTGCGCCCGCTTTCCTTTGCGGCTGCCTTTTGGACTGAGTAGACTCTCGCAGACACTCCAACACAAAGCCGCGCCATGTTCCGAGTATTCCTGTTTCTTTGCATATGCTCTCTGCCGACATTGGGGATGGCCAAGATCACATGCGACACAGGCAAGCAAAAAGTCTGCATCGAGACAGTCAGGACAAAGGGCGGAGTCGATCTTTATGCCATCAACCATTACGAGTTGCTGCCTGTCACGATCACATTGGACTTCACGCTTGAGAACTTGAGGGTTGTCGGAACCCGGGCGAAAAGCTTTGTGCTCAATGGTCAGGGGCGCCAAAAGTTGCTGAAATTGCAGCCCCGACAAAACGGGCGATGGTCATATGACTTTCGGTTCGATTGGAGCCGAGGAGACATCACCGCGCCGGAAGGCACCTCATATAAATACCGTTTGCCATTCAAACCCGGCGCACAATTCCAGGTCACGCAAAGCTGCAACGGACAGGATTCACATAAGGACGCGCAACGGTTTGCCATCGACTTCAAGATGCCAGAGGGCACGCCGGTTCACGCCGCGCGCGCTGGAAAAGTCGTCTCGCTCAAACAGACATCAGACCGGGGTGGACCGTCGGAGGCTTATGGGGAGCACGCCAATTTCATCGTGATACAACACGAAGACCGAACGCTGGGCATCTATTACCACCTTCGCAAAAACGGCGTGGCAGTTGCGCTTGGCGACAGGATCGATGAGGGAGAAATGATTGGATATTCCGGCAATACGGGGCAATCAACGGGTCCACATCTGCATTTTGCAGTGACGAAAGCTACAACCGGGGATCACGAAAAAACACTGCGCTTTTCCTTTGAAACATCGGATGGCCCGGTCACCTGTCCGCGCAAAGGCAGCTATCTCCGTGTGGCGGGTGAGCGCTGAATTTCAGCGCCCACACATCTTTCTGCGTCAGTGCACCGTTACCGGTGCCAAATCGTTCTGCCGCGCAAGGACAAAGGCCATGGCCCGGTCTTTGACAAGCGCCAAACGCTCACCGTCAGAATTGTGAACGGCATAGACTTCATCAAGGCCCGTCATCTGGGCGCGGACATCCTCGGGCAGATCTTCGGTTTTCACGGGGCGTACATAGACGATCCGTCCTTGGTCGAACTGCGACAGGTCATGTTTGGTATACATAGGCTTACCCCTTTCTGATCTGGATCGTCTGCACCACCGTTTCCGGGCGTTGCAGGGTGAGGTCGACATGTAGAAGGCCGTTTTCCATAACAGCTTCCCCCACTTCGACACCGTCGGCCAAGACAAAACTGCGTTGGAATTGGCGTGAGGCGATGCCGCGATGCAAAAAGATGCGTTCTTCGCCTTCGTCGCGCTGCCGACCCCTGATAACCAGTTGCCGGTCTTCCACGGTGATCGACAAATCATTCTCCGCAAAGCCTGCCACGGCCAGCGTGATCCGATAAGAATCGTGCGAGGTCTGCTCAATGTTGAAAGGCGGATAGCCTTCCGAAGATTTCGCCGTGCGTTCCAGCAGGCGTTCCAGTTGCTCAAACCCGAGCATATGGGGATAAGATCCCAAGGTCATTTTGGTCATCGACACGTCCTTTGCACAAGCGACCGTCAATCAAGGCCCCGTTCTGGCAGCCTAGACATTTGGAAATATGGGAAGCCTTTTTGCGTTGCGCAAGGGCTTTGCGGACGCATAAAGAATCGTTATGTTACAAGCCTGTCCTAAATTGCTGGGGTCCTGACATGAACGCGCCCACCGACATCTCGATGAAGACCGACGACGTATTGCGAGTCGAGCTTGAGGTGTTCCGACGTGAGCATCGCGACCTTGACGACTCGATCCGCGCCCTGCAGGCCATCGGCACGGGCGATCAGATTACCTTGCAGCGGCTGAAGAAGAAAAAGCTGCTGCTGAAGGACCGGATCGCTTTGATCGAGGATCGACTGCTGCCCGACATCATCGCCTGAAGCTGACGGCCAACGCGGCAGCAAGTTCGCGGCGCGCGCGATTTCGATCATGCGCCAAGTGACCCTTTGCGCGTCCATGCGGGCAAAGGCGTGGACCTCCTGCGCGCTGTCGTCTTGGGTCAGCGTTTCGGCCAATCCGATAGAGCTCAGTTCAACGAACAGGGCATTCCCCAAACCCATCAAGGCACCATCGGTCGCTTGTCACCCGCGCCCTCCCCTGTATTATCGGCTTTCCCATTCCCGGAGGCGAAAATGGTAGAGATCAAGATCGGCATTATCATGGGCAGTCAGTCGGACTGGCCAACCATGAAAGAGGCCGCCGATGTCCTCGAGGAACTTGGCGTTCCGCACGAGGTCAAGATCGTCTCGGCCCACCGCACCCCGGACCGTCTGTGGGACTACGGCAAGACCGCCGTAGCGCGCGGCTTGCAGGTGATCATTGCGGGCGCTGGCGGCGCCGCGCATCTGCCCGGAATGATGGCGTCGAAAACCCGCGTTCCGGTGATTGGCGTGCCGGTGCAGACCCGCGCGCTGAACGGCGTCGACAGCCTTTATTCCATCCTTCAAATGCCGCGCGGCTTTCCGGTTGCCACCATGGCCATCGGCGCTGCGGGCGCCAAGAACGCGGGGCTTATGGCCGCTGGCATCCTCGCTCTGCATGATCCGGCACTGGCACAGCGGCTTGATCAGTGGCGCGCTGATCTTTCGGCCTCGATCGCGGATGAACCTACCCGCGACTGACCCCTTGCATCCGCGCCCCGATCTGCCAAAGAAACCGCGACACAATCGCAGGAGCCAGCCATGACAACGCCCCTCCCCACCGGCAGCACAATCGGCATTCTCGGCGGAGGCCAGCTTGGCCGCATGCTTTCCGTCGCGGCCAGCAGGCTTGGCTTCAAGACCCATATCTTCGAACCCGGCGTCAACCCGCCTGCCGGTGATGTCGCGCACGCAGTCACCACTGCCGCATACGAAGACGAGGCCGCGCTCAAGGCCTTTGCCAATGCGGTCGATGTCATCACCTATGAATTCGAGAATATCCCGACCTCTGCCCTTGATATTCTTGAAGCACACAAGCCGATCCATCCGAACCGCGAAGCCCTGCGTGTCAGTCAGGACCGCCTGACTGAAAAGACTTTCCTTGCAGGCCTGGGACTTGCCACCGCCCCCTTTGCGGATATCACCGATGCCGCGAGCCTGAGCGCCGCCCTCGAAACCATCGGCACCCCGTCGATCCTGAAGACCCGCCGCTTTGGCTATGACGGCAAGGGACAGGTTCGCATCATGACCCAGGCAGATGCCGATCAAGCGCTGGCAGATATGCAGGGAGCGCCATCCATCCTCGAAGGCTTTGTCGATTTCTCGATCGAAGTTTCGGTCATCGCCGCGCGCGCGTCCGATGGGCAGGTCGCCGCGTTTGACCCCGGTGAGAACGTCCACAAGGACGGTATCCTCAGCACCACAACCGTACCCGCCAACCTGCCCGCCCGCCTGCAGACTGACGCGGTTCTGCTGGCCGGGCGCATCCTGAATGCGCTCGATTACGTCGGTGTCATGGGGGTCGAACTGTTCGTCACCCCGACCCAACTGATCGTAAACGAAATTGCCCCGCGCGTGCACAACTCCGGCCACTGGACACAGAACGGCTGCGCCATCTGCCAGTTCGAACAGCACATTCGCGCGGTCGCGGGCTGGCCTCTGGGCGATGGCAGCCGCCACAGTGACGTGGTGATGGAGAACCTGATCGGCGATGACATGGACCGCGTTCCGGACCTCGCCAAGGATGGCACCTGCGCGCTGCACCTTTACGGCAAGGCAGAAACCAAACCCGGCCGCAAAATGGGCCACGTGAACCGTATCGTCAAAGCCTGATCCAAGGGTGGGGTTTGGGGGCTTGCCCCCAAGGCCTGCGTGGCCTGAACGCATTCAAGGCTGCGCGCCAGCGGCGCCCCTTTGGATCAGGCGATGAAACGCTCGGCCACAGCACCACTTAACCAGGCGATCTGACCACCGGCAAGCGTTGCAACGATCCTCCGCGTCTCGGGGTCCATCACCACCAGATCCGCCCGTTTACCCGGCTCCAAAGTCCCGCGATCTACAAGCCCCAAAAGCCGTGCGGGCCCCGCCGACACAAGCCCCCATGCCGCACCCTCATCCAGCAATCCCAACTCCGCACAACGCCAAGCCGCCCGCGCTGGCGCCGGATAATGATAGTCCGAGGCCAAAGCATCGCAAAGCCCGGCCGCAATCAAGTCCTGCGCCGATACGTTGCCCGCATGGCTCGCCCCGCGCACCACATTGGGCGCCCCCAGAACAATCGGCTCGCTTGCATCGCGCGCCGCTTGTGCGGCCTCGGCCGTTTCCGGGAATTCCGACACGCAGACCCCGCGCGCGCGCCATTCCAAGCGCGCCGCAGCGGTCTGATCATCATGGCTACCCATCAAAACATCCCGCGCCGCCAATCGCGCACACAGCGCATCCATCGCCGCAGGAACCTCGGCCGCGCGGTCATGCAATCCCTGCATCAAACGCAGGTGATCCTCGGGATTGCGTCTGGACTTCAAAGCTTGCCCCGTCAGCCGCGGCGGCCTGCGCCCTTCGGCCAACCGCTTGTGCGGCAGGTGGTCGTTGAAAACCACATAGCCGATCCCGAACCGCTCAATCGCCTCTTCCGCCTGGGCAAAGCTGTCCAGATAATGCGTCTCAAGCCGCAATTGCAGCCTCAGATCAATCGGGACGGTGCCAGAGACCAAAGACGCACTTTCAAAGACCTCTTCGGCAAACTCCGGTCCGCGCATGCCGCCTTCCCATGACCAGAACTGCGCCAATATCGCGGTGGTGATCCCGTTTGCCGCCAGTTCGGCCGCGCAGGCCACCATACCCGCGTCCCTTTCGCGCAAAGCCCCCCGACGCGGCGCCATGTGCCGTTCGAACCCGTCGCCATGCGCGTCCACGATCCCCGGCAGGATATCATACCCCGAAAGGTCCACCTGCCGCGCAACACTGGCATCCGAGACCAGCCCGCCCGAGATGCACAGTTCGCCCTTGTCCCACCCATCCGGCCGCAGCACGCGGGCGCCCGTGAAACAGCATTCAATTGCCATCACACATCCCCAGAAGGCAGGCCAACTCCCGCGCATCGAACAGCCGCGCCCAATCCAGATTCGGATCAAAGTAGCCCTGTTCCAGAAACAGCGCCGTCTGGCCCATGACGGCGGGAGACTGCATGATAAACGTGTGGGTCACCGGTAAAGTGATGTGCCAGTTCATCCCCTTGACCTTGGTGGCCTCAACCGAAACCTTGCCGTCATCCAGCCCCGGGATCATCGCCGAGAACAACGGATTCAGGGACTGCGATCCGGCAATGATCCCCAGCTCGAAATCCACAGGCGGCAACATGCTGGGCAAGTCCTCTGACCCCGTCCCCAATTGCAGACCAGCCGGCCCATTCAGCCATTCAAAGAGTTCCAGCCCACCCAACTCATCGACAAGCTCGCTGCCTTGGTTCGGCGGCGCCAACATGACAACGCGCCCCAAATGCGCTGGACGATGGTCTTTCAACCAGAACCGCAGCAGGATACCGCCCATAGAATGCGTAACGAAATGCACCGTGTCATCGCCGCAACTGGCCACTGCCTTGGGCAAGACTTCGTCGGCCAAGACCTGCACGCGCTTTTCCGTTGATGGGTAATCCGGCACAATCACCCGATATCCCCGGGCCTCGAAAACTGTGGCCATGATGGCAAAGGAATAGGCACTGCGCGCCAGACCGTGCAACATGATCACGCAATCCTCTGCCCGCGCAGGCGCGGCGATTGAGATCATAGCGAGTGAGAGGGCAAGGGCTTTCATAGCGCTGGAATAGCCCGTGCCCCCGCCGTAAGAAAGGCCCAAAAGGAGAGGCCCATGCCAAGCCCACGACTTGCGACCCGCGCCGTGATCCTGCATCAGAACCGCCTTTTGCTGGTCAACGCATGGCCGGCTCCGGACAGCAACCTGTGGTGCGCGCCCGGTGGCGGCGTAGAGCGTGGCGCCAGCCTGCCTGACAACTTGGCGCGCGAAGTCTTCGAGGAAACCGGCTTGCGGATCAAGGTCGGTCTGCCCTGCCTGGTGAACGAATTCCACGACCCCGCGGGCAGCTTTCATCAGGTCGAGGTTTTCTTTCGCGCCACCATCATGTCCGGGGTTCTGTCAGACGATTGGAAAGACCCCGAAGGCATCGTCAACAAGCGACGGTTCTTTTCGTGCCACGAGGCCGAACAACTAAAACTGAAACCCGACAGTCTGCTGCGGATCGCATGGGGGGAAGGCATACATTACGACCCGCTCGAGCCGATCCTGCGGTGATGCCGCCCGAAATGACAGCCCCCTATCGCTTGATCAGCGACACCCCCACGCCACCCAAAACCACCGCAGCCGCGATGACGAAATCGAGGCTCAGCGGTTCACCCAGAATAACCAAGCCCCCCGCCATGGCGATCACCGGGACGGTCAGTTGCGCAACAGCGGCGATTGTTCCCTGCAGGCGTGGCAAAACGCTGTACCACAGGGCATAGCCAAGCCCCGAAGTGACGGATCCGCTGATAACGGCCAACCAGACACCGCCCCATTCAAAACTGGGCGGTTCGACAACTGGCAAGGCGGCCACAAATACAACGGCGATTGGCACTGCAATCACAAAATTCGCGGCGGTCCCGGATAAAGCGTCCGTCGCTTTCCGGCCCGCCAGCGAATAAATGCCCCAACCCACCCCGGCTGCCGCCATAAACCATTCCGCGCCATCTATATCGGTCGCCCCGGATTGAGGCCAAAGAAGCCAGACCAATCCGCCAAAGGCCAGTGCGGCGCCAAAATAACGAAGTAAAGGCGTCTGTTCGCGCGCCAGAAACGCGCCCGCGAACATGGTGATCTGAACCGTGCCAAACAGGATCAGCGCGCCCATTCCCGCGTCCAGCGCCGTATATGCCAGCGAAAATCCAAAGATATATAGCAAAAGACCGATAACGCCGGCCACACGTCCCGCTCCGCTGAACTGCAAATGCCCGCGCAGAACGAAAGTCAATCCGGCCAGGGTCACAGCCCCTGCGGCCAACCGGATCACCCCAAACCACATGGGATCCAGTCCGCCCTCTGCCACGCCAGCCCGGGTCAGAACAGAATTGGCGGCAAAGGCCACCATGGTCAGGGTGGTGAGAAGAAACAGTCGCATGCCAAAGCTTTAGCGCGGCCGTAACCCTGCTGCCAGCGGAACTGCGACTTTGTCACGAAGACGGCAACGGGACGGTGGGCGGGGCGAGGTTCCGCAAGGAACAAGCGCCGCACAGCGGCCTCAGGCCACCATTTTCTCGGCCACCTTCAGATCGACGGACACAAGCTGCGAAACCCCTTGTTCCTGCATCGTCACGCCAAACAACCGGTCCATGCGTGCCATGGTCACCGCGTGGTGCGTGATGCACAGAAAACGGGTGTCGGTGCGGCGGCACATCTCGTCCAGCATGTCGCAGAAACGCGTGACGTTGGCATCGTCCAAAGGCGCGTCAACCTCATCCAGCACACAGATCGGCGCCGGATTCGCAAGGAACACCGCAAAGATCAGCGCCAGCGCGGTCAGGGTCTGCTCTCCGCCCGACAGCAGTGAAAGCGCCGACAGTTTCTTGCCCGGAGGCTGGCACATGATCTCAAGACCCGCGTCCAGCGGATCATCGCTTTCGACCATCACCAGATTGGCCTCACCGCCACCAAACAGATGGGTAAACAGCATCGAAAAGTTGCTGTTCACCTGCTCGAAGGCAGTCAAAAGACGTTCCCGCCCTTCGCGGTTCAGGCTAGCGATGCCGTTTCGCAAGGTTTTGACGGCCTCTTCCAGATCCGCCTTTTCGCGCACCAACTCGTCATGCTCATCCTGCACGTCCTTGGCGTCTTCCTCGGCACGCAGGTTCACCGCACCCAAAGCGTCGCGCTGACGCTTCAGACGCGCCACCTCAGCCTCCAGACGGTCGGCATCCGGCATGTCGTCCGGGTCTGCCGCAAGACTTTCAAGCAATTGCGCGGGCGTCGTCTCCTGATCCTCGGCAATCCGTTCGGCGGCGGTGGCCACCGTTTCGCGGGCAGCTTCGGCACGTGCTTCGGCGGCGGCGCGGCCCTCGCGGGCTTCGCCCGCCAGACGTTCCGCCTCGCGCTCATTGGCGATGGCCTCGCGCAGCGCATGTTCCGCACTCGCAAGTGCATCTGCTGCTTCGGACCGGCGGACTTCGGCGCTGTCGATCTGGTACGACAGTTCCTCGCGCTTGCTTGCCAGTTCGGCGGGCACTTCCGAGGCCTGCGCCAAGTCTTCCTCGGCCTGCACTTTGCGCTCGGCAAGTTCCCCTGCCCGTTTCTCGGCGGTCTCAAGGCGGTGACGCCAGCCGGACAGGTCTTTCGTGACCTGCTGAGACCGTCCCTTGCGGGCCTCACCTTCGCGGCGCAACTCGTCATGAGCCGAGCGACGCGACATCATCGTCATGCGCGCGGCTTCGACCGTCATCTTGACGTCTTCTACCTCAAGGCGCGCGCTCTCAAGATCGTCCAAACCTGCCAAGGCGCGCTCGGCCTCAAGCAGTTGCCCGCGCGCGGCCCCGGCTTCGTCCTCATAGCGCTTCACAGCCATCGAGGCGCTTTCCAGCTTGCCCTCGGCCATGTCGCGGTCCGCCTCGGCGCGGTTGAAAGCGCGGGTGGCTTGGTTCAACTCGTGGTCGGCCTCGCGGCGGGCCTCGCGCGCTGCCTTGTCGGCGCGGGTCAGATCCGCCAGACGTGCGGACAACGCCTCATGCGCAGCGCGGGTTCCGTCAAGCCGCGCCGTCGCTGACGCCATTTCCTGCTTGAGCGCCTCAAGCCGGTTCAACTGCTCAAGCCGCAACGCCGCAGCCGAGGGTTGATCCTCGGCCCATGCACGGAAACCGTCCCAACGCCACAGGTCGCCCTCAAGGCTGACCAGCCGCTGACCCGGTTTCAAATGCGGTTGCAGGCGGTTGCCTTCGTCTGCTGACACAAGACCGATCTGCCCCATCCGGCGATTCAGGACATCCGGCACCGAAACATGCTGGACCAAGGCGGTCACGCCCGGCGGCAGGGGCTGGTTTTCGTCATAGGCGGGCAGCACGGCCCAGCCTGTCGGGCCATCCTCTTCCACTTCGGGCGCACGAAGATCGTCGGCCAGTGCCGCGCCCAAGGCCTTTTCAAAGCCCTGCTCAACCTGCAAGCGGTCAAGAATCTGGCCACCCTCAGCGGTATCGCGATCCAACAATCTCGCCAAAGCCGTGACCTCGGCGCGCAGCGCGTTGGTTTCGCCCTCGGCTTCCGAACGCTCGGCGCGGGCATCTGCCTCACGGGCTTGTGTTTCTGCCCGGGCGGCTTCAGCCTCGGCCAGAACGTTTTCAGCACGCTCCGCCATGGAGTGAGCCTTTGCCTGCCGCTCCCGCGCCTCGTCGGTGGCGGACTTGCTTCCCTGTACCGTCGCCTGCGCTGCCTCAACTGTTTCGCGCGCGCGTGCGGCATCCCCTTCGCTGCGCTCCAGCGTCTTGCGGCAGTCGGACAGATAACGCTGCGCCGATTGGTGGCGGGCGGCGAGACGCGCGACATCTTCGGTCCGCTGGCCCAGATCGGCCTCGCGCTCTTGTAAAACGATACCGGCTTCGCGCGCCGCCTCGGCCGCTTCGGCCAACTTGTCCTCATGGCCTTCTGCGGCTTTGGCCAGTTCGCGCGCTTCCCATTCCAACTGCGCAATCGTCTCGCCCGCGTCGCGGTTCAGCCCGGCCTCGCGCTCCATATCACGGGCAAGCTGTTCGATCCGGTTGGACAGCGTCTTGATCCGCTCTTCGGCCTGCGTTTCCTGATCGGTCAACGTGTCCCGCTGGACGCTCAGACGCTGCAACACCGCTGCGGCAATGGCCTCTTCCTCGCGCAATGGCGGAAGCGCATCTTCGCGGCTTTGACGGACGGCGGCGCCGTCACGGGCCAAAGCCTCAGCCTTGGCGGCCTGCGCCAAGCGTGTGCGCAACAACTCTTCGGCCTTCAGGCGGGCATCGTCCGCCTCGCGCCAACGTCGATACAGCAGCAACCCCTCGGCCTGCCGCAGTTCTTCGCCAATGGCGCGATACCGAGCGGCTTGGCGCGCCTGACGGGCCAGTTGCCCCAATTGGCTTGCCAGCGCCTCGATCACATCATCGACACGTAGCAGATTGCTTTCCGTGCTCTTGAGCTTGAGCTCTGCCTCGTGACGACGCTGATACAGACCACCGATCCCGGCCGCATCCTCAAGCACCTTGCGGCGGTTCTTGGGCTTGGCATTGATCAATTCGGAAATCTGCCCCTGCCGCACCAGCGCAGGCGAATGCGCCCCGGTAGAGGCATCCGCGAAAAGCATCTGAACGTCGCGCGCCCGCGTGTCCTTGGAGTTCACTTTGTAAGCGCTGCCGACATCACGAGTGATCCGGCGGGTAATTTCAAGCTGATCACTGTCGTTAAAGCCGGCGGGCGCCAGACGGTCACTGTTGTCGATGGTCAGGCAAACCTCGGCAAAATTTCGGGCCGGACGAGAGGCCGCACCGGCAAAGATCACGTCCTCCATCCCGCCGCCGCGCATCGCCTTGGCACGGGTTTCGCCCATGACCCAACGCAGGGCTTCCAGCAGGTTGGACTTGCCACAGCCATTTGGCCCGACAACGCCGGTCAGGCCATCCGCAATCAGAAGATCCGTCGGGTCGACGAAGCTTTTAAAGCCGGTAAGTCTGAGTTTGTTAAACCGCAAGAACGCTGCCTCGAATCCGCTATTGAAGGGAAGACTGGCGTTTCACCGGGGGTTCTGTCAACCAAACAAACGCTTCATATGGAGCGCCGGCGGGAGTTCTCCACAAGATATTGAATGAGGACGGCGGATTTCAGTATTTTCCGCACTCCATCGCACCAGCATATACCCCGTCCCGCCCCGAAAGATCGTACAGATCGCAATACAGCATCTTGCGCCGCTTTGGCTTTGCGGGCGCCTTTGCGCCGTTGCAGGACAGGCCGATCAGCATCATGGCCGGGTCGCCTTCGACCCAAGACGCGTGGCAACCGGTTTCGATCTGTGCTGCAATCGCGGCGCGGCGCGCGACGGCCTCGAACCGAGGGATAAATTCAGGCGAGGTTCGCACCGCTTCGACCACGTCTCCGCGACGACGAAGGGTGAACCGCGAACCTTCGTAGTCGACCTGCACCTTGTCGGCGCCGCGAAACCCCGGTCCGGCGGAATCGCAGGCGCAGAGCACAAGGATAAGAGAGAGCAGGAGAAACCGCATGTCTCGATCTTGTGTGCTCATGGTTACCATGAGGTTAATGCGTACCAGAAACGGGCACAGATGGTTTCGACCAGCGCAACCTTTACAGCCGTGATGCCAAAGCGCAAAAGGCCGGGTCGTCCGAACCGGACCTTTTCTTTCACAGTCAGAAACGGGGGTTAAAACCGCACCTCAACCCCGGGCAGCTTCAACGCTTTTATCAGGTCCCGCAATTCCTGCCGGGCCGCGACGTTCGAAATGTTCAACTGTTTGACACCGACATCCTTGAGGTCCAGCAGAGTGAGGCCACGTGGGAACAACTCGCGAAAAATCACGCGCTCGGAAAAGCCCGGCGCGGTGCGAAACCCGATGCGTTTGGACAGGCGCAGCAGGGCCTTTTCCATCTTCATCTTATTGACCATCTGCTGTGCGCCAAGTCGGTTGCGCAGAACAATCCAGTCAATCGGCTGAAGCCCCGCTTGGGCGCGCAGTTGCCGCGCGCTCCAGACCATCTCGGAATAAACCGAGGGACCAAGGATCTTGTCGCCGTCACTGTCGACACGAGCCAGCAGGTCAAAGTCGACAAAGCTGTCGTTGAGCGGCGTGATCAGCGTATCGGCCAGAGAATGCGCAACCTGGCTCAGACGTGTGTGCGAGCCGGGGCAGTCGATCAGGATAAAATCCGACTTCGGCTCCAACTCGGCCACGGCCCGGGACAGGCGGTGATCATAGGCGTTTTCCCCAGGCGCGAGATCGGCTGTATCCACCTCGGGAAGTTCAGTATAATTCGGGCTGGGCAGATCGATGCCGAGCTTGTCCAGATGGGCGCGGCGGTTTTCGATATAGCGGCCCAGGCTGCGCTGGCGCAGGTCCAGATCCAACACGCCGACGCGGTGCCCCATGCGGGCCAAAGCCGTCGCCACATGCATGGATACGGTGGATTTTCCCGCGCCACCCTTTTCGTTCCCGACAGCAATGATATGTGCCACGTTTTGTCCCTTTTTGTCCCCACATATCCACCTGTGGAGGTTGGCTCAAACAGTATCTTGTGTGCGACGTCAAGAAAAGCATGGCGCAAATGCTTTCCAAAACCCGTGTCTCCATCGCCGCACAGCAAAAGGCCCGACGCAACGCGCCGGGCCCTTCGAATTTTCGCAGTGCGCCAGCAGGTTAATGCAGCTTGGCGCCCACTTCTGCGATGGCATCGTCGATCAGCTGGCCTGCGTCTGTCGCAGTCATCTGAGCGGCCACCACGTCTTTGGCCGCGCCAATGGCCACAGTGGCAGCGCGATCGCGCACTTCTTTGACGGCGCGGGTCTGAGCCGAAGCGATCTGCGACTCGGCAGCCAAAAGGCGGCGGCCGATCGAAGCCTCAATGTCGGCCTTGGCCTGTACTGCTGCAATCTCGGCTTCTTCCTTGGCATGCGCGATGATGCGGTCGGCCTGCTCTTGGACTTCGCGCGACTTTCGCTCGTAGCTGGCAAGAAGCGACTGGGCTTCTTCACGCAGAGCGCGGGCTTCGTCCAGCTCGTCGCGGATGTCCTCGGCCCGTTTGTCGAGCAGCTTGCCCAACATTCCGGGAACCTTGAAGTAGAACAGGACCGCAATGAACAGCAGGAAAGCCAGCAGCACGATGAAGTTCGTGTTGCCAAGCGAGAAGAACGGCCCGCTCGCGGCAAATGCCGGGGAAGCGGTCAGGCCAGCGAGGGCGGCGGGAATGATAAGCTTGCGCATTGTCTTACCCCTTAACCCGGCTGGCGACAGCCGATGCGATTGCCTTGGCATCTGCCTTGCCACCAAGTGCGGTAACAATGGCCGCTGCCGTGTCTTTGGCGACCTCTTCAACGGCGTCCACGGCAGATGCGCGGATTTCGTTAATGGCTGCTTCGGACTCGGCTGCCTTGGCAGCAATTTGTTCGTCAGCTTTGGCCAGAGCGGCGTCAAGCTCGGCTTTGATTTCATCCCGCGTCTTCTGCGAGATGGCCTGCGCTTCGGCTTTGGCATCTGCCAGCGCCTTGTCGTAAGCGGCTTCGGCTTCGAGTGCCTTGCGCTTCAGCTCTTCGGCGGCAGCGATGTCATTGGTAATTGTTCCCTGACGTTCCGCCAGAACCGAGGCAATCCTCGGCAGCGCAATGCGAGAAAGAACAAAGAAGATCACCACAAGAGTGATGACCAGCCAGATGACCTGGTTGGGAATCCATTCGCTGCAAAGCTGCGGCATTCCCAAAGCGGAGCCATGGGAGTCCACACAGGCACTGACAGACTGTGCTGCGTGCTCTGCTCCGTGGGTTTCGGTCGCCATGTCGTCCTCCGTCGGAACGTTGTCGTTACATCGGGCGGCCTAGGTTAGCCAAGCCGCCCGCGCGTAAGGATCGGTGTTCCGTGGATTAGACGGCGAACATCAGCAGCAGCGCGACGAGGAAGGCAAAGATGCCCAGCGCTTCCGCGAATGCGATACCGATGAAGAGAGTTGCAGTCTGCGAAGCAGCTGCGGAGGGGTTGCGCAGCGCGCCGGCAAGGAAGTTGCCTGCTACGTTGCCCACACCGATTGCGGCTGCGCCGGAACCGATTGCTGCCAGGCCTGCGCCGATGTGTGCGAGATCGCCTTCCATGTGAATTCTCCTTACGATTGGAAGTTGAGGTAGATGCGGCAGGGTGGGGATCCAGCCCCACCGCTTCCATTAGTGATGCGGGTGAAGCGCGTCCTTGAGATAGACGCAGGTCAGAATTGTGAACACGTAGGCCTGAATGAAGGCCACAAGGATTTCAAGGCCGTACATTGCACTGATGGCGATGATCGACAGAGGCGAGACCAATGCGATCGCAGCAAAGCCCGCGAACACCTTGATCACCGCGTGCCCTGCCATCAGGTTGCCAGCAAGACGAATGGAGTGGCTGACCGGGCGCACGAAGTACGAGATCAGTTCGATGATCGCCAGGATCGGGCGCAGCGCCAGCGGCGCAGAAGACACCCAGAACAGGCCCAGAAACGACGCGCCGTTCTTAACGAAACCAAGGATGGTCACGGTCAGGAACACCGCCAGCGCCAGAACCACGGTCACTGCAAAGTGTGAGGTGGTTGTAAAGGACATGGGGATCAGGCCAAGGAAGTTGGCCACCACGATGAACATGAACAGGGTCATGATGTAGGGGAAATACTTCAACCCCTCCTTGCCACTGACGTCCTCTACCATCTTGTAGACAAAGCCATAGGCCAGCTCTGCAATCGACTGGCTGCGCGTCGGGACAACGGCGCGGCGCGAGGTGCCGACAACCATCAGACCGACGATCACCACGACGGCAAGGAAAAGCCAGAGCGTCACATTGGTGATGGTAAAGGCGCCAACCGGGCCGTCACCGAACAAAGGCTTTACGATGAATTGGTCCATCGGGTGGAAAACAAGGCTGCTGCTTTCAGCTGCGCCATGTGCGGCCTCTGCAACCTGGCCTGTGGCCTCTGCACCATGCGTCTCAGTCGCCATCTTTGTCCCCTTCGCTAGCCCCCGGCGTGCGGGTGGCCCCTTCAACGTCTTTGCCCGTCTGGGCGATCTGCTTTTGCTGGATCTCAGCCGCGCTGCGCATCATGACCTTGATGCCTGCGGCGAGCCCCAGCAATGTGAACAGCACCATGAGGAACGGCATGGTGCCAAACACCACATCAAGCCCGTATCCGATGCCAAAGCCGATCCCGAGACCGGCCACCATTTCCGTCACCATTCGCCAGGCCAGATTGGCCTGAGAGTAGTGCTCTTCCTGATGTGCTTTCGCGCCCGCTTCGGCCCGTTTGACCGCTTCGATCCGGGCTTCCAGCTGCTTCAGCTTATCCTTCGGATCGGGCTCGGCCACGTTAAACACCTCTTTCAGAGAGTTGACTGGTTGCTAAGCCGAGGGGGCGGCTGAGTCAACATGGTGTTAACAGCCATTTCAATACCTTTAATATACTGAAACCATTGATCTTCTTTCCGCCTCTGACATGCACGGTCATTCCGTCGCAGCCGCCCTCGGCGCAGATACCGCCATTTCTCTATATTCAACGATTTGGTTGAGTATTCACGCAGCCTCTCTTGACCCTTGCCGCGCAAGCGTCCTTATGAAGGGTCATGAGCGCCCATCTCGACACCGTCTTTGCCGCCCTCGGCGATGCCACCCGACGCCGCATCCTGACGATGCTGCTTGAGGACGACATGGCCGTGACCGATGTGGCCGAACCATTTGACATCTCGCTGGCCGCAATCTCCAAACACCTGACGATCCTCGCCGGGGCGGGCCTGATAAGTCAGGAAAAACGCGGGCGGGTAAAGTGGT
The DNA here is from genome assembly GCF_049341065.1 of Pacificoceanicola algae. Classification (NCBI taxonomy): domain Bacteria; kingdom Pseudomonadati; phylum Pseudomonadota; class Alphaproteobacteria; order Rhodobacterales; family Roseobacteraceae; genus Pacificoceanicola; species Pacificoceanicola algae. The sequence continues at coordinate 87,842 of NZ_JBMPIX010000010.1, read as the reverse complement.
GCAAGCTTGAACCCGACGCCCTGCGGGATGCCTCGGTCTGGATGCAGAGTTTTGGCCAGTTCGAACCGGTCAACCTTGACGCGTTCGAACGGTTCCTGGCGCAGGAATTGCCGGACAATTCAGACACGCCGTAAGAACTGGCTATCAGTCCCGCAAAAGCATGACCAACGCCAGCGCCGTCAGGCCCACACCCGGCAGGACCATAGCTGGCGGCGCTCCTTTGCCCAAGGCGATCTCCCAAAGGATGACCCAGCTTGGCGTCAGATAGGTATAGGCCATTACCTTGGCCGAAGGCAGCCGCAACGTCGCGTAGCGCAAGATCAGAAAGGTCAGGGCAGTGGCGGGCAGCGCCACATACAAAAGCGTCACCCAGACAATGGCTGGCAAACCAGCCCAATCCGTCGTCCAAAGCCCATGGAACGCCCAGACGCCGAGCAACAATGCCCCTGCCGTCAACACGCCCGCGGTAAACCCAAGCGCGGGTTCACCCCGGTTCAATTTGCGCAGCAGCGGGGAGTACAGCGCATGGCCGATACACCCCCAGAAATAGATCGTCTCGCCGCGACCGATCTCAAAGGCGGACAGACTGGTAGTATCGCCATCAAAAATCACCCAAAGCGCACCTGCGGCCCCCACCGCGATGGCCAGCGCCATCCACGGGGTCGTCACTTGCCGCACCACGGTATAGCCAAAGATCGCAGTCAACGCGGGATTGAGGGTGAAGACCGCCGACATGCTGACAGGCGTCGCCGTTTTCAGCCCTTCAAACATGGTGACAAAGTAGATCGCAAAAAGACCGGCAAGCAGCAGATAACGCCATGGCGCGTAAAACACCTGCGGCGTGATCCCCTTGGTCATGCCCGCGATCACCCAAAGCGAGGTCGCGGCAATCGCAAAGCGCACGGCATTCATGACTGCCGGATCAATAAACGGCGCCGCCATACCACCAAGCGAGAACGACCCTGCCACCAACGCCGAAAAAAGGAGCATCGCCAGATGCCCCTTCCCGGCCTGGCTCATCGGGCAGAGCCTTCGCCGGTGTACTCCTTGATATGCGCAAGAAAGGCCTGCACCTTGGCGGTACGGTGCAAGTCAACATGGGTCACCAGCCACAGCGGCGACGACCAGTTTTCTTGCGGGGGCATCACCTGCACCAGATCGGGCAACTGCGCGGCCTCTCGCACACCCAGAAATCCGATCCCCGCCCCGGCAAGAATCGCGCGTTCCATCACTCGGGAATCCGTAGTGCGAAAGACCACGTTTTCGCGTGGGACCGTGTCTCTCAGCCAAAGCAGGAACGGCGCTCGATTGTTCAGATCGTCATGCCCGACAAAGACGTGATCTTTCAGGTCGGCCTCACCGCTTGGCTGACCATGCGCGTCGACATAGGCGCGGCTGGCGTAGAGGGCGATGTCCTGCCTGGCAAAGGATTGAACCACGTTGTCCGGTTCCTCGGGTTGCTTGCCAGCCCGCAAGGCGACATGTGCCTCGCCGTATTCCAGCCGGAACACGCGGTCATCCGTCAGATAGCGCACCGTGACATCAGGATAGGCCTGCCGAAAGGTGGTCAGCGCCCCGACCATCAGCGGCGCAAAGGCGACAAGGGACGTCACCAGAAGTTCGCCCGAGACATCACTGCCCCGACCTTTGATTCGACCTTCAAGCTGGTGAAATTGCTCATCCGTCGTCTGGGCGACGCGCAACAGATCAGTCCCGGCTTCTGTTGCAGTATAGCCACGGGCATGGCGCTGGAACAGCTTCACCCCAAGCCGGGACTCCAAAGCATCAATATGACGAATCACCGTCGCATGATGCATGCCTAACGTGTCCGCGGCGCCACTGACAGTTCCCTGCCGCGCCACGTGATAGGCTGTTCGAACCTCGTCCCAATTTTCCATCTGACATGCCCCGGCCAAAATTCGCACTAACGTGCAATACCGCCATCTGCTGGCCGGAAAGACAAGGCCAGCGTCGCGAAAATGAGGCCCACCTTCGGAGTTTTGCGCAGGCCCAAAACGAAAATGCCGACGACCTTATTCAGATCGCCGGCACAATTGTGCAGAACGGCCACGAATGGCCGGAATGCTATATTTTAAAGGCTTTAACCCCGGTCAGGGATTAGTTCGAACCCGAGGACGAGGACGAATCTGCGTTGGCCAGTGCCGCAACGATTGCAACGCCAGCAATAACGGCCAGAGCTGTGCCAACGCCGCCGGCGGACGAGCTTGCCGCAGCCGTTTCAACCGGCACAAAGGGGTCAGATTCGGTTTCGGCGGTGTCGCCGTACATGCCTGCGAATGCGGTGCTTGCGGACAGAGCGACCGCTGCGGTCGCCAGGATGAATTTGTTCATGGTAAAACTCCGTTTGAGACGATTGGTCGCCAAGTTAGCAACTCCCATAAAAAAACACAAAAGTAAAACCGTGATTTCCATCAGGTGCGGCACAACCGGCAAAATTGTTCTCATCTTGCATCACCTTGCCCTGATAACGCACATTTTAGGCAGTTTCGACCCCAGTTTCACGACCCGCCTCCTGACAACTTGACTCTGGTCGCGCTTCACCGTAACCCCGCCCCAACCTTCCGGGAGTCCTGTGTGCTTCCGGTCCCATGGGTCTTTGCCCGGGATCGCCCTCCGTCAGCGCGTTGCGCCCACGGGGGCGTGTGTGCTTTGTGGAACGCCCGCTTGAATGCGCTGTGTTGCACAAGACCCATGGGGTTTGAGATGCAGGCCGCGCGCCCTTAATTAAAGGCGCAACAGGATCAGAAAAAGGAGGGGTTCCCCTCATGTTTGAAAATCTCTCTGAACGCCTTGGCGGTGTCTTTGACCGCCTGACAAAGCAAGGCGCGCTTTCTGCCGAAGACGTGAAAACCGCCCTGCGCGAAGTTCGCGTGGCGCTTTTGGAAGCAGACGTTTCCCTGCCCGTTGCGCGTGATTTCGTTAAAGCTGTCGAGAAAAAGGCCACGGGGCAAGCGGTGACCAAGTCCGTCACGCCCGGCCAACAGGTCGTCAAGATTGTCCATGACGAACTGATCGGGGTACTGGCTGGCGAGGGCGACCCCGGTACGCTGAAAATTGACACTCCGCCCGCGCCGATCCTGATGGTCGGTCTACAGGGCGGCGGTAAGACAACCACCACGGCCAAGCTGGCCAAGCGCCTGAAAGAGCGGGACGGCAAAAAAGTCTTGATGGCCTCGCTCGACGTCAACCGCCCGGCGGCCATGGAACAGCTTGAGATCCTCGGCAAGCAGATCGGCGTTGACACTCTGCCCATTGTCAAGGGCGAAGATCCCGTCGCGATCGCCAAGCGGGCCAAGACACAGGCGGCCCTTGGCGGCTATGATGTCTACATGCTCGATACCGCTGGCCGTTTGTCCATCGACGAAGAGCTGATGGCCCAGGTCGAAGCCGTCCGCGATGTCGCCAACCCACGCGAAACCCTGCTGGTGGTCGACGGCCTGACTGGTCAGGACGCGGTGCACACTGCGGAAAACTTTGACGAGCGTATCGGCATCTCTGGCGTGGTCCTGACCCGGATGGACGGCGACGGACGCGGCGGCGCGGCCCTGTCCATGCGTGCCGTGACCGGCAAGCCGATTAAGTTCGTCGGCCTTGGCGAAAAGATGGACGCGCTCGAAACCTTTGAGCCCGAGCGTATCGCCGGCCGCATCCTTGGGATGGGCGACATCGTTTCGCTGGTCGAAAAGGCCCAGCAGACGCTTGAGGCCGAACAGGCCGAGCGCATGATGCGCCGTTTCTCCAAGGGTCAGTTCAACATGAACGACCTCAAGATGCAGCTTGAACAGATGATCAAGATGGGCGGCATGGAGGGCATGATGCAGATGATGCCCGGCATGGGCAAAATGGCCAAACAGGTTGGCGACGCTGGCCTTGATGACAAGGTGCTGAAACAGCAGATTGCCTTGATCCAGTCGATGACCAAGAAAGAGCGCGCCAATCCGCAGCTCCTTCAGGCCAGCCGCAAGAAGCGCATCGCAGCAGGTGCCGGAATGGATGTGGCAGACCTGAACAAACTTCTGAAAATGCAGCGCCAGATGTCCGACATGATGAAGAAGATGGGCAAGATGGGCAAAGGCGGCATGCTGAAACAGGCCATGAAAGGCATGTTCGGCAAAGGCGGCATGCCTGCGGACATGGCCGGCATGGACCCCTCGCAGATGGACCCCAAGGCGCTGGAAGCGGCGGCCAAGCAGCTGGGCATGGGCGGCAAGATCCCCGGCCTTGGCGGCGGCGCTGCCCTGCCACCTGGCCTGTCCGGTTTCGGGAAGAAAAAGTAACGCCTGATGCCCGCGCCGATCCTCGAAACCTCGCGCCTGACGCTGCGCCCCCATGTCCTGAGTGACATTGACCCGTTCTGGGAGTTCTTCCAGAGCGACCGGGCGACATATGTCGGCGCGCCCAAGACCCGCACACATATGTGGTACGGGCTGGCGTCCGAGGTCGGCAGCTGGGACATGATGGGCCATGGCGGCTGGGGCGTGGACCTCAAGGACGGCACTTTTGTCGGGCAGGTCGCGATCACGCAGCCCCCGCATTTCCCCGAGCGTGAGATCGGCTGGACCTTCTTTGCGGGCGCCGAAGGCAAAGGCTATGCAGCTGAGGCCGCCTCGGCTGCGCTGACCTGGGCTTGGGATCAGGGTTTTGACACACTGGTGTCGTACATCCACCCGGGCAAAGCGCGCTCGATCGCGCTGGCAAAGCGACTTGGCGGCCAACACGACGCACAGGCCGACCTGCCCACTGGAGAGACATCGGCTGAAACGCTGGTGTTCCGCCACAGCCCCGACGCCGACGGCAGCCCGGAGGCTTACGCATGAGCCTCGTACAAGCGCCTCGTCTGGAAACCGAACGGTTGATCCTGCGCGGTCCCGAAAAACGTGACGCTGAACCGGTCATGGCCTTTCTTCTGGATCAGGCCCGTGCTGCCGGGTTCGGCGCATCGCCCAATCGCGGCGAAGCCTGGCGCTGGTTCTGCCTGAACGTCGGGCATTGGCACTGGCACGGCTACGGCTATTTCACCATCGAAGACAAAACCACAGGCCAAGCAGCTGGAATCAGCGGCATCTGGAACCCCGAAAGCTGGCCCGAGCCGGAACTCGGCTGGGTGGTTTTTGATGGCTTCGAGGGCAAAGGCGTGGCCTTTGAGGCGGCGCAACGCGCCCGCCGCTATGCCTACGAAGACCTCGGCTTCACAACGCTGACTTCGAACATTGTTCCTTCGAACGAGCGGTCCAAAGCCTTGGCCGCCCGCCTTGGTGCCCGCTACGAGCGCACCTATTTCAACGAAAACATGGGTGAGGATGAGCTTTGGCGCCATCCCGGGCCGGAGGCGCTGGCATGAGCACCTCAATCCCCGTGATCGAAACCGATCGTCTGACCCTGCGTGCGCCCGTGCTTGGCGACTACGACGCCCTGTGCGCCTATTACCAGGACCCGCGCAGCGCCTTTAACGGTGGTCCCAAGACCTCAGTCGAGGTCGGCCAAACCTTGATGGGTTTTGTGGGTCAATGGCACTTGCGCGGCTATGGGCTGTGGTTCATCACCCCGAAAGACGACGACCAATTCATCGGCTTCGCTGGCATCTTCCATCCGATGGACTGGCCCGAACCTGAATTGGGCTATGGCATAGCGGCCCCGTTCGAGGGGCAGGGTCTTGCCTTTGAAGCCGCCAAAGCGGCCCGTAGCGCCGCCGCCGAACACTTTGGTCTGACCCGACTGATCAGCACGATCGCGCCGGACAATTCCCGGTCGCAGACCTTGGCCCAAAGGCTTGGCGCCCATTATGAAGCCGATATGGAACTGCGCGGCACCGTTGCGCAGGCCTGGCGCCATCCAGAGGTGGCGGCATGATCCAAGCGCCCTGCGAACAGCATCGCCCCGGCCCCGGCGCACGTACCGCCGCGCGGCTTTGTGGCAAGGTTCCGGTCATCGACACCCGCCGCCTGCAATTGCGCGGGCCGCGGATCTATGACTTCAAGACCTTTGCCAAGATCTATGAGTCCGATCGCTCGATCCTGATGGGCGGCCCCTTTACCCGTGAAGAGGCTTGGCAGGAATTTACCAATTACACCTCGCTTTGGCTGCTGCATGGCCACGGGCTCTGGACCATCGACGCGCTGACCACGCCTTCTGCGGGATTTGTGCTACTGGGCTATGAATGGGACGATCCCGAGGCCGAACTGGGCATCTTCCTTTCCGAAGAGGTCGAGGGGCAGGGCTATGCACAAGAGGCACTTGAGGCCGCCCGAAATCATGCCTTTGAGGCGCTCAAATGGGACAGCGTCGTGTCGTATGTCGCGCCCGACAATGAGCGCTGCATTCGCCTGATGGAACGTGTTGGCGCGCGCCGTGACACCGTTGCCGAAGCCTTGGTTGATGGCGATATGCTTGTCTATCGCCATCATTCGGGGGGCGCGGCATGACAGATACAGTGATCCGCATCCCTTCGTTGCAGACCGAGCGGTTGATCCTGCGGGCGCCCGCGCCGCGCGACTATGACGCCTTTTGTGCCTTTCGCCGCAGCCCGCGCAGCGCCGGGATCGGAGGTCCGTTTCCGCAGGACGGCGCCTTTACCGGGTTTGCCGCTTTGATTGGGCACTGGCACCTGCGCGGCTTTGGCCGTTGGATTGTCGCGGGTCGCGACAATGATGAACCGTTGGGCATTGTTGGCCCCTTCTTTCCTGATGACTGGCCCGAGCCCGAAATCGCATGGTCTCTGTTCGACGGCGCCGAAGGGCGCGGCATCGCGCAAGAAGCCGCCATTGCTGCCCGCGCCTTTGCTTACAAGGTTCTGGGTTGGACAACCGCCATGAGTGCAATCATGGCTGGCAACCAACGCTCGGTCGCTTTGGCGAAACGTCTCGGCTGCACTCCGGACGGCAGCTTTGAGCACCCCGCTTTTGGAACGCTGGAAATCTGGCGCCATCCCTTTGTGCAGGAGGCCGTGTAATGGGCCATCGTGACATTCCCGTCCTTGAAACCAAACGCCTTGTCCTGCGCAGCCCCAAGCCCGAGGATTATTCGGCCTTCAAGGCCACCTTCGCCAGCTATCGCTCGCGCTTTATGGGTGGGCCGCTGAACGCCTATGAAACATGGATGCTTTATGCCTCGGAAATCGGGCATTGGGAAATTCGCGGCTACGGCATGTGGATGGTCCACGACAAGCAGACCGAGGAAACCGTCGGCATGGCTGGCGGCTGGTTCCCCGCGATGTGGCCCGAGCGCGAGATTGCTTGGATCATCTGGCCCGACAAGGCTGGCAAGGGCTATGCGCTTGAATCCACCGACCGTGTGCGGCGCTATTTCTACCATGAACTCGGCTGGGAAACGGCGGTCAGCTATATTGACCCCAAGAACCTCGATTCCATCCGGTTGGCCGAGCGTCTGGGCTGCATGAAAGACCCCGAGGCGAAGACCGTCGATGGCAATGACGCCGTCTATCGTCATCCCACCCTTGCCCAACTGCAAAGCCAGCTTGGCCACGGGATCGACATGGAAATCGCCCACTACCAAGATCCGCTCTTCAAACCGAAAGGCTTTGCAATTGACTGATACTGCCGTCACCCGCGCAGCAGAGCTGCTGAAAGAGCATCGCGAAAGCATCGACCGGCTGGACGCGATCCTTGTCTTCACGCTGGCCGAAAGATTCGCACATACTCAGGCCGTTGGCGTCCTCAAGGCGCAGCACGACCTTCCCCCATCCGACCCCGCGCGCGAAGAAAAGCAGATCGCGCGGCTCCAGGATTTGGCACTTCAGGCTGATCTCGACCCGGAATTCGCCAAGAAATTCCTGAACTTCATCATTCAGGAAGTCATCCATCACCACGAACAATACCAATCCTGACGGACCAGTCCGTCACCACGCCATTCAAAGGAGAAACACAATGGCTATTAAAATCCGTCTCGCCCGTGGCGGCTCCAAAAAGCGCCCCTTCTATCGCATCGTTGCGGCTGACAGCCGTATGCCGCGCGATGGCCGCTTCATCGAAAAGCTGGGCACCTACAACCCGCTGCTGCCGAAAGACAGCGAAGAGCGCGTCAACATGGACGTTGAGCGCATCCAGTACTGGCTGGGTCAGGGCGCGCAGACCACCGACCGCGTGGCCCGCTTCCTCGAAGCCGCTGGCGTGACCGCCAAGACCGAGCGCAACAACCCCAAGAAAGGCGCACCGGGCAAGAAAGCTCAGGACCGCGCTGAAGAAAAAGCCGCCAAAGCTGCTGCTGCCGCAGAAGCTCCGGCTGAAGAAGAGGCATCGGCAGAATAATTCTGTCCGATCAGCCCACCCCGGCGGACAGCCCACCTGTCCGCCGGGGGTTCTGACCCTTATCGCTGATGTTTCGATTGATCCGCTTTTTCGTGCTGTTGATGGTCGCCTTTGTGGCGGGCGTTTTCTTTGAACGAAATGCAGCTTCGGAACGCTGCGTCAGTGCAGGCGCCAAATGGCTGCGCACCGGGGTCTGTTCCGTCACGGGGGATGCACATGAGTGATCTTGTCTGCGTTGGTGCCATTTCAGGCGCTTTTGGAGTTCACGGCGAAGTTCGCCTGAAAAGCTTTACCGCTGACCCTTTGGCGATTGCCGATTATACGCCTCTGACGCTCGAGGACGGTAGCGGCAGTTTTGACATACAAATCACGCGCGAAACCAAGAACGGTTTCGTCGCTCGAATGACCGGTGTCGGCACGAAGGAAGAGGCCGACGCCCTGCGTGGCACCCGACTGTTTGCTCCGCGCGACCGCCTTCCGCAATTGCCGGATGATGAATATTACTATGCCGATCTGATTGGCCTGTCCGTGTTTGACGCGGGCGGCGCACCTTTGGGCGAGGTCAAGTCGGTCCAGAACCACGGCGCGGCCGACCTCTTGGAACTGATCGTTCCCGGTCAAAGCAAGACCGTGCTGCTGCCCTTTACCCAAGCGGTTGTGCCAACGGTCGATCTGGCCTCGGGGCGGATCGTAGCGGATCCGCCGGAAGGCCTGTTCGACTAGGTTTCTGCCAGCATCGCGCAGAGCATCTCGAACATGATACTCACGCCCAGAAAGGCCGTCCCGCCCGAGGCATCGAACGGCGGCGAAACCTCGACCATGTCCGCGCCGACAATGTTCATGCCCGTCAATTCGCGGCAGACCTGGATCGCCTGAAAACTGTTTGGGCCGCCCACCTCAGGTGTGCCGGTGCCGGGGGCAAATGTCGGGTCGACAAAGTCGATATCGTAACTGACATAGGTCGGGGCTGTGCCGACGATTTCACGCGCCTCGGCCATGACATCGGGAATGCCGCGATCGAAGAACTCTTCGATGGTGACGATCCGGATACCCACTTGCTTTGCAAAATCACGATCCTCGGCGTCATACATGCTGCCGCGAATGCCAATCTGGATGACGCGCTTGGGGTCAAGCAACCCTTCTTCCACGGCCCGCCGAAAGGGCGTGCCATGAGTGTACATGGTGCCACCAAAATACGAATCGAACAGGTCCGTGTGGCTGTCGAAGTGGATCATCCCCAGCGGATGTTCCTTGCCCAAGGCGCGCAGGATCGGAAGCGAAGTCAAGTGATCCCCGCCTGCCGTCAGCGGCCGGATGTTGGCTTTGACCAGATCGTCGTAAAAACTGGTAATACGCTCCATCGAGTCGAGAATGTCCGCAGGGTTGGGGCCAACATCCCCCAGATCGGCGCAATTGGCGGTCTCGAACGGGCGCATCCCCGTCACCGCGTGTTGCGCCCGGATCATCGTCGAGGCATCCCGCAACTGGCGTGGCGCATGGCGCGGCCCCGGACGGTTGGTGGTACCGCTGTCCCATGGCACGCCGACCACTCCAATTTGAACATCCGAATGGCGCGGATGATCGACCGGGACGTAAGGCAGGCGCATAAAGGTCGGGATCCCGGCAAAACGGGGCAGATCAAACCCCGAAACCGGATGGAAAAAAGGATCAGAGGGCATTTCGTTTTCCTTCCTGCAACAGGCTGGGGCACCGCCCCTTTTTTGATGTACTTTTAGCGCGCCGCTATCAGGCGCGCATGGCGGGTCACCGGACCGTCGCCTTGGGCCTTGATCCGGGCGATGGCGGCGTTCAACGGCTCGTAAGCTACGGCCATGTGGAAGGCATTGGCATGCAACAGGGTTTCGCTGTCCGAAACCCATGCCACATGGCCTTTCCAGAACATCAGATCACCGCGCTTGGGGGGCGTTCCGGAGGTCAGCGTTTCACCAAGAGCAGCCTCTTGCTGATCGCTGTCCCCAGGGCACGGGATGTCGCAAGCCCGGCAGGAAATCTGAACAAGACCAGAGCAGTCTATCCCCCGCGCATGATTGCCCGCCCAGACATAGGGCGTTCCCAAAAAACGCTCGGCCACGGCAACCGGGTCAGTTTCCGGGGCTGCTTCGGGGCGCAGGTGCACCTTGGGAACAAAACGCCGCCCGGTTGGCATGGCGATCTCGGCCCATTTGGGATCGCTGTCATCGGTGACGTGCAACCCGGAATTCAAGGACAAAGGAATATGCTCGCCCGAGGTCTTTAAGGTCGGTTTATCAAGCGCCTGCGTAAGCCGCGCTTTGACCCGATGCGTAATCTCGCCGGGAAGGTCGAAAAGACCGTTCGCATCGACGTAACCGACATAGCCATCATGGCCCGCATAGCCAAACGCGAACCCGGGGCCGGCTTCCAGAACATGAAAAATGTCGCCAAACAGCAGGGTCCGGTCAATGGCGCCGCCGGGCGCGTTCCAGATAGGTAGTTCCGACCATCCGACGCTTTGCGGGGTGCTTTCAACAAAGCTTTGCGCCTCGACTTGCCCTTTCAAAGACACATGGGCCACGCGCCCGTTATCGCGCAAAAGGCGGCGGTCCATCACAAGCCCAGCGCTTTTGGCAGCGCGCCAAGGATGGCCCGAGCGCTTTGACCGAACCCGCCCTTGCTGCGGCCCGGCGCGGCGGTTGGCTGCCACGAATAGATGTCAAAATGGGCGTATGCGGACGCGCCCTGCGTGAACCGGCGCAGGAACAGCGCCGCCGTGATGGCACCCGCAAAGCCGCCTTTGGGGGCGTTGTCCAGATCAGCGATGCCGGGTTCGATCAGCGCCTCATAGGGGTCGTGGAAGGGCAAGCGCCAAACCGGGTCCGCCATGCGCGGGGCGGCTTCAGTCAAAGCGTCGGCGAAGCTTTCGCTATCGGTGAAAAAGGGCGCGAGGTCCGGGCCAACGGCGACGCGGGCAGCGCCGGTCAGGGTGGCAAGCGACAGCATCAGGTCAGGCGTTTCTTCGGCTCCAAAGGCCAGCGCATCGGCCAAAACCAACCGCCCCTCGGCGTCCGTGTTATTGATCTCGACCGTCAAGCCATTGCGGGCGGTCAGGATATCCTGCGGGCGAAAGCTGTTGCCAGACACCGAATTTTCGACCGCCGGAATCAGGACGCGAAGCTGCACCGGCAGACCCAGCGACATGATCATATGAGCAAGTCCGAGCGTATTGGCCGCACCGCCCATATCCTTTTTCATCAACCCCATGGAGGCGCCGGGCTTGAGGTTCAGCCCGCCTGTATCAAAACAAACACCCTTGCCAACAAGCGTCAGCTTTGGTCCGCTCTGCCCCCAGCGCATGTCAATCAGTCGGGGTGCTTGCTCGGCGGCACGGCCGACCGCGTGAATCATCGGAAAATTCGCATCCAGCAGCGCATCGCCCAGCGTCACCTCGATCTTGGCGTCAAATCTGCCTGCAAGATCGCGTGCCGCTTGCTCAAGCGCCTCTGGCCCCATGTCAGAGGCTGGCGTGTTCACCAGATCGCGAGTCAGCGCCTCGGCTTCGGCCAGTGCCTCGATCCGGGCAGCATCAATGCCCTCCGGCGCAACCAGGGCCGCGCAGTTCGGCGCGTTGTCCCGGTAGCGGGAAAATCCATAACCTGCCAAAAGCCAACCCAAGGATTCGGTTTCAAGTCGATCATCGGGCAAGGCGTTGGCCAAACGGTATGCTCCGGGCGCCAACGCGGTGGCGGCGGCGGCCAATACGAACCGCTGGCGCGCGCGCTGCGCCGGGGTTCCGTATCCCGCAAGCGCGGCCATCGGAGCCCCGTCTGGTCCCGGAAGCAAAAGCGTCGCACCAATTGCAGCCTGAAAACCGCTTGCCTCAACCCAGTGCCGCGTTGTCGGATCTTGCTTGGCAAGCCAGCCCGCAAGGGCGTCAGGCTCAAGCACATAAAGCGGCAAAACGGCGGCGTCGGCAGATGCGAAAGTCAGCGGCATTGGTCATCCCTACAGCATTTGCAAGCAAGCCTATCCTGACCGCGCGCAACTGCAAGGGCTCAGACCGAAAACTCCTGCAAATCCCAAAGCATGGCAAGTGACCCTTCGCCCATGCGGGCAAGGCGGGCAACCGTGGCAGCCTCGGCCACGCCATCGCCGAATTCAATGCAGATCATCACATCGCGCGCCACCTTTGACAGGCTTTGTAGCCCGATCTGGTCGGCAATGGCGCCCAGCGCCCGCAAACCCTTGTGCAAATCTTCCCTTGGGCCACGAATGGATTGCTCCTGCACCTGACACAGCCTTTGCGCCAGCTCTTCCATTGCCCGACAAACGACATCTTCGGCTGCATGCAACCCAAGATCATTGCGCAGCGTTTCGATTTGCCCATGCTCCACGCGCGGATGTTCCGCCGGTGCTAGATAAGTTATATCCTTCACATCTCACCCCATATGGTTTTGCCCCCACGGCTTGATGCAAAATGCGCTTAGGACCTTCCCAAATCGTTATCCGCCAAAGCTCTTTTCCCTCGAATTCGGTTTGAATTCCGCGTATTTATCGCCGAGTTCCGCGAGAAACACTTGGAGAACGTCGATGCACCCTGTTCGCCCGCTGCCCGGATACCTGGTTCAACGTTACCACGGCTGGAAGGCCACGGCCTATGCCGAGAACCGTGCGTGGTATCGCCGTTTGGCAGACGAAGGCCAGCGGCCGAGGGCCATGGTCATTTCGTGCTGCGATTCGCGGGTGCACGTGACCTCGATCTTTGGCGCTGATCAGGGTGAGTTCTTTATTCATCGCAACATTGCCAATCTGGTGCCGCCTTATGAACCGGACGGCAATCAGCACGGCACAAGTGCTGCGGTAGAGTTTGCGGTCACGTCCCTGAAAGTGGCACATGTGATCGTTCTTGGGCATTCTCTGTGCGGCGGCGTTCAGGGCTGTCTCGATATGTGCGAAGGACGTGCGCCGGATCTCGAAGAGAGCACGTCTTTTGTCGGGCGCTGGATGGATATTCTGCGTCCCGGCTATGAACGCATCAAGGACACGCCGCCGGAAACTGCGGCTCGGGAATTGGAAAAGGAATCGGTCAGGGTTTCGATCCAGAACCTGATGACTTTTCCCTTTGTCGCTGCGGCGGTGGAGTCTGGTGAACTGACCTTGCACGGGCTTTGGACAGACATCGGCGAAGGCGGGCTGGAATTTCTTGAGCCCAACTCCGGATCATTTCAGCCGGTCTGAGAGATCAGTGCAGCTCGCCCGTATGTCCATCTACTGATGCACGCACGGCAGGCCGACCGATCCGCGCGGACAATTCGCGCAGCGGGATTCCCAAGCTGCTTCCGGTGCAAAGGCCATTCCCAGCTTCATCGAGAATCACCAGATGCCCTTCGCGAAAGGCAAGACCATAACCCTTGGTCGACAGTTGTGTTGCAAGATCCTGCCAACTCGGAGCTGTTTCAAGGATCGGCCCAAGAAATCCGCGCAAAAGGAAAAGGGTCTCACAGTCCCGAGGCTCAGGAAGACCGCTTTGAGACCGTGCGTTTGCCCAGTTCGCCTTGTCTTCGGATTGATGGCGCATAGCTCAGCTCCTTGTCTGTGCTGAAAAAAGCATCTCAGGAGAAAACGGCATAAATGCGGCCAAAACCTTTGGATTGCGTCTGCTGCGGCAACAATTCCTTTATGAGTTTGAACCAAACCGCCGGACCGGCGCCGCCGATTCCCACCTCATGCCGCGTTCTTCGGCCTATACAGCTTTGGCGGAAAGCGAATTTTGCCCACGCCGAGAAATGCCAATCAGGCAAGGTTTCGCAATGTGCCGGGCTTACCGGCGTGGACAATTCGACATGGCGCGGCGTCACAAGAGAGACTGAGAGAGAGCGTGAGCACGCCGCGCCAGAGAGAGAGCTCAGGTCAGGATGATATTCCGACACCACAGGAAGCGCCGAATGATTCGACCCGAAAGCGTGATCTTGGGTCGGGGCCGACGCGCGCATTGCGCAGTTTCCAGCGCCGCAACTGCCACAATCCTGCGTCCACGCGCTATATCAGCCAGATCAATCTGCATTGGACAGTCTCCTGTGTTTTGGAACCGCCGTTCTGGCTATTGGTCCGGCTTCTGCCGCCTGATGAAACCAGTATACCAAGGTGCACCGCATGACTTCCAGCCTTGAGTTGGATAGATTCCGAAACAGGAGAGGTGGGGTTTTCTACGCTTAGGAATAGCGCCTTAACGAAACAGAAAGGACGGCGCCGTTTCCGACACCGCCCAAATGTTCTTCGACATGGATTTCAGGCCTTTCAGCCCTTCTTCAACGCCCGTTGACCCAGCACTTCGGCGATCTGGACAGCGTTCAGGGCAGCGCCTTTACGCAAGTTGTCCGAGACGCACCAAAAGTTCAGGCCGTTGTCGATCGTGGCATCCTGCCGGATGCGGCTGATGAAGGTCGCGAAGTCACCGACGCACTCTTTGGGCGTGACATAGCCACCGTTTTCGCGCTTATCGATCACCATGATGCCCGGTGCTTCGCGCAGGATGTCGCGCGCCTCGTCCTCGTCCAGGAAATCCTCGGTCTCGATATTGATCGCTTCAGCATGGCCCACAAAGACCGGAACCCGCACGCAGGTGGCCGTGACCTTGATCGAAGGATCAATGATCTTCTTGGTCTCGGCGACCATCTTCCACTCTTCTTTCGTGGAGCCATCTTCCATGAACACGTCGATGTGCGGAATCACGTTGAACGCAATCTCTTTGGTAAATTTCGACGGCGGCACATCCTTGGTGGGGTTATAGACTGCCTTGGTCTGTTCCCACAGCTCGTCCATGCCCTCTTTGCCCGCGCCAGACACGGACTGGTAGGTCGAGACGACGACGCGCTTGATCTTTGCACGGTCATGCAGCGGCTTGAGCGCGACAACCATCTGCGCGGTCGAGCAGTTGGGGTTCGCGATGATGTTTTTCTTGGTGTAGCCCATGACCGCATCGGCATTCACTTCGGGAACGATCAGCGGCACATCGGGATCGTAACGATAAAGCGATGAATTATCGATCACCACACAGCCCTGCGACGCGGCCTTGGGTGCATATTCCTTGGTCGCTTCGGAGCCGACGGCAAACAGGGCGATATCCCAGCCGGTGAAATCGAATGTGGCCAGATCCTTGGTCTTAAGTGTCTTGTCGCCAAAGCTTACTTCAGTTCCGATGGATTTCCGCGATGCCAGCGCGGCAAGTTCATCCACAGGAAACTCGCGCTCGGCGAGGATGTTCAGCATTTCGCGGCCCACGTTGCCCGTGGCGCCTACGACGACGACCCTATAGCCCATTTGGCCCTCCATTAGGTTCTTGTCAGTGCACAGGCGTTGGTGCCCATGCGACTGGCGCGCTGCATACAGGGTTGTCGCAGCAGGTGAAAGAGTGTGTTTTAACGGCCGAGCCCCTGCAATTGTTCCATTTCCCGTAAATCCGCGGACGTTGGAAATTGAAGGCAAGGCAGAACAGACTACAAAAAGATGCAAAATCGGGCTTTTCCGGTGGAAATCCGCTCGAATTTGCAAGTGCAGAAATTCTACTCTTGCTTCATATTTGGGCGTTCCCCTAGATAGGGGTGGAACGATGCGGGCTCCCGTAATACGGGAGCTCAACGCATGTCGGCCTTTGGGCCGATTAACGATAATAAAATGTGGTCAGGCGCCTTCAGAATTGCCGCCACAGGGGACAATCGCGCGTATGTTTTACGAACTTGTCACGGCTCTGTCTCGACAACAGAAACAGGTTGTATTCAGTTTGATCGACGCGGTGATCATTCCCATCGCATTTTTCCTCGCCATATCTCTCGAAGCCTCGGTCCGTGCAGACTGGCCAACCTTCAATGCACAGGTTCCCTTGGTGGCAGGCCTTGTCGTTGCCGGGACGGCGATTTCTTGGTGGCTGGGTCTGCCGAGGATCAAACTGGCTGCCTATGAAACCCGCGGCATCATTCGCACTGGTGCTTTTGCAGGCATGCTTGGCGTGACCGGCATCGCGATGAACGCGACAATGGGATCAAGCCTGCCGGTTGGGGTTTTCTTGATCTTTTCGCTCGTGCTGCTTGTCTTGGCCGTCACATGGCGGATGGCTCTGCTTCAGGTGACCATCGACATTTACCGCCACGGCAAGACCCGCATGCGGGTTCTGATCTATGGCGCAGGACAAACCGGCCAGCAGCTGGTTGCCGCGCTTCGTCAGGACAATGCCATTCAGGCCGTTGCCTTTGTGGACGATAACCCCACGCTGCAAAGCTCGACAATCTCAGGTCTGCGGGTGTTCGCCCCGGCCCGGATCAAGGAACTGATCGTCGAAAAAGGCATCGACCGGGTTGTTCTGGCAATGCCGTCCATGCGCCCGCCGCAGCTGGCACGCATTGCGCATCGCGTGCGGACCATCGGGTGCGAAGTGCATGCCCTGCCCTCATTTGCCGAACTGATCGGCAAGGGCGATCTGGAAAACCGTGCAACCCCGGTGTCGCTGGATGACCTGCTGGGCCGCAACCGTCTTGAAAACGAACTTCCGGGTGTGAGCCATGCCTATACCGGGCGGCGCATTCTGGTTTCGGGCGCGGGTGGGTCGATCGGCTCGGAACTTTGTCGTCAGCTGATAGCTTGCAAACCCGAATGTATCGTACTGGTCGAACACTCTGAACTGGCTCTCTACAATATCGACAAGGAACTGCGCGATCTGAGCACCGGATTTCACATCGTTCCGATCCTTGGCTCGGTTCTGAACGAAAACCTGATGCGTGATGTTCTGGTCGAGCACCGCATTGACGTCGTCCTGCATGCCGCCGCCTACAAGCACCTTCCATTGGTCGAATGTAACCCGATTGCCGGGCTCAAGAACAACGTGTTGGGCACCAAGGTACTGGCCGATGCGGCGCGCGATACAGGGGTCGAACGCTTTATCCTTGTGTCGTCGGACAAAGCCGTGCGTCCGACCAATGTCATGGGCGCTTCAAAGCGTCTCGCCGAACTTCTGGTGCAGGATCTTGCGACGCGCAGTTCCGGAACCCGCTTTTCGATGGTGCGGTTTGGCAACGTGCTTGGGTCCAGCGGCTCGGTCATTCCGCTGTTCGAAGAACAGATTGCCCGTGGTGGTCCCGTGACCCTGACGCATGGCTCAGTCACCCGCTATTTCATGACCATTTCCGAAGCCGCCCGCCTTGTGCTTTTGGCAGGCTCCTTTGCCCGGGGTGGCGATGTCTTTGTGCTGGATATGGGCGACCCGGTTCCGATCAAGAAACTGGCGCGCCAGATGATCGAAGGCGCGGGCTACACCGTCAAGGACAAGGAAAACCAGAACGGTGATATCGAGATCAAGATCACCGGCCTGCGTCCCGGCGAAAAGCTGCACGAAGAACTTCTGATTTCTCCCGACATGTTGACTACACCGCACGCCAAAATCTTGCGCGCACAGGAAGGGTATCTGTCGGAATTCGAGATCGCCACCGCGCTGAAGGACCTGCGCCAAGCGGTGGAGACGCGCGATGAGGGGGCCGCACGGGCCGTCATTTCGCGCTGGGTCGAGCAGGCCGAAATGGCCGAGGCCGCTCAAAGCACCTGAGCGGCCCCTGTTCCCGATTCAGCGACCGGGAATATCATCCCGCGCAGGTGCCGGATCCCAATTGGCGATTATCTCGTCCGCCTCTTCGGCAGTTTCGACAAAGCGGAACAGATCCAGATCCTCTGCGCTGATTGTTCCGGCATCCGACAGGGTATCCCAGTTGATGATCCCCTCCCAGAATTTGCGGCCGAACAGCAGGAAGGGAACGCGCTTCATGCGTCCGGTCTGGATCAGTGTCAGCGCCTCGAACATTTCATCCAACGTGCCAAAGCCGCCCGGAAAGACACAGATCGCCCGCGCCCTCATCAGGAAATGCATCTTGCGGATCGCGAAGTAGTGAAAGTTGAAGGACAGGTCCGGCGTCACATAGGGGTTCGGGGCCTGTTCATGCGGCAGCACGATGTTCAATCCGATGGACACCCCGCCTTCTTCCTCGGCGCCGCGGTTGCCCGCCTCCATGACGCCGGGGCCGCCGCCGGTGCAGATCACGAATTCCCGGTTGCCCGTGGCCATTGATTTACGCGTCATCAGGCGGGCAAAACTGCGGGCCTCGTCATAGAAATGTGACAGTTCGGCCAGCGTCTTGGTGCGCGCCTTGTCCTTGTTGGCAGGCGACGGGATGCGCGCGCCGCCAAACAAAACGATGGTCGAGTCGATCTCGTGCTTGTCGAGCAGCATATCAAACTTCAGCAACTCCAGTTGCAGCCGCACCGGGCGCAACTCATCCCGGCACATGAAATCTTCGTCTGCAAAGGCCAGCCGATAGCTGGGGGACTGCGTCTGGGGTGTGATAGGTACATGTTCAGCGGTGTCGCGATCCAGATGGGCATCGCGGAACGGGCTGCGGCGATCTTCGGTCATCATTCGGCGTCCTTGTTACTCTTTCCTCACGACTATAGCCTTGCCAGGCAAAGCGCCAGTGAGGGCAGAATGAACTGGAAACCGGAAATCGAAGCCGCCGCCGCGCGGATCAAAGGCCACGTGGTCAAAACCCCTGTGATGCAAACGGACGCCCTGTGGGAACGCCCCATCGAGTTGAAGCTGGAGCAGCTACAGCACACCGGCAGTTTCAAGGCGCGCGGCGCTTTCAACACCTTGACCGCGCTTGAGGTGCCAGATGGCGGTATCGTTGCGGCTTCGGGTGGCAATCACGGGGCGGCCGTGGCTTTTGCCGCGCACCGTCTGGGGCATCGGGCGCGCATCTTCGTTCCGGAAATCGCCGGGCCGTCGAAGATTGCAATGATCGAACGTACCGGCGCTGACCTGACGGTCGTGCCCGGCGAATACGCCGACGCGCTGGATCTGGCCAAGCGTTACGAAGAGGAACAAGGCGCGATGCAGGTCCATGCCTATGACGCACCGCATACTGTCGCCGGTCAGGGCACGCTGCTCCGAGAGTGGGAGGCACAGGGGCTGGAGGCCGACACAGTCCTGATCGCTGTGGGCGGCGGCGGCCTGATCGCCGGAGCGATGGCTTGGGCGCAAGGGGCACGCAAGATCGTCGCCGTCGAACCGATGAGTTGCAATGCCCTTGCCAAGGCGCTGGACCAAGGTGCACCCGTCGATGTGCCAGTGTCAGGCGTCGCTGCCAACGCCTTGGGCGCGCGCCGGATCGGGTCGATCTGCTTTGATCTGGCCAAGGCACAGGGTATTGAGGTCGCACTGGTCCCGGACGGGGCAATACTCGAGGCGCAAAAGGCTCTGTGGCAAAGCCATAGATTGTTGGTGGAACCGGCGGGCGCTTGTGCCTTGGCCGCTGTACAATGGGGCGCCTATGTTCCCGAGCCGGGCGAACGCGTAGCGGTATTGCTCTGCGGTGGCAATATCGCCCCCGATCCTTTGGCATAGGTCGCGTTCCTCTGCGCACCTTGCAGCCAAGACCAGCAGTCGTCAAACACCGACCGCTGTGATGGTTCGAACAAACAGCGCAATACGAAACGCCATGGATCTATCGTCGTCATACCTTTTGTCCCCCGACAGCTTGATAAGGCTCTTTGGCCCGATACCGATGCGCGACCAGACCTAGCGGCTTTGTGTTGCGGTTGCATGACAAGGGCAGGCTGTTTCAAGGGGCGAACCGGTCGTTATCCAACCTGTCGCCCGCAGCTCCAGACGCCGCGCAGAACCGGCGTCTGATCCAGCGTTGCAATGCGCAGCAGATCGCCGCGCTGCCCAACACCCAACTCGCCGCGATCGACTAGGCCTGCTGCCCTTGCGGGGGCTGCGGCCACGGTGCGGATCGCGCGCGGTATATCCTGCCAAAGCGCCCCCAACCGGAACGCCGCCGACATTAAAGCCGATGGCACATAGTCAGAGGAAACAATGTCGAGCAGTCCAAGTTCAGCCAGCTCCAGAGCCGAGACATTGCCAGAGTGCGACCCGCCCCGGATGATATTGGGTGCCCCCATCATAATGGCGATGCCCCGGTCGCGGCAGGCCTTTGCAGCCTCGACCGTCGTTGGGAATTCGGCAAAGCCCACGCCATTGCCCTTGGACTGCTCCACCTGCGCCGCTGTTGTGTCATCGTGACTGGCGAGCACCGCGCCAAGGCGCTTTGCCTCGGTCACAGCGCCGGCTTCGTGCCGATCGCCAAAAGTCACGCGCAAACCCTTCAGATGCGCCACATGTTCGTCGAATTCCGCATCCGTCATGTTGCGTTTTTTGGACACGTAAGTCTTGAGCTTGGCCAGATCACGAAACTGCCGTTGTCCGGGAGTGTGATCCATCAGGCTGACAATGCCGACGCGGTCTTCGGCGGTGAATTCAGCCAATTCCTCCAGCAGAGTTTCCGAGCAGATCTCGGCCCGCAAATGCAGGAAATGACTGATCCGGAGTGCATCCGCGTCTCGCAGCGAGAGCAGCTCGCTCGCCAGTGAACGCGCGTATTGGTCGGAGCGACCTTTGCCGCTGTGGATCGACCCCACCCGCATGGCGTCAAAGACCGTGGTGATCCCGGTCGAAGCCAGCTCTCCATCATGCGCAAGGATGGCGGCGAGGTGCGGCCAGGTCACCTCGGGACGCGGCTCGATATGGCGCTCAAGGTTGTCGGTGTGCAGCTCGACCAGTCCGGGCGTGACGAAATCACCTTGGCAATCGATGGCGCCAAACGGCACCTTGTCACCTTCGCGCACCTCGATGATCATACCGTCCGAGATGGTTATCGCTCCGGTCAGAACCTGATCGGGCAAGACAAGCCGGGCATTGGCAAGGCAGATGTTTGCGCCCCCGCTGGTGTCTTGTGCAGGTGCCAGATCACTTGGGTCGATCAAAGAGTTCATGTCACAAAATTCCCGATAATCAGTCGTGTGCGCGCAGGCAAACATGGGGGCAAAGAATCATCCGC
This sequence comes from Pacificoceanicola algae, assembly GCF_049341065.1. Taxonomy (NCBI): domain Bacteria; kingdom Pseudomonadati; phylum Pseudomonadota; class Alphaproteobacteria; order Rhodobacterales; family Roseobacteraceae; genus Pacificoceanicola; species Pacificoceanicola algae. Next base: position 66,646 of record NZ_JBMPIX010000010.1, on the reverse strand, counting down.
ACCGCCCCACCGTTTCCGACTGAAGCAATGCCAGCGCGCGGGCGACGGCTTCCTCCAAAGCAGCGTTGTTGGGCAGATCAATCGCAGGTACGCCGTCAGGCAGGGCGATGCTTGCACGGGCAAGGCGGCGTTGGATTTCGGCCCTGTCTTCGCGGCCCCGCAAAGCCAAGCGTTTGGCCAGAACCTCCGGGCGAGCGGTGATGTTCAAAACCGTCAACGCCGGAAAGACGGCTTGCGCGTCCTTCAAGATCCCGCGCGACAGATTGGCCATATGTGTTTCGCCCTGCCGAACCGACTCAAGAACCTTTGCCGGAATGCCGTACAGCAGGCCATGCGCGCCCCAGTGCAGGCAAAAGGCCCCCGCGACCTGCATGGCCTCGAAACGCTTTGCGTCCACGGTGTCGTGCGGTTCGCAGCCAATATCGGGCGTCCGCGTGACAACCCGTCGGACAAGGCGGATATGCGGCGCCGCAGCGGCGATGCCGGCCATCACACTGTCCTTGCCCACGCCCGACGGGCCGACAACGGCGATCAGGCGCCCGCTCATGCGGCGCGCTCTGGGGTAAAGCGGGTCACGTCGATCTCCCGGTCACATACACGGGCCCGCGCGGCCTCGTCGTGGAAGATCCCGACAATCGCAGCGCCGCGCGCCTTGGCGTCTTCGATCAACCCCAACACCACCTCGCGGTTGGCGGCATCAAGGCTGGCCGTGGGTTCATCCAGCAGCAGCACCGGATAGGCATGGGCAAAACCGCGCGCGATGTTGACACGCTGCTGTTCGCCTCCGGAAAAGGTTGTTGGCGACAGTTCCCAAAGGGTCTGCGGGATGTTCAACCGCCGCAAAAACTCTGCCGCGCGCGCGCGCGCCTGATCCGCAGGCACACCAACGGCGCGCAGGGGTTCGGCCACCACGTCCAGCGTGGGTACGCGCGGCACCACCCGAAGAAACTGGCTGACATAGCCCAGCGTTTCGCGTCGCAGCTTGAGGATCTCGCGAGGGGCGGCTTGCGCCACGTCCACGCCCGCCACCCGCACAGCGCCGGTCTCGGCAAGGTAGTTACCGTACAAAATACGCATCAGCGTGGACTTGCCCGCGCCCGAGGCCCCGACCAAGGCCACGCATTCGCCACGTGCGACCTTCAGGTTTGCGCCCTCCATCACGCGGATCACCGCGCCGCCCTGATTGTGCAGGGTGAATGTCTTTAAAACGTCCGAAATTTCGATCATGGTCCTCTTGGGCTCCAAATATCCCGGGTCACACCTGCAATACGCTTGAGACCAGCAACTGAGTGTAGCCATGCTGTGGATCGTCAAGCACCTGATCTGTCAGACCGGATTCCACCACATGGCCCGATTTCATCACCATTAGGCGGTCTGCCAACAGGCGCACCACTGCCAGATCATGGGTGACGATGATGGCCGACAGGCCCATGTCGCGCACCAGACCGCGCAACAGGTCCAGCAGCCGCGCCTGCACGCTGACGTCCAGCCCGCCGGTGGGTTCATCCATGAAGACCAGCCGCGGCCCTGTCACCAGATTGCGCGCGATTTGCAGGCGTTGCAGCATGCCCCCCGAAAAGGTGGTTGGACGGTCGTCAATGCGGCCTGTGTCGATTTCGACACGCTCCAGCCAATCGGCAGCCTTGCCGCGAATGTCGCCGTAGTGGCGCGCGCCGACTGCCATCAGCCGCTCGCCGATATTGCCGCCAGCACTGACCCCCATGCGCAGCCCGTCGCGGGCGTGCTGGTGGACAAAGGCCCAATCGGTGCGGCTCAACATCCGGCGTTCCGGCTCGGACATGGTGACCGTGTCGCGCGGCCCATCGCTGCGGGTGTCGAAGATCACCTGACCTGCATCGGGCGCCAGATGCCCAGCCATGCAGTTCAGCAGCGTGGACTTGCCCGAGCCGCTTTCACCCACGATGCCCATGACTTCACCGGGGAACAGGTCAAACGAAACCTCGGCGCACCCGATATGACTTCCATAGCGCATGCCCAGCTGGCGAACCGACAGAAGGGGCGACAGATTTTCGCTCATGCGGCATCCTTTCCGCGATGGCCTGCGGCTTGCCGCGCCTCGCAATGGTCCGTGTCGGAACAGACGAACATCCGCCCGCCCTGATCGTCGATGATGACTTCGTCAAGATAGCTGTTCTCGGCGGCGCAAAGCCCACAGGGATGTGGCGCCTTGGAGGGGTCAAAGGGGTGGTCTTCAAAATCAAGGCTGACCACCTGACTGTAGGGCGGCACGGCATAGATGCGCTGTTCACGCCCTGCGCCGAACAGCTGGATCGCCGGGCAATCGGACAGTTTCGGGTTGTCGAATTTCGGGATCGGCGACGGGTCCATGACATAGCGCCCCTCGACCCTCACAGGATAGGCATAGGCGGTGGCGATGTGGCCGTGGCGGCTGATGTCCTCGTAAAGCTTCACATGCATCAAGCCGTATTCTTCGAGGCTGTGCATCTTGCGCGTCTCGGTTTCGCGCGGCTCTAGAAAACGCAGAGGTTCCGGGATCGGCACCTGATAGACAAGGATCTGACCTTCACTAAGCGCCTCTTCGGGGATGCGGTGGCGGGTCTGTATAACTGTCGCCTCAACTGTGCGAGTTGTGGTTTCCACCCCGGCAGTCCGCTCAAAGAAGCTTCGGATCGACACCGCGTTGGTGGTGTCATCGGCGCCTTGGTCGATCACCTTGAACCGATCCTCGGCGGTCATCACGGCAGCAGAGACCTGCACGCCGCCCGTCCCCCAACCATAAGGCATCGGCATTTCGCGGCTGGCGAAAGGCACCTGATAACCCGGAATTGCAAGTCCCTTGAGGATGGCGCGGCGGATCATCCGCTTGGTCTGTTCGTCCAGATAGGCGAAGTTATACGCTTGATCGGTCATTCCGCCGCCTCTTGTGCCTGAACGCCCCCGGTCTCGCGGCGCAGTTTGCGCACCAATTCCAGTTCGGACTGGAAATCGACGTAGTGGGGCAACTTGATGTGTTCGAGAAAGCCCGTCGCCTGGATGTTGTCGGCGTGGTACAGCACGAATTCAGCGTCTTGCGCCGGGGCGCCGACGTAATCTTCGCCCAATTCTTCCCAGCGCATGGCGCGATCGACCAATGCCATGGAAATCGCCTTGCGTTCGGTCTGGCCAAAGACAAGTCCGTAGCCTCGGGTGAATTGCGGAGGCTCTGTCTTGGAGCCTTTGAACTGGTTGACCGTTTCGCATTCGGTCAGGGTGATCTCGCCGATCTCGATCGCAAAACCAAGTTCGGGGATCTCCATTTCCACCGGCACTGAGCCGATGCGCAATTCCCCGACAAAAGCGTGGTTGCGGGCATAGCCGCGCTGGGTGGAGTAGGCCATCGACAGGGTAAAGCCTTCGTCGGCGCGGGCCAGCGCCTGAAGGCGCAGCGCGCGATCCGCGGGCAGTTCAAGCGGTTCGCGAGTCAGATCGGGCGGGGGCGTGTCATCGGCGCGCGCCTCTTCGATCAGCCCCTCGCGGTTCAGAAAATCCGTCACATGCGGAACCGGGGCGGCGGTTGTCTCGCGCTCTGGCGCGCATGGCGCCTCGCCCTCGGCGGCGAGTTTGAAGTCCAGCAGGCGGTGCGTGTAATCAAAGGTCGGCCCCAGAACCTGCCCACCGGGCAAATCCTTGAAGGTCGCGGAAATACGTCGGTCGCAGGCCATCGCAGACGTATCCACCGGCTCAGAACCGCCAAAGCGGGGCAGGGTCGTGCGATAGGCGCGGATCAGAAAGATGGCTTCGATCAGATCACCGCGCGCCTGCTTGATCGCCAATGCCGCCAAATCCGGATCATAAAGTGAGCCCTCGGCCATCACCCGGTTGACCGCCAGCGCCATCTGTTCGCGGATTTGCGAAATGCTGAGTTCTGGAACCTTGGGATCGCCCCGGCGTTCCTCGGCCAGCCAGGCATGGGCGTTGTTGATCGCGGCCTCGCCGCCTTTGACTGCCACATACATTCAGGAACCCTCCGAAGGGCTGACCTTGGTCGAACGTGGCAAGGCGGCCACCTGGCTGCCACTGGTCAGGATGAAGTCCAACCCGAGGGGAAACAGCCGGCGGTTAACCACGAAGGCGCGCGTTTCAGGCAGGGACAGGGCGGCGCGATCCTTAATGCCGGGTCCGCGCAGGGTGGCGCCTTTGGCTTCTAGTCGGGGCAGTTCAACGATCAGCGTGGCCGAGCGGTCAGGGTACTCCGATGTGCCCACCGGGTAGGCGGACAAAGGGGCCAGCGCCGTCCATGTTCCAAGGGCAAAGGCGCAATGCGAAGGCCCGGTCAACGGCGCCCCGGTGTGAAACGCGATCCAATTGCGGACCTCGGGGCAATCGGCCTGTCCCGCCAGATAGATCGGCGTATCGGGATCACATAGCGTCAGCACAACCGCACCCGCAGCCGGCGACAGGGGAGTGGGTGGCATGGCGCCGTGCAATTCGGCGATAAAGCCGGGCTGAGCCATGGCGGTCATCACACCGCGAAAGGCCTTGGCCGATTGCAGGGCCGGGTCCGCAAACCCGCCATCCAAAGCGGTCATCTGCATCAGCCTTCCCCCCGGACCATGGTGAAAAATTCCACTTTCGTTGCAGCGGCCTTGCGGGCGCGGACCGCCTTGGCATCGGCCATCTCCGCGGCAAGCGGATCAAGAACGGCGTTGCGCACTGTCCCGGCGGCTGTTGTCTGCATCAGCGCGTCGACAAGCGCCGAGGCTTCGGCGTCATCTTTGCGGCGGCCCTGCACATAGGCATGCCCAACCTCGCCGCTGCCCAACCGAAGGGCGCAGCGGGTCACGGTCATCTCCCCCAGATTGAAAGGCGTCCCGGTTCCGCCCGCGCGGCCCCGCACCATGACGCTGCCCACCTCGGGTCGGCGCAACCAGTCAAAGACAGGGCGCGCGCAGGCCGCATCCAACAGGGCGGACACGCGCCCATCGGGTGCCTTGGCCATCAGGCTCATCCAGTGTTGACGGGCGCTTGACCCGAGGTCTTCCGTTTGCATCTCGACAAATCCGCGATGATCTATACAACTATACACATCATACAGCTCAGGCGGGTTTTCTGCCACAAAGGATTTGTGAAATTTGCGTAACACTGGCACCGCGCTCTGGCTTTCCATCGCCTCTGACCTGCGCGACGATCTTTCCGAGGGGCGCTATGGTCCGGGCGACAAACTGCCAACCGAGGCGCAACTGGCCGAGCGGTTTGGCGTCAATCGCCACACGATCCGCCACGCGCTCTCTGCGCTGGTCGAGGACGGACTGGTGCGCACGCGGCGCGGAGCGGGTGTCTTTGTCACCGCCCGCCCGACCGAATACCCCATTGGCAAACGCGTCCGCTTTACCGAGAACCTGCTGAAGGCCGGGCGCATGCCTGCCAAACGCACCCTCTCGCTGGAAATTCGCCTTGCAACAGACGGTGAGGCCCGCGCCCTCGGCATTGCCCTCGGCGATCCGGTGCTGGCCTATCACGGATTGTCGCTGGCCGACGGCCAACCTGTGGCGCTGGCCGAAAGTGTATTCCCGCTGGAAAGGCTTTCCGGGTTGGAACACGCCTTGCGAGAGGCAGACAGCGTAACCCTGGCCTTGAAAAAAATCGGGGTGGCCGATTACACCCGTGCCTCCACCCGCGTGACTGCGGTTTTGGCCAATGCCACCCAAGCGCTGCACCTGCACCTGCGCGAAGGGGACCCGCTGCTTCGCACCACCAGCGTAAATGTCGATCAAGACCACCTGCCGGTGGAATACGGCCGGACATGGTTTGCTGGTGATCGGGTGACGCTGACTTTGGAAGCCTGACGCGTTTCAGAGGCAGCTTCAGCCGCCGTATTTTTCCAGAAACGCCACCGCGCTCAAGGTGCGGAAATCCAACAGCGCGCCGCGCAGGCTGGCGTGGTCCCAATCCCACCACGCCAAAGCCATCAGCCGTTCGGCCACCGTTGGCGGCTGGCGGTCGCGCAGCTTACGCGCAGGGATGCCCGCAACGATGGTGTAGGGCCGGACATCCTTTGTGACCACCGCGCCCGAAGCGACAACGGCCCCATGGCCCAGCCTCACTTCGGGTTTGATCATCGCGCCGTTGCCGATCCATGTATCGTGCCCGATGTAAGCGCGCCGTGACTTGCGATGCTCGAAAAAGACCTCGTCCGCCTCGGCGTCATCCCAGTAATCGTTGGAACGATACAGGAAATGGTGGCAGGCGGCGGTGTGCAACGGATGGTCGGTCGCCCCGATCCGGCTGAACGCCGCAATATTCGCGAATTTGCCGACACTCGCATTGGCGATATCGGCATTGCGATCGCAATAGGAATAATCGCCGATCTCGCTGTGCGCCAAACGGCTGCCGCGCCCAACTTCGTTGTAACGGCCAAAGGTGCAGTTGGTGATCTGACATCCCTCGTGGATCACCGGTGCCTCGGCGCTCAGACGAGGCATCAGTGTACCTGAACCCGGCCAATCAAGCGGGCGCGCAGCCAACCCGAGACCCAATCCATGATCATCACCATGACAATCACCAGCGAGATGTAATAGGCGACCTCTTCCCAATCTTTCTGAGTCTGCATCGCCTGCGTCAACAGCAGGCCAATCCCGCCGCCAGTAATCGCACCGATGATCGTGGCGCTACGGGTGTTGGATTCGAGGAAGTAAAGCACCTGTGCCAGAAGCACCGGGACAATCTGCGGAATCACCCCAAAGCGATAACGTTGCAGAGGTTTGGCTCCGGTCGAGCTGATCCCCTCGATCTGCCGCTGATCGACGTTTTCCAGCGCCTCGGAGAAGGTTTTGCCAAAAGTGCCGGTGTCTGTCACCAAGATCGCCAAGGCCCCGGTCAACGGGCCCGGACCAAAGGCGCGGGCCAGAACGACGGTCCAGATCAGCGCATCCACACCGCGCACAAAGTCAAACAGGCGTCGCATGGCCAAGCGCAGGGCACCAAACGGGGCAAAGCGTTTTGCCGCCATAAAGGCCAGCGGCAGCGCGACCATGGCCGCGCCAAATGTGCCAAGGAAGGCCATCAGGATCGTCTCGCCAATGGCCCAGGCAACATCGCCATGCCGCCACATCGGATTGCTCCAGAAATCGGCCCATGCACCGGGAATATTGCCACGCTTCGGGTCAATCTGTGCACCAAACAAAATGTCCAACGGGCCGTGACCATAATAGGGGCTGTCAAAAGTGTACCAGAACAGCTCCCAGCCACCGAAATAGCGGAAGGCCTCAGTTTTGGAGCGGGTGACGGTGACGCGTGCCTGATCGGTGGTGATGGCGACGCGGTTCCGACTGGCATTGATCCACGCGGGCGTAGTTTCGCCAAGGTTGGTCACCACACGCCCCCCAATGAACTGCGCTTCTATGGTGCCATAGCCGGGCACATCAAATTCGCTGCGATTTTCCGGTAGAAGGCGCAGGATCTGGCCTCCGCCCAAATCGACCACGACGATCTTATCGCCGCTGACCCAATCGGGGCGCGTGCCTTGGGGATAGGTTCCCTTTCGCTCCCCCTCGACCGCATAGGCGATATCGCCGGATCGGTGATCGCGCGTCACATGCACCTTGTAGGACCATGTGTCAGAGGCCAGCGTGACCGCGTTTTCCCATTTCGCGCGCTGCGCGAGGCCGGGAATGTCGAAGGCAAAGAAGATGTACCCAAGATAAAGGCAGATCAGCGCCGGGATGGAATAGGCGATCATCTGTTTGCGGCGGATAAGGGCCTCGGCCCCGGTTTTCGCCATGTCGAGCGTTGCGGTTGTCATACGCGCTCTCCTTCGGTCAGGCGGTTGCGGAAACGACTGGAGAGTTGGTCGAAGAAGATGATCGAGCCAAAGAGAAGAACAAAGATCGCCGCGGCCTCATCGAACCGGCCCGGCCCCCATGCCATGGCATTTCGCAGCTCGTACCCAAGTCCGCCAGCCCCGACAAAACCAAGGATCGCTGAGGCGCGAATATTGATCTCGAACCGCAGCAGCGCATAGCTGAGGAAATTCGGCGCGACCTGCGGCAAGACCCCCAACCACATCCGCTGGGTCCAGTTAGCGCCCGCCGAGGCCAACCCTTCGACCGGCTTCAGATCGGCGTTCTCGGCAACCTCCGAGAACATCTTGCCCAAGGCGCCAGCAGTGTGGATCGTGATCGCGATCATTGCGGGCACCGGCCCGCCCCCCAGAACAAAGATCAGCATCAGCGCGATGACGATCTCAGGGACGGCGCGCATCACGTCCATCTTACGGCGAAACAACGGGATCATGCGCGGCCAACGCGCCAATCCGCGGGTCGAGAGCAGGGAAAGCACAAGGCCGAACCCGGCCCCGATCAGCGTTGAGACCGCCGCGATGTTGAGCGTCTCGACCAGTGCGGGAAAGTATTTCACGATCAGTGCAGGCAGATCGGCGCGCTTTTCCCAGGCTTCGGACAGCACATCGGATGGGTAGTCGCCGATATTGTGCAAGCCTTCCCAGAAGCCGCCAGCATTGCGCGCGTCCGCCACGTTGAAGCCCGAGACCATGAGCAAAACAAAGATCAGCAAAGTCAGTCCACCATAAAGGCGACGGCGCTGAACCTGCGCAATGTAGGCGCTTTGGATGCTCTGTACCGAAGAGCTGGCGCCGTCGGATTGGAATGCCGCGTCTGTCATGGGCCCCCCGAGGGTAAAGGAATACCGGCGACCCAAAAGCCGCCGGTCAGATTGCGCAGACCCGATCAGCCGCCGATCTTGGCTTTGCGCGCTTCGATCACCGAGGTGTAGGTGTCATGCGTCACAGGCTGGAACCCCAGCGTTTCGCCAGCGGCCACGCCATAGGCGCAGTCCTTGTCGTTCTCGTATAGCCTGTCGACCAGCGCGGTCATCTTGGCCTTTACATCGTCTGGCAGCGATTTGCGCAGCACGACGGGGCCTTCCGGGATCACTTTGGATTTCCAGATCTGGACCAGCTCGTTCATGTCAACAAGTCCGGCATCCACGGCCTTGCGCAGTGCACCCGAGTTGTAGCCGTCTTCCCAGTTGCCCTGTGCGTCAGCCCATGTCACGCCGCCGTTGATGTCGCCATTATAGACTGCAACGATGGTTTGCTCGTGACCGCCGGTGAATTTGACCTCGCCAAAATAATCACCCGAATCCATCGTTGCGCCGGTTTCGGCGGGGATTTCGATGGAGGGGATCAGGTAACCAGAGGTCGAATTCGGGTCACCAAAGCCAAAGGTCTTGCCCTTCAGGTCTTCCAGCGAGGTGATGCCGCTGTCCTTTCGGGCGAAACCGATCGAATGGTAGCCGATGGAGCCATCAAGGTTCTGCTTGACCAATACGGGCTCGACGGCTTCGGGGTCTTGCAGGTAGGTGGCCGCATAAGACGACGCGCCCAGCCATGCCATATCAAGCGTACCGCCCAGCAAGCCCTGAATAACGCCGTTATAATCGGCGGGGGCAAACAGTTTGACCTCAACGCCCAGTTCCTCTGCGGCATAGTTCTGCAGGCAGGCATAGCTGTTCATCCGGTCCTGAGCGTTTTCGCCGCCCAGAATGCCGATGCGAAATTCGCTGATGGCGTGGCTGTCAGCAAAGGCCGCAGTGGTCAGTGCCGTTGTGGCTGCAAGGGCAAGTGCAAGGGTTTTCATGTGTCTCTCCATGATGGGTTTGCCCAAGTGGATTGGGCGATTGCTGGCTCAGGCGGACACCAGAATGGGCTTGGTCCTGTCCAGGGTTTCGATCTCGGTCGAGGTTGCCGCCTCGGAAAAATCCGCGCCCGCGCCATAGATGTCGCGCGCGACGCCGGTGGTCAGTTGTTCGGGGGTGCCGTCAAAAACGATGCGGCCGTCCCGCATCCCGATCACCCGGTCGCAATAGCGCCGCGCGGTATCCAGCGTGTGAAGGTTGGCGATGACCATGCGGCCGTCTTCTTCGTTGATGCGGCGCAGCGCCTGCATCACGATTTGCGCATTCATCGGGTCAAGGCTGGCAATCGGTTCATCCGCCAGAATGATCTGTGGGTCCTGCATCAGGGCACGGGCAATCGCCACACGCTGCTGCTGCCCGCCGGAAAGCGCCTCGGCGCGTTTCGGGGCCTGTTCGGCGATGCCAAGACGGTCCAGAATCTCGATCGCCTTGTGAATGTCGTCCTGCGGGTAAAGGTTGAACATCGTCGCGAGCGTGGACCGGCGGTTCAGCGTGCCGTGCAACACGTTTGAAACCACGTCCATTCGGGGAACAAGATTGAACTGCTGAAAGATCATCGCGCACTGCGATTGCCATTTGCGCCGCGCCGAGCCGGTCAAACCGCTGATCTCGGCGCCTTTGAACAGGATCTGCCCCTCGCTCGCATCGGCCAATCGGTTCATCATGCGCAGCAGGGTCGATTTTCCGGCACCGGAACGGCCAATGATACCGATCATCGCCGGTCGCGTTACGCTGAAACTGGCAGCATCCACCGCTGCCTTGTCGCCAAAGCGCTTGGTCAGTCTTTTGACCTCGAGCATCTGTATCCCCCTGTGACTTGGGGGCGTCTTAAGGATGGGAAGCGTCGTTTTCTTGAAGCTTTTGATTCAGTTCCATGTCGGACTACTGAAAGAAATGTAACGCCTTGCGATGGCACAAGCCGACAACGCTTGGTGGCGGACCCGGCGCAACAAGGATTGACTTATTTCAACGCGGCGCTCCGCAGTCAGCGGCCGATTGCCAAATCACCCGATCAGGTCTGCGAATTCAACCGCCAGCCGATGCTTCAGGATCTTGCCGGTCGCAGCCGCAGGCAGGCTGTCCACGATATGAATCTGCGAGGGGCGTTTGTAGCCAGCCAGACGATCGGCCACAAAGGCGCGCAGCTCCTCGGGCGTGACAGGCGCGCGCGTCTGAACAAAGGCAAGCACTTCTTCGTCGCCCATGACAACACGCCCGATCACCGCCGATTGCACCACGGCCGGATGATCATTCAGGGCGGCCTCGACCTCGGGCGGGTAGACGTTGAACCCGCCTCGGATGATCAGTTCCTTTGCACGGCCAACGATGGTCAGCCGACCCTGAGCATCGATCTGCCCCAGATCGCCGGTGCGCAAAAAGCCATCCTCCGTCATCACGGCGCGCGTCGCCTCGGGGTTGCGGAAATAGCCTTTCATCACGTGGGGCCCTTTGGTCAGCACTTCACCAACCGTGCTGTCCTCGCCGATCGCCAGATCAAGCCGCACTTCAACTCCGGGAAGCGGCGGGCCAACGCTGATATCGGGATCGCCAATGGCGTTACGGGTGCCGCAAACCCCGGCCGTGCTTTCCGTCATCCCATAGCCATTTTGCAGCGGCAGACTATAAAAGGCTTCGGCCTTTCGCTTCCAACTTGGGTCGAGCGGCGCAGCTCCGGACGAGACATAGCGCAGGCTGCCTGAATTCAGCGCGGTCAGACCCTGGTCGGCGGCATAGGCCATCAGCAGCGCGTGCATCTGCGGCACCGCAGGCAGCACTGTCACACCCGAGCGCAGCGCGTGATACAGATCTGCCGGAGCAAAGCGTTTCGTCAGCTGCACGGTGCAGCCCGCCCAGGCCGATGCCATGAGCATCGAGGCCACGCCAAAGACATGCGTCAGAGGCAGGGCACCATAGACCCGGTCCGCGTGGGTCAGATTGCGTAGCCCGACCGAGGCCTCGGCGGCGAAGATCAGGTTGCCATGGGTCAGCATCACGCCCTTGGGGTCGCCCGTTGTGCCGGTGGTATACAGCAGAACGGCAACATCTGGTTCGCCGGTTTCCGGGTCGTTGATCCCGGTTGTCCGCAAGTGCAGCGCGCCAAAATCCGTGGCCAATGGCTCTGCGCCCTGATCCCCAGCATGTTGCGCCGCTTCATCCGAAACGCCCGAGGAAAAAAGTATCACGCCGGGGCGCGCATGATCGGCGATGCGGGTCAGTTCCGCCGCGCTCATACGGGCATTGACCGGAACCGCCCAAGCGCCGATGCGGCTTGCGGCCATCATCAGCACCGGCACGGCAAGACAGTTTTCCGCAATGATCATCACGCGGTCACCCGCGCCGATTCCCTGCGCGCTGAGCATGTCCACCGCTTTGGATATCAGCACATCATACTCGGCCCATGTGACCTCGCGACTATCGACATCGATCAGTGCCAGCGCCTGGGGGCGGGACTTTGCCTGATACAAAACCATGTCGTGAATGTGGGTAAAGGCGGTCATTGTTGGAATGTCCTTAACTGGGCCGCAGACGGGCGAGAGCGATCAACGCCTCAGCCTCGAGCTGTGCCACGATATCCTTGAAGGGCGCGACGCGGTCAGTCAGCCCCAGCGATTGACCCGCCGACAGCATCCCATGCGACGTGTCGCCGGTTTCATAGGCCTTGCGTCCGATGGCACCGGCCACATGCGGCATCAGCTCTTCGATCCCGATCTGAGGGTTGTCGGCCTCCAGCCGCGCCACGGTCTGCGTGGTCTCATTCTTCAACGTCCGGATGGTGTTTCGGACGCTGCTCATGGTCAGGGCGGTATCCAGTTCACTGGCTGCGGTCAGCGCTTGTTGATAACCGCCATGCGCTTGCAATTCCTGCGCCACCAAAAAGCGCGTTCCGATGACAACGCCTACTGCGCCAGCGGCCAGCGCCGCAACGATCTGGCTGCCCGCGCCGATGCCACCGCCAATGAGGAAAGGAATGGTCAGGCGGCGTTCGGCCAAAGCCAAGTTCACCATGCTGCCGATCAGATCCATGCCCGGATGACCGCCACATTCCGCCCCGACGACCGAGACCATATCGACGCCGACACTCTGTGCCTTGACCGCATATCGGACCGAAGGCACCTTGTGCAGCACCGTCACGCCCGCATCCTTGAGCAAGGGCAAGTAGGGCTCTGGATTGCGCCCTGAGGTTTCAACAACCGTGATGCCTTCGTCGATGATCAGCCGGAACACATCCGCCGTCTTTTCACCGGGTACCAGTTTCGGCAACATCGAAACGTTCACGCCGAAGGCCCGACTCTCGGCCATATCGCGCGTCCGGCGGATCTCTGCGCGCAGATCGTCCGGATCGGGAAAGCTGGCGGCTGTCAGAAAGGGCAGTACACCCGCGCGCGCAGCGGCAGAGACATACTGCGCTTCGGCCAACCATTGCAGCCCCCCTGCGACAATGGGCAGACGCAAACCATAGGCCCGCGTCAGAGCTGTATTCAAAGCGGGATCGGCGGGGCTCATGACGTCCTCAGTTTGGTGAAATCGGGACGGCGCTTGTTCAGAAACGCGTTGATCCCCTCTTCAGCTTCGGGCGCGATGACAGCCTCGGCCATGGCGTTGCGTTCATGATCGAGCTGGGTGGTGAAACCCGCATCCTGCGCGCTGGCGATCAAAGCCTTGATCCGGCCCTGCGCCTGCATTGGCCCCTTGGCGATGCGATCGGCCAGTGTCATGGCGGTCGCGCGGACGTCTGAAGGTTCCGCGATTGCATTGATCCCGCCCAGTTCGGCCAGCCGTTCGGCAGAAACAGTTTCACCCAGCAGCAACATTTGCGAGACCAAAGCCCGGGGTACCAGCGATGACAGGCTGGCGCTCAACCCTCCGTCGGGCACAAGGCCTGCCTTGACATAGGCCGCCGTAAAGCCCGCCCCCCGGGCCGCAACGATGAAATCACAGGCAAAAGCGATTGAGGCCCCGGCCCCGGCTGCGCCACCTTCCACTGCGGCGATCACGGGCTTGGGGCAGGATTTGATGCCCCGGATCAGGTCATGCAGCGCCTCGATACGCGCGATCCTTTGATCCTGAGGTAAATCGCGGCGCGTCGCCAAAACGTTGAGATCACCGCCCGAACAAAAGAACCCGTCGCCCCATAACGTAACCGAGGTGATGCGCGGCTGCTCGGCAAGGCGCAGCGCGTCGCCCAGCGCCTCGTAATACTCATCAGACAGGGCATTGCGGCGGGCGTTATTGGCGTTCACGACCACCAGCCGGTCGCCCAGATCCTCGACATGCGCAAGGGTCATGCGTCGCCCCCTTTGGGCATCTGGACCTTTTTGAACACTCCGGTGGCACTGGCAATCAAGCGACCGTCTTCGTCCACCAATTCGGAGACGAGAAACAGCAAGGAGCGCCCGCCGCCCGTGACCCGGCCCGTGGCTGTCACGCGTTTGCCAGCATAGGCCGGGGCCAGAAACTGCGTCGCCATCGAGATCGTCAGAAAAGGTGTGCGCCCTGTTGCATCCGCCGTCAGGCTCGACGTCGCACCCATCGCGTTGTCCAGCAGGGTGGCCGCGATCCCACCATGCAGAACGTCATGCCGGTTCACATGCGCGCCGGTCACGTCCAGAATGCAGCGCGCGCCGCCGTCTTCGTGACCGATTTCCAGAACATACCCCAGCGTGCACTGTGTGCCGGTTTCATCGCGGATGGTTTCGATCATGCCGCCGCCAGCCGGATAAAGCGTTCCAGATGGTAATCGCTGTCGCCAAAGCGGTGGTCGATCATGGTCAGCCGTTTGGCCAGATGGCCCAGCTCGTATTCCTGGGTCATGCCAATCCCGCCGTGCATCTGGATCGCTTCCTCGACCACCAGTCGCCCGACCCGCCCGATCAGGTTCTTGGCGGCGCTGACGTGTACTTCGCGGGTGGCCCGGTCGGCCTCGAGGTGACCACACAGGTTGATGACCGCGCTGCGCGCCTGCTCGATCTCGATCAGCACATCCGCCATGCGGTGCTGCAGAGCCTGAAACTTGCCGATGGGCTGGCCGAACTGTTTGCGTTGGCGCAGATAGTCCACGGTCAGGGTCTTGATCGCTTCCATCAGCCCAAGCGCTTCGGCGCAGATCGCGGCGGTTGCGCGGGCGTTGGCCTGTTCCAGCGCCGCAAATGCGCCACCTTCGCCGCCGATCAGGGCGCTTTCCGGAACCTCAAGGTCCAGCGCGATTTCAGCAGCGCGACCGCCGCCGTTCAGCGCATAGTCGCGCATCTGCACCGCGTCCGCCGGGATAAGGAACAGGGATATCCCGTCCTCATCCGCCGCTTCACCCGAGATGCGCGCCGAAACCACAAGGTTCGAGGCCGCGCCAGCGTGATGCACCACGGCCTTATGGCCGTTAATGCGATAACCGCTGGCAGTCTGTTCGGCGCGGGTTTCCAAATGGCTCAGATCATAGCGGCTGGTGGGCTCGGCATGGGCAAGGCTCAGGATGGCGCCGCCGATGATCGCCTCGATCTGTGCCGCATCCTGCGCCAGACCGCCTGCCAGAACCGCGCTTTCCAACACCGGTTCGAACACACCCGCGCGCCCCAGTTCCTCGAACACCACCATGATGTCAAAGCCCGCACCACCAAAGCCGCCCTGCTCTTCGGTGAACATTGCGCCCTGAATCCCCATTTCGGTCAGGCCCTGCCACAGCGTTTCGGAATGACCCGTTTCACTGTCGGTGGCCTTGGCCAGCAGGTCGGGCGTGACAGTGTCACGCAGGAACCGGCGCAACCCGTCCTGCAACATCTGGCGTTCTTCGGTTAGCTGAAAGTTCATGTCACAGCTCCAGAATGGTTTTGGAAATGATCTGGCGCTGCACTTCGTTCGAGCCGCCGTAGATCGAGAGTTTCCGATTGTTGAAATAGGCCTGAGTGGCTGGCATCGCGTATTCCGGCCCGACGGGTTCCACGTTGGAGCCTTCGTCGAGCGCCTCGGACACGAAGGGCGCTGCATAGGGGCCCACCGCCTGCCGCGTCAGAGCGTTGATCTGTTGCCGGATGACTGTGCCCTTGACCTTGAGCATCGAGCTTTCCGCCCCCGGCGCCTGCCCCGCAGCGGCGGCTGCGATGGTGCGCAGGTTGGTCGTGGCCATGGCCATCAAGTCGATCTCCACCTGAGCGATCTTGGCTGCAAAAAGCGCGTTCCGTGTCAGCGGCGCACCGCCCGACATCTCGGCCTCAGCGATGCGTTTCAGCGCGGCCAGTCCCGCGCGGGCAAAGCCGACGCCCGCGATATTCGTGCGCTCATGCGTCAGCAGGTACTTGGCATAGGTCCAGCCTTTGTTTTCCTCGCCCACAAGGTTTTCAACTGGAACGCGGACGTCCGTGAACCAAACCTCGTTCACCTCGGGTTCACCGTCGATCAACACGATGGGCCGGACTTCGATCCCCGGCGTGTTCATATCGATCAGCAGAAACGAAATCCCCTGCTGCGGCTTGCCCTCTTTCGAGGTCCGCACAAGGCAGAAGATCATGTTCGCGTGCTGGCCCAGCGTGGTCCAGGTCTTCTGGCCGTTGACCACATAGTGATCGCCGTCCCGCACCGCCGAGGTCTGGACCGAGGCCAGATCCGACCCTGCGCCCGGTTCGGAATAGCCCTGACACCACCAGTCGTCACCGTTCAGAATGCGTGGCAGGTAATGGGCCTTTTGCGCATCATTGCCAAAGGCCATCAGCACCGGCCCCAGCATGTTCAGGCCAAAGGGCACGATGCGCGGGGCATGGGCGGCAGTGGTTTCCTCTTCGAAGATGTGGCGCTGAACGGCGTCCCAGCCGGTGCCGCCCTGTTCCTTGGGCCAGTTCACCCCCAGCCAGCCGCGTTTGTTCAGAATGGCGTGCCATTCCTCGAAATCAGCCTTGGTCAGACGCTTGCCGCCTGCGACTTTGGCGGACAGGCGCGCAGGCAGGTTTTCATCCAGAAAAGCCCGGACGTCATCGCGAAAGGCCTTTTGATCGTCGGTGTAATTCAGGTCCATCTTGTCAGCCTCCAAAAATCTCGAACAGGCCTGCGGCGCCCTGACCGCCGCCCACGCACATGGTCACAACGCCTAGGCGCGCGCCACGACGACGCCCCTCGAGCAGCAGATGCCCCGTCATTCGTGCGCCCGTCATGCCAAAAGGATGGCCAATCGAAATCGAGCCGCCATTCACGTTCAGTTTCGCGTCGTCGATTCCCAGCCGGTCACGGCAGTAGATCACCTGCGAGGCAAAAGCCTCGTTCAACTCCCACAGGTCGATGTCGTCCACGCTTAGCCCGTGCCGTTCAAGCAGGCGCGGGATCGCAAAGACCGGACCGATGCCCATCTCATCCGGTTCACAGCCAGCGACGGCAAAGCCAAGGTAGCGACCCAAGGGCGCCAATCCGGCACGGGCCGCCTCGGCTTCGTCCATCATGACAAGGGCAGCCGCCCCGTCGGACAATTGCGAGGCGTTGCCAGCGGTGACGAATTTGCCCTCACCCATTACAGGTGACAGCCCCGACAACCCGTCCAGCGTGGTTGAGGGCCGGTTGCATTCATCGGCGGCGATGGTCGTCTGTTGATGCGTCACCTCGCCGGTGGCCTTGTCCTTGACGGCCATGGTCACCTCGATCGGCACGATTTCATCGGCGAACAGGCCCGCCTGCTGGGCGGCTGCGGTGCGTTGCTGCGATTGCAGGGCCAAAGCGTCCTGCGCGTCCCGACTGACACCATAGCGGGCTGCCACGGTATCGGCGGTGTCGATCATCGTCATGTAAAGTTCGGGTTTGTGGGCTTCGATCCACGGCTCGCGCGAATGTCGCGGCGTTGGCTGATTCATCGAGATGCTTTCCACCCCGCCGACCAGAACCGCGCGCGCGGCTTCGCCTGCGATCATCTGCCCGCCCATGGCAATGGCCTGAAGCCCCGAGGCGCAGAACCGGTTGACCGTGGTCCCGGCGACGCTGACTGGCAGGCCAGCCCGCACCACCGCCTGACGGCCAAGATTGCCGCCGGTGACATGCTCGGGATAGCCGGTGCCCCAGACCGAGTCTTCCAGCAAAGCAGGGTCGATCCCCGCCCGATCAACGGCATGGCGCGCAACATGGCCGGCCATGGTCACACCGTGGGTCATGTTCAAGGCGCCGCGCCCGGCTTTTCCGATGGCGGTACGCGCCGTGGATACGATGACAGCCTTGGTCATTTGCTGGCCTCCTTATTCAGATCGGCAAAGTTGCGGCCGCTGGCCACCAGTTCGGCGATCAACGGTGCAGGTTGCCAGAAATAGGGATCGCTTTTCGCCCATGTCTGGATATCATCCAGCAAGGCAGGCAGGCCCTGCGTATCAGCCCAATGCATCGGGCCGCCGCGCCAGCGCGGAAAACCGTAGCCGTAAAGCAGCGTGACATCCACGTCCAAGGGGCGACGCGCGATACCAGTCCCCACAACCTTGGCAGCCTCATTGACCATGGCCGCCATGTACCGGCGCTGGATTTCCTCGTCGGTAAAGGCGCGCGGTGTGATCCCGGCCGTAGTGCGCGCCTTGTCGATCAAGGCCTCGACCTCGGGGTCGGGAGCGCCCGTGCGGCTGCCTTCTGGATAGACGTAGTAGCCACGCCCGGTTTTTTGGCCCAGCCGACCAAGATGATACAGTTCGTCCGCCCAAACCGGCACCACATCGCGCGGATCGCGGCTGGCGGCCTTGCGCTGGCGCGTCATGAAACCGATATCCAGCCCCGCCAGATCAGACATTTCAAAGGGCCCCATCGGGAGACCAAAGGCCTTGATCGCCGCATCGATCTGATAGGGCGACGCGCCCTCATAGATCATCCGGTCGGCAGCGCCCCGGTAGGTCGCCAGAATGCGGTTGCCGATAAAGCCATCACAGACCCCGGCGCGCACAGCGACCTTGCCCAGCCGCTTGGCCAATGCAAAGGCCGTGGCGGTGACATCCGGCGCGGTCTGATCCGCGACGACCACCTCGAGCAGCTTCATCACATGCCCAGGGCTGAAGAAATGCAGCCCGATGACATCGCCGGGACGGGACGTCGCCTTGGCGATCTCGTTGACATCAAGGTACGAGGTGTTGGTCGCCAGAATGGCCCCCGGTTTCATCACTGCATCAAGCTGGGCAAAGACCTGTTTTTTGACATCCATATCTTCGAACACGGCTTCGATCGCCAAATCGGCAACTGAGAGCGCACCATAGTCCGTAGCGGTCTGAAGCGCATCCGACAGGATCGCGTCACTTTGGTCCTGAGACAGCTTGCCCCGTTTGACGGCGGCAGACAAATTGCCTGCAATGGTCGCCCGCGCCTTGTCAGCGGCTGCCTCGTCACGTTCGATCAGTGTCACCAGCAGTCCCCGCAAAAGGCACGCTGTGGCAATGCCCGCGCCCATTGTGCCGCCACCGATCACACCCACCCGTGCCAGATCGCGCGGCTTGATGCCGTCGATTTCGGGCAGTTTCGACACTTTGCGGTCGTTGAAAAAGGCGTGGATCAAGCCCGCACGTTGCGGCGTTTCCATCAGGCTCATGAACAGGCGGCGCTCTTCTGTTACGCCCTCGTCCAGATCCATGCGGGTGGCGGTCTCGATGGCATCGATCGCCACCAAGGGGGCAACTTCGCCGCGCGCCTTCTTGGCCCAAAGCGCCCGGGCTGCATCGAAAGCAGCGGCGTTGTAGTTGGGCCTAGGCAATTCACCAACGCGGCGCACTCCGGCGCCTTGCGCCAACAACTCGCGCGCATAAGCCAGACCGGCGCTGAGTGCATCGCCGGTTGCCAAACGGTCCACCAGCCCGATTTGCAGCGCCTGCTTTGCGGTGACCGAGCCGCCCGCAGGCATCATGTCAAGCGCCGGGCCAACGCCCGTCAGGCGCGGCATGCGCTGCGAGCCTCCTGCGCCGGGGATCAGGCCCAGCTTGACCTCTGGAAAACCCAGCGAGGCGCCTTCGATCGCCAGCCGGTAATGTGCGCCCAGCGCCACTTCGCAGCCACCACCCAGAGCCGGACCATGGATGGCCGCGACGACGGGTTTCGGAGCGCGTTCGATATGGGTGCAGACGTCCGGCAGGAACGGCTCGACCGGAGGCTTGCCGAACTCGGAGATATCCGCGCCGCCAATGAACAGCCGCCCTTCGCCGACGATCAAGGCGATTTCGGCGCTGTCATCCTCAGAAAACCGATCAATCGCGTCCCAAAGGCCCTGCCGCACGGCCAGTCCCAAGGCGTTGACCGGCGGGTTGGCAACCGTGATCACCGCCACGTTGTCGTCGATGTCATAGCGCACTTGTTCGCTCATCTGCTGCTCCTGTTTGCTGGGTGTCTGGCCCGTCTTGAAAAAGTGGTTTGCATCTGGCCCTACCCTCGCATGGTGATGGCGCCGGGCTGGCCCATGATCCGCTCAAGTTCGCAGACCGCGGCGTTCAGCTTGGGTCCGACTTCGGTGCGCATCCGCTCCATTGTCAGATCTTCGGGCATCGCGCCGCAGGTAAAGACGACAGGTTCCGCCAGGTCGCGGGCGAGAAAGGGTTTCGACACTGCATGGATGTTGGCGGTGAAATATTGGCCCGGATCGGTGATCGAAAAGCCCTGCGCGATCAATTGGCCATAGGCGTCACGCCGGGCCTCGGCTGCGCGCTCGGGCGTCAGGCCGCGGTCGCCATCGGCAGCGGCGACGGTGGTTTCAAACAGATCGTCAGACATGGCCGCCAAAAGTGTGTGCCCGGATGAGGTGCCATTCAGTGGCAACCGATGCCCAACCTCAAGCCAAAGGGACGAGACATTGCGCGGGCGCCAAGTCTTCACGATCAGCAGTTTGGCGGTGTCGCGCACCAAAAGCAAAGACAGTGTTCCGGTTTCATCGGCCAGTTGCTGCATGATCGGGGCGCTGAGATCGACAAAGGAAATCGACGCCTGCGCGACATTGCCCAAGGCCAGCAGGGCGGGTCCGGGGCGATACCGGTCATGGCGCCGCGCATGGGTCAGATAACCCAGCGATTGCAACGTGAAGGTCAGCCTTGACACGGTGCTTTTCGGAATGGCGGTGCGCTCGGAAATCTCGGCATTGCCCAGGCCGTCGTCCGAGGCACGAAAGGCGCGCAGCACCGACAGTCCGCGCGCAAGCGTGGTGGAATAGCGGCGGTCTGTCTGGTCAGGGGTCATGGGCTGTGTCATGGTGATCGGCTCTTACATCGAATTCGGGATCAACAGGGACAGGATCGGGAACCCCATGATGATGGCCAGCACGACCACGTCCACCGCCAAAAAGCGCACGATCCCGGAAAAGATTCGGTCAATCGGGACTTCTTTGCCCACGACAGACCCGATGACAAAGACGTTCAGCCCCACCGGCGGGGTGATCAGGCCAATCTCAAGCAGTTTGATCACGACCACGCCGAACCAGATCAGGTTCAGCCCATAGCCTTCGACGAGCGGCACCAACAGCGGCAGGGTCAGCACCATGATCCCGATCGGATCGAGGAACATGCCAAGCAAAAGGTAGATCGCGGCAATCGCCAGCATCAGGACAATGACCGACAGGTTCGCATCCTGCACCCAACCCACGATATCGCCCGCCACGCCCGTCAGCGCGATGAAGGCGACAAATATTTTCGCCCCTGCCGCGATGATAAAGATCGAGGTGGTCTGGATCACGGTTTCGCGCAGCGCGTCGATCACCTCGGCGATGGTCAGCTTGCGCTGCATGAAGCCAATGACCAGCGTGACGGAGACCGAGATCGCTGCAGCTTCGGTCGCTGTGAAGATGCCGCCATAGATGCCGCCGACGATGATCACGAACAGCAGAACGGCGGGCCATGCATCACGCGCCGCGTTCAGGCGGTCGTGGCCGGTGATCGTGCCGGTATAGGCCGGGGCGGCGGCAGGGTCGCGCCGCACCCAGATCCAGATCACCAGCAAGAAACCCAGCAGGGACAAAATCCCCGGAAGAACCCCAGCAAGGAAAAGCGCAGAAATCGAGGTTTCAGTGAAGATTCCGTAGATGATGAAAAGAACTGAGGGCGGGATCAGGCTGCCCAGTGTCCCACCTGCGGCGACGGATGCCGTGGCAAGGCGTTTGTCATACCCCATGCGCAGCATCTCGGGCGAACAGATGCGGCCCATGGTCGAGGCGCAGGCGATGGACGATCCGGTGATCGCCGAAAAGCCGCCGCAGCCCACGACGCTGGCCATGGCCACGCCGCCCGGCACCCGTGCCAGCCAGACGCGGGCAGCGTGATAGATTCGGGTCGTGATCTCGGCCTTGTAGGCGATATGCCCAAGCGCCACGAACAGCGGGATCATCGACAGGTCATAGCTGTGGATCAGATCGAAACTGTTTGAGAACACCATGGATGAGGTCGGGCGGATCGCGCGCTCTGGCATGAAGGTGCCAGTTCGAAATGCGAAGATCGCAAAGGTTCCCAACGTCGCCACGCCTGCAAGGGCAAAGGCGATGGGCACCCGCAGGCCCAGCAGGACGATGAGGCTCGCAAAGGCCACAAGGCCAACGGTAGTGCCATCCATCAGGCGGCCTCCTCATGCGGGTCGGTGTTCAGGCGGCCTCCGGCGCGAAGAACGCGAATGTCCTGAACCACCATGATCAGGAGGCGCAGCCAGCAAAAGCTGACGCCGACCAGAAAGATCACCCGGCCCGGCCATTTTGGCAGGTGCAACTGCCCGAAAAAGAACGACCCCGCCTCGAATGTATGGATCGCCTCGCGCCAACCCGCCCAGATCAGGGGCGCCAGCGCCAGAAGTCCAAAGATCGAACCGAACACGATCAGCCCGTCCGCCACCCGTCCCGGCAGGCGGTTTGACACGAACTCAACCGCGATATGGGCCCGTCCGGCCGTGGTGGCAGCAAGTGGCAGGATCACGGCGGCGACCATCAGCTCGGCCACCATCACAGTGGTATCCGGCACGCCCGAATTGAACAGGGCGCGCAGCAGGACGGTCAGCGTGATCAGCAGGCCAAGGCCGAGAACCGAAATCACGGACAGGTCGACGAGCAGTCGCTCGATACGGCTAAGCATGGGAACCCCCTAGATGGTGCTATGAGGTGGCCAGCCCAGAGCGCGTCCGAGCCAGCCATTTCAGGATCAGCGGGTCCAGGGATAACCCTTGGTGTCACGCTCTTGCTCGTATTGCGCAAGCAGGCCCTGATATTCGTCTAGCAGCGCTTGGCCATCCAGACCGACGCCATTGGCACGTTCGATCCATGCGCCAACGTATTTCGCGCCGCCGTCGACCAGCTTCGCCCGATCTTCAGCGGGCAGTTCGATCACCTCGACGCCCGCGTCCTTCATGGTTTGGATCGCTTTATCGTTGTCGGCCGTGATCAGGCGGCCCAGCTCATCGGGCAGGCCCGCGCCTGCGGTCATAAGCGCCTCTTGTGAGGCAGCATCCAGACCGTCGAACGCATCCTTGTTCATGAAAATGCCAAGCGCGCCCACCTGGCCCCAGTTCAACAGGGTATAGCTGTCGATTACTTCGAATTGCTTCAGTGCGGCGGTGGCGTAGGAATACCCCTGCGAGCAATCCAGCAACCCGCTGTCCAACCCCTGATAGGCGTCATAAACCGACATCGGCACCATGTTCGCGCCCAAGTCTTTGAAGGTTTCACCGTAGGCGCCGACACCGCGTACCTTGAGCCCCTTGATATCCTCGACCGAGCGGATCGCAGTGCCTTTGCAGCCGATGTGGACTGCCGAGGTCGTGAAGGTGCCGATGTAGACAAGGTTCATGTCCGCAAGGTTCTGCTGGATCGCTGCGTTGCTGCGCATCAGCGCATCGGTCGCCTTCATGCCAACCCATGCATCGTCGTTTTTCAGCGGCAGATCGGCGATACCGTAGGCAACCATCTCCTGCGGGAAATAGACAGCGATGATCGTGCCCAGATCGGCCACGCCGTCGGCGATCCCGCTAAGCGCAGCACCGGCCTTGAACAGCGCGCCACCCCACTGAATGTCCAGCGACAGCTTGCCGTCCGTCAGTTTGGACGCCTCATCGGCGAACCAGTTCATCGAAGCTGCGCGCGCGCCGCGGTTCGGGCCCGCCTCGCCCAAAAACAACGATTGCGCCGAGGCCGCGCTGGCCCCGAACATCATGGCGCCAACAAGCGCACCTTTCAGAAATTTCGTCATGGTCTCTCCTCCCAATTCTACTATGCAGAATAGTATTCCACTTATTGAGCCTGACTCGGCCAGTGTTTGCAACCCCCCATTCTGTGACGATGCATGACACTTATGATTTCAAAGAAAAGACAGGAGGCGCAGCGGCCGCCATCCGACCCAATTACGTCCAATAAGGTTGCGTTTTTTACGGCTGGACATACACTCGGCCGCATGTCGAATGACCGCCGCAAATCTTTAGCCGAACCATCAAACCGCCCTCAACTCGACGAGAACAGCGAGAGCGGCGCCACTGGTCGTGAGGCCATCAACGTCCCGAAATCGGTGGCCGGGTCAGGCGCATTGGATCGGTTGGTCGATACCGCCCGCGGCTATGCCCACCAAGCCACGTCCGAGAACACCAACAAAGCCTATACAAAGGACTGGAAGCACTTCTCGAGCTGGTGCCGCAAGCGTGGTGCGAACGCCCTGCCTCCAAGTCCGGAGCTGATTGGATTGTATATTGCCGACTGCGCCGCACCGGACGACACGGCCGCTGCCCTGTCGGTTTCAACCATTGAACGACGTCTTTCCGGCCTTGCCTGGCAATATCAGCAGCGCGGCTTTGTGCTTGATCGCAAAGACCGCCATATCGCAACGGTTCTTGCAGGCATCCGGCGCAAACACGCCCGGCCCCCGATGCAAAAAGCAGCCATCCTGGGAGAGGATATCCTCAAAATGGTCGCAACGCTGTCCTATGGCCTTCGCGATTTACGGGACCGCGCCATTCTGCTGGTCGGCTATGCAGGCGGCTTGCGGCGCTCCGAGATTGTCAGCCTCGACGTCGCGCGTGACGACACCCCGGACGGCGGTGGCTGGATCGAGATCATGGATCAAGGCGCCGTTCTGACGCTGAACGCCAAGACCGGGTGGCGCGAGGTCGAAATTGGCCGCGGATCGAGCGCTCAAACCTGTCCGATACATGCGCTCGAAGAATGGATGAGCTATGCCAAAATAGACTTTGGCCCGGTGTTTCAGCGAGTCACCCGGGATGATCGCAAGGCAACTGGTGCCCGGCTTTCCGACAAACATGTTGCCCGTTTGATCAAGCGCACCGTGCTGGACGCGGGCATTCGCAGCGATCTGCCCGAGGCGGAACGACTGGCGCTGTTTTCCGGCCATTCCCTGCGGGCTGGTCTCGCCTCCAGCGCCGAAGTCGACGAGCGCCACGTCCAGAAGCACCTTGGCCACGCTTCGGCCGAGATGACACGCCGCTACCAACGTCGCCGCGACAGGTTCCGCGTCAACCTGACCAAAGCCGCCGGGCTTTAAGCGCCCGCGCAACAAAAACCCCGC
Source organism: Pacificoceanicola algae (assembly GCF_049341065.1). Taxonomy (NCBI): domain Bacteria; kingdom Pseudomonadati; phylum Pseudomonadota; class Alphaproteobacteria; order Rhodobacterales; family Roseobacteraceae; genus Pacificoceanicola; species Pacificoceanicola algae. The sequence goes on along the minus strand of NZ_JBMPIX010000010.1, from coordinate 41,519 downwards.
CAGCGTTTCCGCATGGCGGGGTTTGTTTTTCAGATCAGCGCCTGTCAGCCAATGATCGCGTTCATCGTGGCGCTGGGGCGCATCACGGCTGCGGTCTTGGCCGCGTCGCCGTGGTAGTAACCGCCCAGATCAACCGCTTTGCCCTGACCTGCGGCCAGTTCCCCGACAATCGCCGCTTCGCCTTCGGCCAAACCCTTGGCGATGGGGGCGAAATGTGCCGCCAGATCAGCGTCGTCCGACTGCGCGGCCAAGGCTTCGGCCCAGTAGCGGGCGAACCAGTAATGGCTGTCGCGGTTGTCCGGCTCACCCACCTTGCGTGAGGGCGAGTGGTTGTGATCCAGAATGCCTTGCGTCGCGGCATCCACCGCCTTGCCCAGAACCCGAGCCTTTTCGTTGCCCTTGGCATCGGCCAGGAACTGAAGGCTTTCACCCAGCGCGCAGAACTCGCCAAGGCTGTCCCAACGCAGGTGGTTTTCTTCCATCAACTGCTGAACGTGCTTGGGGGCCGAACCGCCCGCGCCGGTTTCGAACAAGCCGCCACCATTCATAAGTTTGACGATCGACAGCATCTTGGCCGAGGTCGCCAGTTCGAGGATCGGGAACAGGTCGGTCAGGTAGTCGCGCAGCACGTTGCCGGTAATCGCGATAGACGTCTTGCCCTGGCGGATCGTTTCAAACGAGGCACGCGTCGCTTCGCGCGGCGCCATGATCTGGAACTTGTCCGAAACACCTTTGGCCTCCAAGATCGGCTTGACGTATTTGATCAGCTCGGCGTCATGGGCGCGGTTTTCGTCCAGCCAGAAGATCGCTTCGCAGCCTTCGGCCTTTTGACGGTCAATCGCCAGCTGCACCCAGTCTTCGATTGGGGCCTTGCGGGCCGAGGCCGAGCGCCAGATGTCACCTGCTTCGACGTCATGCGCATGCAGCACGGTGCCATCGTCGAGGATCATCTTGACGGTGCCATTTGCCGGGATTTCGAAGGTGGTCGGGTGCGAGCCGTACTCCTCCGCCTTTTGCGCCATCAGGCCGACGTTCTGCACGGTGCCAGCGGTCGCCGGGTCCAGTTTGCCCGTCTCTTTGAAGTACTTGATCGTCTCGTCATAAACCGGCGCATAGGAATTGTCAGGGATCACGCAGTTGGTGTCCGCCTCTTTCCCATCCGGGCCCCAGCCCTTGCCACCAGCGCGGATCAGCGCAGGCATCGAGGCGTCGATGATCACATCTGACGGCACGTGAAGGTTGGTGATGCCCTTGTCCGAGTTCACCATATACATCGGCGGACGTTCGACCATGACCTTTTCGATCTCTGCCTTGATCTCGGCATTGCCGTCCACGCGGGCCAGCAGATCGCCAAGGCCCGAATTCGGGTTCACGCCCAGCGCATCCAGCTGATCGCCGTATTTTTCAAAGACCGGAGCAAGGAAAGCCTTGACCGCATGACCAAAGATGATCGGGTCGCTGACCTTCATCATCGTTGCCTTCATGTGCAGCGAAAACAGCGTGCCTTCGGCTTTGGTCTTGGCAATCTCATCGGCAAGGAAGGCATCCAGCGCACGAGCAGACATGAAGGTCGCGTCAACCACGGTGCCCGCGGGATAGGTGATGCCCTCTTTCAGAACGGTTTCGCCGTCTGCAGTTTCCAGCACGATCTTGGCGGTGGCTTCCTTGGCCAGTGTCGCGCTCTTCTCGTTCGAGAAGAAATCGCCGCCGTCCATCGCGGCAACGCGGGTCTTGCTGTCTGCGGTCCACTCGCCCATGCGATGCGGGTTGTTCTGGGCATAGGCCTTGACGGCCTTGGCCGCACGGCGGTCGCTGTTGCCTTCACGCAGAACTGGGTTCACGGCCGACCCCTTGATCCCGTCATACTTGGCGCGCACGGCTTTTTCTTCGTCAGTCGCGGGCTCTTCGGGGTAGTCGGGCAGCGCATAGCCTTGGCTCTGAAGCTCTTTGACAGCCGCCACAAGCTGCGGCACCGAAGCCGAGATATTCGGCAGCTTGATCACGTTGGCTTCGGGTTGTTTGACCAGTTGGCCCAGCTCGGCCAGATCGTCCGACTGGCGCTGCGCTTCGGTCAGAAATTCGGGAAAGGTGGCAAGGATGCGGCCTGCAAGACTGATGTCCTTGGTGCCGACGCTGACGCCTGCAGCGCTGGCGAAGGACTGAATGATCGGCAGGAAGGAGGCCGAGGCCAGCTCCGGCGCTTCGTCGACTTTGGTATAGATAATATCGGGGGTTTTCTGATCAGACATCTGTTCCAATCCTTTCATAAGCTACGCCTGCCATAGTCCAACGCGAGGCCCATTTCCAGCATTGGCTTGGCCTGCACGCTGCGCATATCGTCGCGCTTGTATGCAATGGGATACCGAAAATCCAGCCCTGTTGTGACGCGCCAATGCGCTCAGGGGTGTGACAGCTTGCCCTGCGCCATGGCGAGACGGGCAAAAGCCCAGGCCGCCGCGGCATGTGTGGTCGCAAATTCTCCGGACCAAAGCATCTGGTCCAGCGCCTCGGGGCTGTGCAGCTCTTCGCGCATCTCTTCGTGATCTTGCCCGTCTGGATCCTGCACCTTGCGGCAGCCGGTCGCGACGAAATAGCTGCCGCGACAGCCCAGTTGATTGCCATTGTCCACATATTCGCCCAGCGACAACCAGTGGCGCGCTTCATAGCCGGTTTCTTCCAACATCTCGCGCGCAGCTCCCTGCTGCGGGGTTTCATGGTCCTCGACGAAGCCGCCCGGAAAGTTCAGGCAAACGCGTCCGGGGCCGTGTTTGTATTGCCGAGTCGTCAGTATTCGCCCGTCGTCCAGAACCGGAACCACGATGGCAAAGGGGCGCAGGTGGATCTGATAGAAATCTTCGATCTCGCGTCCGTCCGGCAAGGCAATCCGCTGCTTGGAGACACTCAGATAGGGCGGCGCTTCAAAGACTGTCGTCCGGTCAAGAACTTTCCAGTGATCCATTGCACACCCTCTCGGCCTGGCTCACGGCTTCCAAAGCAGGGTCTGATTGCCGCCCAGTTTGGAAAAAGACAACGGGCGGCGATCGCGCGCCAATTGCTCAGCCCTGGAGTCGCTGCGCAGTACCAGATAAGGCTCGAGCCAAGCCAACTGGTAATCCTCCAGCGTGGCGGTGCCATCAAAAAAGCTTTGAACCTGGCCCGTGATGGCTTCGGTCTTGGCGCCGCTTTCCAGATCGGACAGGGCAAAACCTGCCGCTCGGTCCAGCGCCCTGCCGCATTGATCCATCAAGGACACGCCCTGCCGTTCAAGGATCAAGACCGCCGTGACCAAGGGGGCCAATGCGTGCAATTGGTAATGCAGCGCGTATTTTCCGCGAGTCATTTCCTGCGGCAGGCTACCGTCGTCGTTGGCAGAACACAGCACATAGGCCGTCGACCACGTCGCCCAACTGCGCATCACGACATCGCCGGTCAGCGCCGAGGTGGCCGCTGCCGCCAGCCCCGCCCAGGCGCGCAAATTGCCCGAAGCCGCACCTGATGGCGCCTCTTCCCAAAACAGGGTCTGCTCGGTCATGCGGCGGGTCAACCAACCGCGGATTTCATCCAAAGCGGCGTAATCGGTGGTATGTGGCAAGGCCTTGCCTGCGATGATCCCAAACGCGGCCAGACGGGCAGCGATGGTCAGGCGCGTGGTCTCCGAGCCTTGATCCGAAAGCGCATCGGCCCGCGCCCATTCAGCCATCTGGCCAATCAGGCAATTGGCGTCGCTTCGGCGCTGGTTACCAGGCTTTTCCAGCATCGCGCCCAACGCGCTGGACAGATCGCGGATGAAATCATCAAGCGGCTTGAGCGCGGCTTCGGCTTCGGCCTCGGTCTCTTCGTTCAGAGTGGCGCGAGCCTCGCCGCTGCCTTTGTAGCGGCTTTCGAACGACAGGCTCAGCACTGGCTCGGGCGCGGGGGCACAGGAACCACCATCCTGCGCCAGCCCCATTTGGGCGGCGACAGCAAGGCCAGCAGTCAAAATCGGCAATCTGGAGGACATGTTATCCCTAAGGGTCAACGGTGGCACTTAGCAGCTGCGCCAGTTCAGCGGCGCGTGGGTTGCTGGCGGCCTCGGCACGGCGCAACCAGTCAAGCGCCGCCTCTGCATCGCGCGGCACCCCAAGGCCGAAACCAAGCGCAAAGCCCAGTTCGACCATAGCTTCATCTTGACCACCCTCAGCCGCCAATTGCAACCAATGGGCAACCTGAGCCAGATCCGCGCTGTCCAATGCCTTTCCCCTAAGCAGCATGGCATATTCGAAACGCGCCTCTGCATCGCCCGCCTCAGCGGCCCAACGGAAAACCTCTTCCATGTCGCGGGCTGCGGTGACCGCCTGCTTGATGGCCTTGTGCGCGGTGCGATAACTGCGCAGAACCGGGATCAAATCCGTTCCTTTGGCACTGTCCAGCATCGCCAACAGCTGTTCGGACGCGATCTTGGGATCGAACGAGGGCAGATCGGGGTTGGCCGTCAACTGATAAAGGCGCAGATCACCAGCCGGATCGCCTTCGTTACGTGCGCGGTCGACAATTTCGGCGGCGCTGGGCGTTGCGCCCTTGTCAAAGAAATCCACCTGCTCATTCGACAGACGCAGCTTGGACAACAAATGCCCACCTTCGAAATGCAGGATCACCCGGCGCCAGTGGTAGGTCATTTTCGGGTCAAAGCGCAGTGCATAGGCATCGCTGAGTTCGTCGGCATCCTTGTTGCCGCAATTCATCAATGACACGGCCCGGTCGATGTAATCATCCACCTTGTCTTCGGGAAGAAAGGGGATCGCAAACATCAGCGCAAGGAAATCGCCCCGGTCCTCAATCACGTCGCGGAATTCTTCATAGACCCGCGCCGCGCTGACCATATACTCCTCCGGACTCGTTCTTTCGGCCATTAGCCGGGATTTAAGCCGGATCGACGCGCCCTCGCCCCGAATGCCTGCCATGGTCAAAAGATGCAGGATTTCCTTGGCGATCTCGGGATCGCGCGCTGCATCCTCCATCAGGGCAACCGACAGATCCAGCGCGCTGGTCACACCGTTGTTCAGGTAAACCCGGCGGAAAAACTCGATCGCCAGATCCCATTCGGCGGGCGATTGAGCAAGATCAAGCTCCATCCGGCCAAAGGCTTCGAGCGATTTGTCCGAGCGGCTGATCCTCTCACTCCAGATGCGCAGAGCCTTTTCAGAGGTCAACGGATTGGATTGCAGCTGTTGGCCCAGTTCAGCCCGCGCCTGCGTTCCGCCCTGAAGGGCATGGGTTTGGATGCGTGCCAGACGCTCGGGCGACCGGAAGGGGCTCAGCGTCAGGGCATCGCCCGCGCTGACGTCGACCGGTGCATCACCCGTGGCTAGATAGTTCGACGCCCAGAGGCTGGCCTCGTGCAGACGTGGAGCGTCGTTGACCTGACATCGGTACAGGGTTTCGAGCTTTTTCATCGACGAAGCCATGCCATAACGCGACACGGTTTCCAGCAGCAGGTTCTCGGCCCGGTTCAATTGCACCGGATCATCGCGGTAGCGGATCAGCATTTCCGCCAGCATCTGCATGCCATGCTCGTCGCCGCGGCGCACGGCCTCTTCCAACAGATCCAGCGCCTCGGGCTCAGCCTTCCATCGGCCAATACGTTCGATTAGTTCCCTGGCAAGGTCGGTAAAGACAAACCCCGGCGCTTCGGGCATCAGCGCCAGTTCGCGCAGGTATTGCAGACGCAGGCTGTCTTGGTTCACCACAAGGCCGTTAACCTTCAGGCCCAGTTCAAGATAGGGGATCAGGCTGCGCTGCACGCGCCTGCGATCCTGATCATGGTTGAAGCCAAGGATCTTTTCGAGATCTTCTGCCGAGATCATGCCGCTGGCCAATAGCTGGCTGGTCTGCCGCGCATCCGGCGCCACGCCCAGATCGCGGGCGCGCTCAAGATAGTGGCGCATTTCTTCGATGTCCTTGCGCGCGCCATCGGCGTTCAGATGGTATTCAACCACGCGCCAGGCGGCCTCCGCCCCGCCCATGTCGGCGGCGAACCGGCGCCATGCCTGGGCAATGTCCGGGTTAGCGACCACCAGATCGCCTTTGAGATATTCCTGCGCGATCCGCTCGGCGCGTTGGCACACGCCCGGGGTCAGCTCGCCCAGCATGCCGCCAAAGGCCATGGTGATCGTCAGATCAAGCGGAGCATCCCAGCCTTCCAGCAACTCCCCGCGCAGCTGCATCCGGGCGATCTGGGTCAGCGCGCGGGCGTTTCCGCCAAAGGCCGCTTCGCGCACCATTTCCTGTGCAAAGCCCAGATCCACCGGGACGCCTACGCCGTCCTCGTAATACCGTGCCAGCGTCAGCCGCTGGTTATTGGTCATCTCGGCGGTGCGGGCCCGCAACTGCGGGATCAAATTCCGCGCTCTGAGCGCATCCATGCGGCGTGCCCGCAGATGCAAGGTGATACGGTCAAAGCCTTCCTCGACGCCAGCATAGTCAGGGTCCAGCCGCGCCTGCCACGAGATCAGTGCATCGATAAAATCAAACCAGCGGTCGGCATCTTCGCGTTGAAGGCGGCGGATATCGCGTTCGATAAAGTCCAGACGCAAGGCGTCGGTCAGTTCCAGATCACCTGTACCCTGTTCGGTGGTGATATCACCTGTGCCGACGTCCGGCGCATTGCACAGATCACGTGGCGCGATATTCGGCGGCAGAAACTCGATGGGCAAGGGATCTGCAGCAGCGATCAGCGGCAGGCTCAGGGCGGCGAGTGCAGCAAAGACAAAACGGCGCATCAATTCACCTCGGCTTTACGGCAGGCAAACAGACGCGGGGCCGATCCCAGGGCGGCGTCCAGCGTGATCTCGACATTATAAGCGCCCTCTGGCCATAGCCCGGACATGGGCATGTAGAAGCGCCCGGTCAAAAGCTGGTCGACCTGCCGATAGATCGTGCGCGTCCGGCGCAGCCCGTTGGCATCCATGAAACTGAACTTGGCGCTGTTTGCCTGCGCCCCGTCGGTGTCGAGCAGCAGCGTATGCGGACGCGCCTGATCCAGCGTGGAAATCTCGGCGCGCAGAACATTTGCCTTTGTGTCGAAATCCATTGGCAGGGCAATGGCGCATTCAGGTCCGGCTGCGGCGATCAATTCGCGCATGGGCTGATCGCCATGGGCGGCAAGCTGGGTCCAGATAGGATGTTCCCAGACCAGATAGGCAGGGCGCTTGTCACGAAAACTCGCGGATGTCAGATACGATGAGATGGCGGCAAAGGCGCCGCCACCGTAAACGCTGTATTGCGCCACCCTCAGACCTGTCAGTTCCTGCAATTGCGCTGCAAAACCGGTCACGGGTTCGCCCGTCAATTCCGTGCCAACGAGAGCGATCTGAGCACCCGCCTCGGCACCGTCGAACAGCAATCCCGGCGCCTTGCCCAATGCCATCACGATCGTCGATGTCTCGGGGTACGGCAGGGGAGATTGGCAGTGCTCTTGCAGATCAAACCGCATCGCCGAGGGCAACTTGATCTTCGGCCCGGCCGAAGTTTGAAACTGGTCTTTGGGCAATGCGACAAACCCCGGGGTCGCCTCAATTTCGGCGGCAACGCTTCGGGCCAGCGCACGCGCACCATGGGCAGTCAGGCGCGGATCGGTGCCGAAGAATGCAGGCGCCACCTTCGATGCGGCGGCCAGTGCGGCGCGGGCATCCACGGCACGAACCCCGGCTCCCTCAAGCTGGTCGAGACTTTCGCCATAGACGGTTGCGGCCACATCCTGATCATAGCCCAGATACCCGGCCATACGCGGCAACTGCCACGGCTGGCCCAGTGCCTTGGTTGGTATTGGCAGGTAGATCAGCGTCGTACCTTGCGACGCCAGTGCTTGTGAGAATTCCTTCAGCGCCGAGACATTTCCATCTGTCAGGCCATGCGCCATCATCAGATCGGGGTCGATGCGATAGAACATGCCGCCCTCGCCCTCGACACTGGGCAAGGCGTCCGAGGTATCGAGCCCCGTACAGCCAAAGCCCGAGGATTGCGCCCCTGCCGGCGCGCCAAAGGCAAGGCAAAGGCACACGGATGCGACCAGCGCCGCGGCCCTGCTCTTGCCTGTGTTTGTCCTTGTGCCTGCCATAGGTCAGCCCCCGCTACCCTGCCACTCGCTTTGAACCGCTACCCGTCTGCGGCGTATTTCCTGTCCATCATCGCTATCAGGTTCTCGGCCGTGGTCATGACCCCCAGATGAGTCGATTTGCGCGCCCGGTCCAGTAGATTTCGTGCCTCTTGCCGTTCGGGAAGGCTCAGCTCGACCCGTTCGAGGATCGCTATGGCCATCCGTAGCTCGACCTTGCCGTCAGCGTTTTCCTGTCCCTGCGCGAGGATCTTGTCGCGGGTGCTGTCGCTCAGCGCGCCGAACAGCTTGTCCTTGCCGTTGAATTCCACCACCGCGTCCAACGCGAGCGTGTTTCCCGCCCAAGCGTGGGGGTAGAGCACCTGAATGTACTTGCGAATGCGTTCGCGCGGTTCGGTCTTGGGGTCAAGGCGCTTCATCGCATCGACCATATCCGGCAAGGTCCAGACCCGTCCCGCCCCAACCGCCACGGCACTGTAGTAGGCCAGATCCGAGGCACGCTCTTCTGCCATGCCCTGCGCAATCAGACGGCGCACGAAAATCTGCGCGGCAAGGCCATCACCGTAGTCAGCCAGGCGGCGCAGATTGTCGTCGGACACGTCCTGCTTGGCGTGCATCTGCTGGCGCGCCTTGATCAAATCGCTTGGCAATCCGCGCATGCTGTGGCGGCCGGGCGTGACCGTGACACTGATCTGCCGCGTCTCAAGTTCGTCGGAAAACGGCAAGGGGATGGTTTGCGCCTGCCCGACCGAGGCCAATAGACCCGCTACCAACAAGATCGTCCGAAACATCATTTCCGCCCCCATTCACTGCAATCCGGGGCCGCCAGCGACGACGGCGACACGGTCTCGGAGGCGGTCATCAACATCGGCACCTTGCCTGAAAGGTCCTTTACGATAGCCTGGTTCTGCAAGGTGATGTCGCCGTCGATGAGGCGCGGAAACTGATTGGAGAAATCATTGCCTGCCAGAAGCAGCTTGGCCCCCGTCGCGGTGGACAAACCGGCATCATTGCCGCGCAGGATATTGCCGGTGACAAAGGTCACGGCCTCTTGCGGCTGAGCGGACACCCAGATGCCTGCGCTGCGGCTGCCGCTGATGGTATTGGCGTGGATGGTCGTGTCATCGCTTGCGCGAATGTCGATGCCCTTTTGACGGCTGTTCAGAATGACGTTGTGTCGGACCACGCCGCAGCGTGTGCGGGACAGCTTGATCGCGCCACCGCTGCGCCGCCAGATGATATTGCCGCTGACCTCGACGCGATTGCTTTGACCCTGCACCAGAATGCCCGAGCGATCGCCCTCAAGCAGTACGTTGCCTTTGACCACCGCGTCGTCAGACCCGGCAAGCACGCGTACCGCATTGGTTGGACCATCGCCAAAGAACAGATTGCCCTGCACCTGCGCCTTGGTGGCCGTCGACAACAGCAATGCGTTGTTGCGCATGTTGTAAAAACGGTTGCCGACCAGCACGCTGCCGTCGCTTCCGGTGATCGACACCGTGACGAGGTTTTCGAAATGGCTGTCCATGATGCGCGTCGCGCCTGTGGGCGGCATCAGAGGATGTGCAATCACCGACAGACCGGAAAATTTGGGCGTATTGCCAAACCCAAGGCCGTCAAAGGTCGCACCCTGCACAAAGGCAGACCCGCCACCGGCGACCGTGACAAAGGGAACAAAGTCCTTGCTGCTGGCATTAGCTCCACCGGTCGCGGCGATATGAGACCGGTCAATCTCGACCCTGCCAAAGCTGATGACAAAGGCGCCGTCCGTTCGGCTTAGTTGCAGCCGATCGTGCGGGCCGAGGCGCAGTATGGTGTCTTCCCACAAGATGACCGGAACGCGCAGGATGTCCTGACCCGGGCGCATATCCGATTGCAGGCCCAGATCGCGCAGGCTTTGCCGGATCAAATCCAGCGTCACTTCGCCGGATCGAAATGTCAGCGCGTCGGTTTGGCCTTCGGGATGGGCCAGCAAGACGTCAAGATTGTCCTGACCGCCGTGCACCTGCGTCAGCAACGCCAATGCGGTACGAAAGGTTTCGACATTGGCTATGGCTGCGGCGATCGGGCGAGGCGTGATGACAGGCGCAACATTTGCTGCCTGACTGCCGGGCAGTGGAAGCTCATCCGTCAGACCGCTCAGCCCTGTCCGCACAAGCAATTGTGCCAAGGGCAGTCCGCGCGCTGCAGCATCAAAATTCAACAGTTTTGAGAGTTCGGTCAACCGGTCGTTCAATTGGATCAAAGCAAGGTCGGGCGCGGCCCGCACGGGGCCGGGCACCAGCAAGCTGGCGCAGAATACAAAGGCGGCGAGGAACGCCGCAATCAGTTTCTGCGCCGCGCCGCTAACCATTGCTTGCCATCGGCATGGGCATGGGCATCGCGCCTACATCCAGTTTTTCAAGCGTCACGAACAAAAGCTCGGCCTTGTCGTCGCCGCTGTTAACGATCCGCACCTGGCCGTTCTCATCGGCATAAATGCGGCCGCCTTCGGTGGTCGTTTTGCTCCAACCCGGCCCCGAGGCATGCACGGTGCCCTGCACCACGATGACCTGCCGATTGCGCGGACCGCGATCCATGATGACCGTGCGGCCAACTTCGATCTCGGCGGTACCAAGCTGGAATTTGTCGGATTCCACCAGCTTTGCCAGTTCTCTCTGCTTTTCGAACGGAACCATGGCGGGCGTCGCCTCGGCATGGACCTCGGTCTCGGTGCGGCGGCTGGCCTTCAACTGTTCGACCACCTTCTTGACGTTTTGGGTTTCGTCCATCCGGGCGACCAAAAGCGCATCAGGGGTGTCGATCACGATAATATCGGTCAGTCCTACGATGCTGACCAAGCGGCTGTCAGCGCGCACCATGGTGTTCATCGCGTCCAGCGCGATCACGTCGCCCTGCAAAACGTTGCCGTTACTGTCCTGCGGCGAGATATTATACATCGCCAGCCAGCTTCCAACATCGTCCCACGACACGTCCAGCGGCGCCAGTGCGATGCGGTCGGTCTTTTCGAACACGACGCCTTCGGTCGGCTCCGACGCCGCCTCTGCGAAATCGGCCTCGTTCAGATACAGCGCTTCGGGCGTGTCCGAGCCGAACTCCACCGAATCCGCGACATAGGCTGCCGTTCTGGGGTCGAACTTGGCGTATTCCGAAATGATCGTCTTGGCCGAGAACATCGACAGGCCAGAGGCCCAGTAAGCCGATTTGCTGTCGATCAGCGCCTGAGCTTCGGCCTCTGGCGGCTTTTCGACAAAACCGCCGACGCGGCGAATGGTGCTGAAGCCTTCCATCGGGCCAGCATCGGTGATGTAGCCAAAGCCGGTTTCCGCATAGCGCGGCGGGATGCCGAATGTGATGATGTGGCCGGCCTGCGCCGCGGGAATGCAGGCTTCGATGGTTTCGGTCAGCGGGCCTTCGATGATGTGATCGGCAGGTACGACAACAAAGATCGCATTCGGATCCTTGCGGGAAATGGCATGGGCGGCGGCCAGAACGGCCGGGCCGGTGTTGCGACCCATCGGCTCGCAGATGATCTGTGCGCCGGACTGGATTTCGCGCAGCTGTTTGACCACAGTGCCGCGATGTGTGACGCCTGTCACAATGACCGGATCCTGATAGACCGCCCCGCGATGCCGCTGCACGGCCACCTGGAAAAAGGTCATCGAGTCAGGACCGCTGATCTTTTGGAACTGCTTGGGGCTTTGGGTCCGTGACAGGGGCCACAGACGGGTGCCTTTGCCGCCGCAGATGATCAATGGGTAGATCGTGGTCATGGCAGATGCCTCTCGTTTCAATCTCAAAGCCCGAACAGGCTTTTCGACAACCGCAGTTTTGCGGATTTGCCGATATCCTCCGTTGTTAGAACACCTTCTTCTGTCACGAGATCGACTGGCACGAAGAGATCGCCGCGCATGCTTGCCGCGGTGGTCGCTTCGCTTGGGGCGACGCGGACAGGGATACTGCGCCCGTCGTTCAGATCCATGTGAACCATGTCTCCGTTCATCGCCCTGTTAAGCCCTTCTATGCTCATCAGAGTCTGTGCTCTGACTTCAGAACTATTAACGAAAATTGTCAGAATTAAGTCTGTTTGAAGAACAGTTGCGCCTTCTGAAATTCCTTGCGGAACAACAGCTTGGCAATCACATGGCATCTTGAAGTTCAACACGTCGCCAGTATTGGCGTTAATAGAATAAAGCACCTCTCCTTTTGCCGCTGTTGGATTGAGATACGAGATCTGTCCGGCAGCAGTGGCGCGCATCATCTGACCGGCGCGCTCGACGAAAATCGGGTGCATTTCGTAGGCTGTGGTATAGCGCTTGAACAACACGAAGGCTGCCAACACGATCAACAGCCCTGACATCGCCGCCACTGCGATCGAACGAATACGATCCTTGATGGATTGCGCGCCGGCCTCGCCCTTGGGCTTTTTCGGTTCGATCGGGCCGGTGTAGCTGACCATGCCGTCGATGGTGACGAAATCCCCCGCGATAAAGCTGTTCAGGATATAGCGCAGCTGAGGCAGATGATCGCCCGTCGGGTCGGTAAACTGGAAGACCGTCGTGCCATCGTCGGCTTCGCTCAGAACTGTCACCTGCGGGTGCAGGGTCACCGAAAAATTCTCAAAGGTGAAATGCAGGATCGCGATATGCCTGGAGCCGACGCCAAGCGGCCCGCCCTCGTCTGCCTCGGCGTGGATCTGCATCAGCGAAACACTGTCGCCGGTGTAGCGCTGGCCCTGAACCGTCAGAGCAAAGGGCAGCTTCAACAGCGGGTGTTCATCGTCATAACCAAAGTCGAGTGGCAGCTTTTTCCGCTCGGACGTGGTGACGGGTTCCTCGGCCTGGGCCGTGCCGCCGCTGACCGCGCCGATGTCATACAGCACGCTCACGCTGGGCTGAACGAAGGCCTGCGGAATACTGAGGTCAGCACCACCAACCGGTTCTCCGATCATTTCAGGGTCGGTGTTCGGGTCGGGTCTGAAGATGTCATTTGCCATCGTATTACCTCGTCATGCCTATTCGACCGTATTCAGAAACATGATGGCTACGGTGAGCCATGACAGGGCCAGCGCATGATGGGCAAAGGATTCCCATGCCTTCACACGATCAAACAGCGACAAAGCGGTGCCCGCACCGCCGCTGCCCTGTCGGGTCCATTTCTGTTTGTCGAGGCGGAAAAGTACAAAAGTCTTGATGATCGCGCCCGCAATCTGGCCGAAGTACAAGATCGGCGGATGCGTGATAGGGAACCACTGCCCGTTGAACAGCGCGATGATGATGCAGAACATGTAGCGGGTCACCATAACCCAGGCGATATACAGCGGGATCACCGTCGGAGTGATCGTGATCGCCGCCACAAGAACCGAGATCGGCCCGACAAGCGTGGTCCACATGGACACCCGCTGATCAAGGATCGACCACCATGTGAAAAAGCCAATCTTGCGCGGGCTTTCCCGAAGGGCGCGGCCGTTGGTGCGCATCATGTTGCCAAACCAACGCACCATAAGCGTCTTGGCACTGTCATAGAATGTATCGCGCGGCTGGCCTTCGGCGGATTGCGACTGGACGTCGGGCATATAGGCCATCTGATAGCCATTGCGAAGCAGCCAATACCACGTCGATTTGTCGTCACCCGTCAGAAAGTTCACGCGGCCAAGGCGCCAGTGGTCGAGATAGTCAAATCCGACGCCTTTGATGAAGCCGGGATTGGTCGCCAGCGACGCGCGGAAAACCGACATGCGGCCGGTCAGCGTCAGAACCCGGTTGCCCAACCCCATCGAGCACATCATCACCTGACGCTGATTGAAACGCAGGGTGAACCAGTCCTTGAACAGGTTCTGCTTGTCGATGATCGCCGCTTCGTCGGTGGTCAGCGCGCCCATGCGCGGATCCGAGAAAAACGGCGCGGCCTGTGCCCAGATATCGCGCGGCACGACCGTGTCCCCGTCGACAAAGACCATGATGTCGTCTTTGGTCGGGGCTTTGTCAGCCAGAATGCGCAGTGCCTTTTCCATGGCGTCGCGCTTGCCGCTGGATTTGATGCGGTCGATGATCAATTCGACATTGCTCATGTCGAATTTCGAGCTTTCGTACAGCTGACGGATCAACCGCACGTCTTTGCCATCCACGGCTGAGACAACAATCGTCGCACCGTCGCGGGCCTTCGCGGCTGCCTCGAACAGACGACGGTAGACCATGATGGTGACATCATTATCCACCATGTAGGTGGTGACCATGAAGTAGCAGTGCGATTTGACCTTGCTTGCCCAGAAGCGCCGATTGTGGCGGCGCTTCCAGACCGGATAGGCGATCCGGCGGAAATAGATGGCCCGCGAAAAGTTGGTCAACGCCCAGCTGTACCGCCAGATGCCCAAAAAGCCGACAATGAACACCGCGTTGGACGCGTTGTGCAATTCCCCCAGGAATCCCTGGGGGACCACGGACACCAAAAGATAGATGACCGAGTAATAGGCGAGATGGGTGAGGACCAATTTCGCGGACATCGGCTTACCAGCAGATGCCTTCGTATTTGTCATCCGTGACCATGTCGCGATGCAGGCGGGTCAGGTCGACCACGGTGCGCGTCTTGGCCGCGGCCTTCAGCTTGTCCACGGTTTCGTTGTAGTAGTTGCCCACCAGAACCGCGCCACTGTCATTGATCAGCTTGTCGAGATCGCCGACAAGACGGCCTTGAAGGTTTGGCACGCTTTCGTTGCCGCGCCCGGCGCCGGGGGTGCCGCTGTCATAGGCCTCTTTGACGAAGGGATCGTAGATATCCACCTCGATACCCTTGCCGATCAGACGCGCGGCCAAGGACACAAGCGGGCTTTCCCGAAGGTCATCGGTCCCGGGTTTAAAGCTGATCCCGACAAATCCGACGCGCTTGGCGCCGCTTTTCTCGACCATTTTTTCGGCCTTGGCGATCTGCGCCTCGTTCGCCTCAAGAACCGCGTTCAGCAGATGCGAGGGCGTGTCGTTCTGGGCTGCCAGGTGACGCAGCGCGCGCACATCCTTTGGCAGGCACGATCCGCCAAAGGCAAAGCCGGGGCGCATGAAATAGGGCGACATGGCGGCCTTTTTATCGGAGCACAGGATCTCCATCACAGTCTGACCGTCGATGCCGCAGGACTTGGCGATATTGCCGATCTCGTTGGCAAAGGTCACTTTGACCGCACGCCAGGTATTCGAGGTGTATTTCACCATCTCGGCGGTGCGGATATCGACCTTGTTCACCGGACAAGGCATGTCCTTGTTCAACTCGGCCAAAATCTCGCCGGTCTTGACGTCCATAAAGCCAAAAACCACCAGTCCGGGGTCATAGCTGTCGGCAATCGCCGTGCTTTCGCGCAGGAACTCAGGGTAGTAGCCGACGCCGAAATCCTTGCCCGCCACTTTGCCCGAGGTCTGTTCCAGAACCGGGATGCAGGAGGTTTCGGTGCTGCCCGGCACGATGGTCGAGCGGATGACAACCGAGTGGTAGGCGTCCTTGTCTGCCAGCGCCTTGCCGATGGTTTCGCAAACGCTGGTCACATAGGACAGGCCAACCGAGCCATCCGGCGCAGAAGGTGTGCCGACACAGACGAACGACAGGTCCGTTTCGTGGATTGCCTTGGCGAAATCAATGGTTGCGCGCAGTTTGCCACTGGCCACCATTTCCCGGACGAGATCATCGATCCCTTCCTCGACGATGGGGGACATTCCTGCGTTGATTGCGTCGATTTTGCCCTGGTCGACATCGACCGCGATTACGTCATGACCGTCCTGCGCAAGACACGCAGCCGATACAACACCGACGTAACCAATGCCGAAGACACTGATCCTTGCCATTTTTTCTGCCTCATAAAGTTAACACTGTCTAACGCAGTGCTTTTTTATTGTGGCCAGTATGCGGCTCTTCTTGAATCCAGCAAGAACGGCGGAAATTTGCCGTTAACTTTTTTGGGATTGTGCCCAACTTGTTACAGTTTTCCACAGATTCCCCAACGTCAGGCACGCACCCATCCGCCCGACAGCGCAACAAAATTTCTCTTTTTCGCCAAAATCTTAGAAAACAGGCCACCTTATGCGCCGATCATTCGTGCTTCGGGAAAGCCACGCCAATTGCACCAAATTTCTTAGAACACTATAGTTTCTGATCAGGATATAGGCGGATTCATGCAAGGTAACGAGCTATGCGAATGGCAAGGCAAACTGTGCTATTTCTCTCCTTGTTTCTGGCGGGTTGTCTTGAGGTGATCCCCGGCCTGAACCGCCAATCAGACGACCTTTTTACACCCGTCCGCGGCTATGAACGTCTGTTCAGCCCGGCGCCGCATAACTTCCGCTACGCCCTTGCCCAAGCCGGCGCGCCGGTCCGCAGCGGCGATCGCTCGGAACGGTTTGAATTGCGCACCGGCGATTGCGGCGGCAGCGATTGCGGCAATCCGCGTTACCGCGCCGAGATCCGCATGACCGACGACAGCAGCCTCGCCAAGGTCGGGGAGGATACGTGGTATGGCTGGAGCTTTTACAACTCCAGCATACCAGGTTTCGCCCGCGACGACTCGCTTCGGCTGGTCTTTGGGCAATGGACCATGGGCGGCGACGCCAATCCCGTGATCCGGCTGATCCAGCTTGGCAAAGATGAAGGCAACTGGACCACCTGCCGCCCCGCCATATGCGCCGGACCTGAACGCGCGCAGGGCGACGTGGTCATTCAGCTTGAGGATATGCGCCGCACCTTTGATTGGGGTGAAGGTGAAAACGACGGCTATGTTTGCCGGTTGTTCGACATGGCAGAGAACAGACGGCGCTGGGTCGATCTGGTGATGCAGACGAATTTTTCGAACCAGCCAGACGGGTATTTGCGCGTCTGGGTGAACGGAGAACTCAAGTGCGACTACAAGGGCCCCATCGTCTCACCCAAGAGCCTGCTTGAGGGCACCCAGCCCGGCCATCGGCGCGGCGTCTTTTCCAGCTATACCACCCGCTGGAACGACGCGCATGGGGCAAGGCCCAAGCCGACTTTGGTCGTCTACTACGATGAATTCCGCGTTGGGAAATCGCGCGAGGATGTGGACACCCGCTGGCGCGAAGCGGCGGGCGCACCCGCCGTAGACTAGCGCCGCCTCAGAGGGCGAGCGTGACCGAGGTGCCGTCAGGATAGCTGACCACCAGTGCGCTGTTGTCACAATAAAAATCGGCCTTGCCAGCAAAGCGCCCGTCTTTGGGAATAATCTTCATCACGGCGTCTTCGGCCATGGTGATGACGGAATGGCTTGTTTTCGCGATCTTGTGGATCTCGGTTCTCATAGGGGCAGCTCCTGGTTCGGGGCGATCAGATGGATGTTATGGGTCAAACCTTAACCCGGTCTAAAAAGGCAGCTGTGCAGATCAGCTGCCGTCAAAAACCCTTGCCAGAACCACGCGGTCCAAAGTTGCAAGTGCGATCATAGCAAGAAGAAACACCATCGTTTCACTCCGTTTCTTTTTGCCCCCGTTCCCGAGTTCGAGCAATATCATTCAAGGCGGAAAAGTGGCAGAAAAAGCGAATTGAGGCGCAAATTTGGCATTTTTCGGACTTTTCTGTTGCGCACATCGGGACAGCGGTAAGGTCCCGAGAAAACTGTTTCCCCATGCAAGCCAGAGCTTGGTTAATCGACCCCGAATCATGGTTAAAACGTGGCGACGCCAAAACGCAATAAGGGGCGCATCATGCGCCCCTTACATACCTGACAAGATGGCCTGGATCAGTTGAACATCGTGTTCGGCAGGATCAACGAGATTTGAGGGAAGGCGATCAGTATGGCCAGCGTCACAACCATGGCCCCCCAGAACGGCAGCACTCCGCGAAAGATCTGGCCCAGTGGCACCTTGGGGGCCACGGATTTCACGATAAAGACGTTGATCCCCACCGGCGGCGATATCAGCCCCATCTCAAGTGTCAAAACCACCAGCACGCCAAACCAGATCGGATCGATCCCCAGATCCATAATGACCGGGAAAAAGATCGGCAGGGTCAACACCAGCATGGCGAACCCTTCCAGAAAGCAACCCAGTACAAGGTAAACAAAAAGGATCACCACCAGTGTTCCGATCACTCCGGCATCCAGCGCAGCCAACCCTTCGCCCACCAGCGTCGGGATATGGGACAGGGCAAGGAAAGGGTTGATCATATGCGCCGCGATGAGGATCAGCATGACCGTCGCCGTGGTCACGATGCTGTCACGCGCCGCGTTCCAAAAGGCTCGCAGATCCAAAGAGCGCGTCACCAAGCCATAAAGGATCACCAGCCCGGCCCCGACCCCAGCGGCTTCGACCGGGGAAAACAGCCCGCCGTAGATGCCGCCAATGGTCAAAAGGATCACGGTCAGGATCGGCAAGGCGCCCACCATCGCCCGCCGCTTTTCGGCAAAACTGGTTGCCGGGCCAGCGGGGCCAAACTCGGGCTTGATCCAGCAGAGAAAGGTGATGGTTGCGATAAAAGCGCTCAGCAGCAAAAGGCCCGGCAGGACACCGGCAAGGAACAGACGTCCAATGCTCTGCTCGGTCAGAATGGCGTAAATCACAAAACCGGTCGACGGCGGGATCAGAATGCCCAGCGTGCCACCGGCAGCCACCACCCCAGTCGACAGGCGCGGGTCATATTTATAGCGGTCCATCTCGCCCAGGGACACCTTACCCATGGTCAAAGCCGAGGCGACCGAGGAGCCAGACAGCGCCGCAAAGCCGCCGCAGCCAATCACCGTGGCACTGGCCAGCCCGCCACGGATATGCCCGATCACCGCATAGGCCGCGTCGTAAAGCTGGCGGCTCATCCCGGTGTGGGTGGCGACATTGCCCATCAGAATGAACAACGGCACGATCACCAGTTCCGAGCTGGACGCCAAGGTGAAGCTTTCAGAAGCCAGCAAGCCCATCGCCGCATTCCAGCCATTCAGGCTCCAGATGCCAATAAAGCCAACAAGGAACATGGCGAAGGCCACGGGAATACGCAGGATCAACAGGATCAGAAGAACCGCGATCCCAACACCGCCGATGGCACCTGCGGTCATTGTTTTGACTCCAATTCGTGGCGGACGTCGCGGCCCGAGAGCGTAAGCTCGATTGCCCGCAGCAGCATTCCGAAGGCGGTGATCAGCGACAGTACGCACAATCCCCACTGAAACCATGCCTTTGGCAGGCGCAAAAGATTTGTCGAAAGATTAAGCATCTGGCTCAGCTTGGCGCTGTCGAAAACCGCCCATGCGACAAAAACAAAGATCACGGTCCCCAGCAGCGCCGAGAGGATGTCGATGGCGCGGTTCATGACGCGCGGATAACGTCGCTCAAGTAGGTCAACGGCGATATGTCCGCCTTGCCGATCACACAGCGCCATACCGCCAAAGACCAGAATGACCATGGTCATCATGATCAAGTCCTGAGAGCCGAACATCGGATGGCCAAAGGCGCGCCCGATCACGTCGATCAGGATCACGACCACTTCGACGATCAGGCCAAGCGTGCCGAAAAAAGCGGACAGGCCAATCAGCCTGTCCGCCACATTGCGCATTGTGTGCAGCACTTATTCGCCCCGCATCGCAGCCAAAGCTGCCTCGCCGCCGACCTCGGCGACATAGCCGTTGACGACATCCGCCACAGCCGTCTCAAAACCGGCGATTTCGTCGGCGCTGAGGTCGATCACTGTGTTGTCGCCAGCGACTCGTGCCGCCTCAATCGCCGCATCGGCGGTGGCATTCCATGCCATTTCTGCCGATTTCGACAGTTCCATACCCGACACACCGTCGATGGCAGACTTCATTTCATCCGACATGCTATCGTACTTCGTGCCGGTCATCACCGTGTAAAACACCAACCGGCCAAGGTTCGCGCCAAGGCTGTAGCTGTTGGCCACTTCGTCCAATTTAAAGTCCGAAAGGGTGGAAGCGCCGGTAATCACCCCGTCGATCAGGCCCGTCTGAAGTGCGTTGTAGACTTGGTTGATCGGCATCTGGACAGGGGTGGCCCCCATCGCTTCGGCCACCTGCGCGGCGGTCGAGCCTGCGACACGGATCTTCAGACCCGCCAGATCTTCGGGCTTGCGAATATCATGATCCTTCATGATGAAGATATTCGGCTCAGAGGTCCACAGCGCAATCGGCTTAGTGCCGGGGAATTCGCCCTTGATCTCATCGAAGGCCTCCCACAGCGCCTCATAACCCGGCTTGTCCAGCGGGATGGCATTGGGCAGTTCCGCGATCATCGTCTTGCCGAATTGCGACGAAGTATAGCCCGGCAGGCCCCAGCCCAGATCTGCTACGCCCTGCACAACGCGCACATATTGTTCGACCGGACCAGCGCCCAGTTCGCCGCCATGATAGCCGCGGACGGTCAGTTCGCCCCCAGTGGCGGCAGACAGGTCGGCATTCATCTTCTCGATAACGCTGGCGTTGATGGTGTGGAAAGGCGGCGTGAAGTTGGCGAACTTCAGCTCTTCGGCGATTGCAGGCGCAGCAAGCACGGTCGTGGCTGCCAGCGCGGCGGCAAAGCGCTTTACAGGGGTAAAGTGAAACATGGTTGTCCTCCCAGACTGATCGGGGGGACTTTGTTCGCCCCCCATTCTGAAGCGATCTTATGTCGGACGCTTGGTTCGTCCAATAGAAATGCCAGCGCGGGTATTGGTTTTTGCTAATCCCCCGCGCTGGCACAGCGACTTAGCTGCCCTTGCTGCGCCAGCTGTCAGCGTAGTTTTCACGCGCTTCGGCGGCATAAGGAGTTGGCGACACACGCACGCGGATCTCGGTTTGCTGGTGCTTTTCGGTGCTGGTCTTCTGGGTGTCGTCCGGCTCGCCCCATTTCATGGTCAGAACGTCACCGACCTGAACATCATTGCTGACGACCCCAAGGCTGAGCACGCAGCGTTCGTTCCAGCTATAGCCGTTGAACATGCTCATGCCGACCATCTTGTCGCCCTGCATGACCATATCCGCCGAAGACGAGGCATAGTTCGGCTGCGGGAAGTCGATCCACTTGTAAGGCGTGCCCTGCTCAAAGGCGCTGCCGATGACTTTCAGCACGTCTTCGCGGTTCCACTCAAAGGTCACCTTCTTGCGCTTGGCGCCCTCTTCCTTGATCTTCTGCAAGGCCGCCTTGCCGACGAAATCGTCTTTCTTCCAGCCGATGTAGAAATCATAACCCAGCTCGAACGGGTTGACGTAGTAGTCTTCGATGTTTTCGCTGACAAAGCTGCCGCCGATCGCGCCAGCAGCTTCGTACTGCTCATCGCTCAGCCACTGGCGGTAGTCTGCCAGCATGCCGTCACCGGTATAAATGCCCGGCAGCGGGCTGGGGATCCAGCCGGATTCCAGCGTGTTCGTCGAATAGGCACGGCTGCCGCATTGGACCAGATTGACCCCGGCATCCTTGGCCGCCTGCATGATGGTCGAGTGGATATAGTCTTTGTCCTTGTACGGCCCCCAGACCTCAAGCCCCGGTGCGCCGGACATGCCGTGGCGCAGCGCCTGTACCTTTTTCGAGCCGATGTTGATCCAGTCGACGTGAAAGAACTTGATATCCGGAACCGGCCCGCCGTTCATCTTTTCAAAGATCGCCGGGGCGTCGGGGCCCTGGATCTGGAACCGGTAATGTTCACGCAGCACGCGCTCGCCCTCGGGGCGTGACGGCGACCGCGGATCGTGGCGAATGCGTACATTCCACTTACCCCAAGACGCGCAGAACAGCAGCCAGTTCGAGGTCGGCGCGCGGCCCACGAGGATGTACTTGTCCTCGCGCTCGCGGAAAATGATGTGGTCGCCAATCACGTGACCGTTCGGCGTGACGGGCACATAATGCTTGGCGCGGTTCAGGTCGAAATTCGAGAACGAGTTGATACCGTGATAGGCAAGGAACTCGGTCGCCTGCGGGCCTTCGACGATCAGCTCGTCCATGTGGTGCGACTGGTCGAACAACACGGCGCCGTTGCGCCACGCCGCCTGCTCATCCCGCCAGTTGGTGAATTCCGGCGTCACGACGGGATAAACATACATCCCGATCTTGCTGTTGCGGAGCATCGGCACCGCGCCACCAGCGGCGGCAATTTTCTCATCAAGGTTCATCGCTAGTCCTCCCATGCGAATCTCAAGCTGCATACATTTAGAGCGACAAATGCGGTTTGCTCAAGAAAATTTCACGAAAATGCATACATTTTAGCTGGCAATCAGGGAGAGCCCCGGAAAGTTGCCACCCTCGGGGCCACGCAGATGCTCCAGATTGCGGCGGGCTTCGCGGGCGTGTTCGCGCATCAAGGCCTCGGCCCGGGCGCCCTGGCGGGCAATGATCGCCTCGACAATGGCATGGTGTTGCTGCTGCGCATAAAACAGCCTGCGCGCATAGCCGGGCATGTCTTCGAGAGTTGGTAAGAAAGCGGTGGGCGCAGCGAAGGGCAGCTTGACGACGCGCTCGGTCTCTCGCTGGATCAAGGCCGACCCCGACAGCCGTGTAATCCATTGGTGGAAGACACTGTTCAGACGAGAATATTCATCTAAATCAACAACATCATGTGCAGACGCAAAGCAGCCATCCAGTTGTGCAAGAAGGTCTGTTCCCGCTTCAATATCGGCCTCGGACAGGCCGCGCTCAGCCGCATAACGTGCAGCGGTGCCTTCAATCACCCCGCGCAATTCGATGGCGTCGACCACATCGGCATAGGTGAACAAACGCACCACGAAACCGGCGTTGCGCCGACGTTCCAACAACCCTTCTTCGGCCAGCCGTGCAAGTGCGTCGCGGACAGGCGTGCGCGAGACGTCCAGCTCTTCGGCAAGGGCAACCTCGGTCAGCCGCTCCCCTCCCGGAATTTCCCCGGACAGAACGCGGCGGCGCACCTCCTCCATAACGCGCGACGTGTGCGAGCCTTCCTTGTGATCATCCATGCAAGTCACCTTTGCGCCCTTAATGTATACATTCTAGACGCTCCAGCAGAGGGTGCAACCGCGCTGTGAGCAATTTCGGAAGCCATTCAGCGGGACGCTGCAAACATCGCGATAGACACCCGGGCCACCATGCCAGGCCCATGTACGCAAGGCTCGACTGCCCTCTCATCGAGGCGCTGGAAACACCTCTCCATCCATCAGTTTTCGAGCTGTGCGCAGCACTTCTGCGCGCACGACCTCATGCTCTTCGACATGGCCAACAACGGTCATCTCGCCGGTTGGATGCTCAATCGACATAGGCTTTACCGCCCCCTCTGGCACAATCGCGAGATCGTGCCCCACGGCCACCGGCGTCAGGCAAGCCGTTGCCACGCTGACCGCCCCAAGCACACCAATGGCCTTGTGACACCGATGCGGGATAAAGGTTCGTGTGCTTATCGCACCGCCATTCCGCGCGGCACTGATCAGGGTCATCTTTGGCACGCTCTCTTGAGACACATCGCCAAGGTTCATCAAAGGGCCGCAGGCCAGTCGGATCGATTCGAGCCGCATCCGCAATTCGGCGTTGTCTTCCAAGACACCCGGCGCCTCATCCCCTGTCAGCCCAAAATCGGCGGCGCGCATGATCACGCAGGGCATCCCATTGTCGATCAACGTCACTTCGACCCCCTCGACCACGTCCCGCACTGACCCGCTCGGGAACAAGGCGCCACAGCTCGACCCGGCGGTATCACGAAAGGCGATCGGGATCGGCGCCGCGCCGCCGGGTACCCCGTCGATCCGCGCGTCGCCGGAATAAATCACCTGTCCGCCCGGCGTCTGAACTCGCGCCTCGGCGACCTGTCCGGTGTTCTCCATATAAATCGTGACAACCGTTTCCTTGGCTTGCGCCGGGACCAATCCGCGTTCAATCGCGAAGGGGCCGATACCAGCCAGAATATTCCCGCAGTTCTGGCCATCGCTTACAATGGCCTGATCCACAAAGACCTGAAGGAAAAGGTAATCCACATCGATCCCGGCGCGCTGCGATGGCCGCACTACGGCAACCTTCGAGGTCAGAGGGTCTGCGCCACCCATCCCGTCAATCTGGCGCGGATCGGGCGATCCCATGATCCCCAGCAACACGGCATCCCTGGCCGCCGTATCGGTCGGCAGATCGGAGGCAAGGAAATATCCCCCCTTTGACGTGCCTCCGCGCATCCACATGCAACGCAGGCCGCCCATCACAAAGCGACCTGCGTCTGCTTTGGCGTACGGGCTCCCGACAGCTTTCGCATATTGCGTTCACACATAGCGTAGCCCTTTTTCCTTCAGCCTCGGGCGCATGTCATAGATGTCCAACCCCAGCTCACCGGCGGCCAATCGCTGCCGCTTGACCTCTTCCGCATCCAGCCGGACCTGCGCCCTATCCATCACTTCTTTGGCGCGCCCAAGCGGCACAACGCAGACGCCATCGTCATCCGCCACGATCACGTCGCCGGGCATCACATGAGCACCTGCACAAACAATTGGCACATTGACCGAGCCGAGCGTTTCCTTGACGGTCCCCTGCGCCGAAACAGCCGTCGACCAGACATGAAAGCCCATCGCCCGCAGATCGCGCGTGTCCCGCACACCCGCATCAATGACCAGTGCACGGCACCCCCGAGCCATGGCCGAGGTGGCCAGCAGTTCGCCGAAATAGCCCATGTCGCAGGGTGCGGTAGGGGCGAGCACCATGATGTCCCCCTCACGCAACTGCTCGATCGCCACGTGGATCATCCAGTTGTCACCCGGCGCGGCGCTGATCGTCACTGCTGACCCGGCAATTGCCTTATCCTGCTGGATTGGCCGCATCCTGGATGACATCAGTCCAGAGCGCCCCTGCGCCTCATGCACCGTTGCAACGCCTGCGGCGCCGAGCCGGGAAACCAGCTCGGCATCAGCCCGCTCAATGTTTTGCACAACAACCGCCATGGCACCTCTTCCCGTCTTCATCTTGTTCCAAATACCCCCTGCTCACCCTTTGACAGGCGGCGTACCGTGCGTGTGGAAAGTCTCGATTGTTTTCAGACCCCAGGCCTGGCCCTTTTTGCGGTCCGCTTCCGTCCAGACAACGGGCTCCCAATCCGGGGCCAGCATCAGCCGCGCGCCGGCGTTCGCCAATTCGATCCGGTTGCCTGCGGGTTCCCACGCGTACAGAAAGAACGACCCCTGAATGGCGTGCTTGTGTGGGCCGGTTTCGATATGAACGCCGTTTTCCAGATAGATATCAGCCGCGCGCAGGATGTCCTCGCGCTGGTCGGTGGCATAGGTCACGTGATGCAAGCGCTTTTGGCCGCCGCCACGCTCTTCCGAGCAAACCAGATCGTAGGTCTTGTTGTTGCAGGTGAACCAGCAGCCACCCATTCGCCCGTTATCGAGCTGGATATACTCTGTGACGCGATGGCCCAGACAGGTATCCACAAAGCGTTTGAATTCACTCACGTCCTCGCCCAGCAGATTGACATGGTCGATCCGGCGCGGGCTGATCCCCTGGGCGTGAAAGCGGCTGGACAGGTTTTTCAGCGCCGAGGCATCGTCTGGCGGGGCCTGATATTTCACCGTTTCCCAATAGAGCTCAAAAACATGGCCGAAGGGGTCTTCGAACCGAAAGGACGGCCCGTGGCCCATGTCACCGTCAGTCCAGCCCAGCACCTTATACTCGGAGGCCTCGATCGCCGCGACACGGCGTTTCAGCGCCTCGGGCGAGGTGCAGCGATAAGAAACGTGGCCCACCCCCGTGGTGTCATGCGCCGTCAGTTTCAACGAGTGGAATTCGTAGTCATCCCAGGCCCGCAGATAGGCGCTGTTGCCCTCGCGCCCAGAGAGTTTCAGCCCGAAAACCCGCGTAAAGAAATCTAGGCTCTCGTCAAACTTGTCGGTGTAAACCTCGACATGGGCCAGGTGCGCAACGTCGAAATTCGGATTGGTTGGGGTATTCATGGCGCTCTCTCCTCAAAGCTCGTCGACAGTGCGCGGGAAGATGCTTTGAAAGCCCTCCGCGTATTTGCAATCGCGCCCGCCGGACATGCCGCCGGAATTGCGCTTGAAGTGGTTGGCGCGCTGCTGGGCGACGCGGGTGTAATAGTCCCACAGGTGGACCTGCCCGTTCATGCATTCCATTGCGGCGCGCTTCTTGTCCCACACCTCAGTGATGTCGAGGAAGGTATCTGGTTTCCAGCCCATCTGCTCGGTCTGGTGCGGCTCGAACAGGTACAACTGCGGGGCGCCAAGCACCCTTTCACCGGGGTTGTGGCCCCAGGCCTGCGCGATCATCCGCGCCTCAAGCGCCACCTGCGTCATGTACATGTGATCGGTGTTGTAGGGGTCGTACTGACTGTGGCTCATCATCCAGGTGGGCTGCACCTTGCGGATCAGATCGACGAGTTTGTATTTGTCTTCACGCTCCAAATGCAGCGGGTAATCCCCCAGATCAAAGCATTCGAGATGGTGGGCGCCCAACACATCAGCGGCAGCCTCGGCTTCGCCCCGACGGATCGCCTTGACCTCGTCCAACGACTTGCCCTCTTTCCAGAGCCGCGCGCTTTCGCCCCTTTCGCCAAAGGACAGGCAGGCAATGGTGACCTCATAGCCAAGCTGCCCATGCAGGGCGATGGCCCCGCCGCAGCGCCACACGAAATCCGCCGCATGGGCTGAAATGACAAGGGCTGTTTTCTTGTCGCTCACGGTATCCTCCCCTTTGTTTTGGCTTGCAGGATGTTGCCAATGTCCGCGGAATGCCATTTCATTTGCGGGCTATTCATATTGAAATTTGCTATAGAGGGCCAAAGATGCAGGCCGATCACCTGAACCTGCGCCACCTGCGCGCCTTCACTGCCGTGTGCCAGAACGGGAGCGTCACGGCGGCTTCGGACGTGGTTCACCTGTCGCAGCCGGCGATTACGCAGGCCGTTGCCGGGCTGGAGGTCAGCTTTGGCGTTGCGCTTTTTACCCGGTCGCACCGCGGCATGTTTCCGACCAAGGCAGGCGACGTGCTGCAATCACGCTGCGAACGGGCGCTGGGGCTGCTGCATGATGCAACCACCTCGCGCCGCAAAGGTGCCCAAGCCCATGCCTATGCCGATTCGCTGACCAGCACGCAGCTTAGGGCGCTGATCGGAGTGGCCTCGCATGGCAACTATTCCGTCGCGGCGCGAGCGCTTGGGGTGTCCCAGCCTTCGCTGCACCGCGCGGCACGTGAATTGGAAGCGCTGGCCGGGCAGGCTTTGTTCCTGAAATCGCCCAGCGGAATCACGCTGAGCCCAAGCGCCACAGCCCTTGTGCGCGCCGCGCGCCTCGCCTTTGCCGAATTGCGGCAGGCCGGGGATGAGATCACGGCGCTGGAAGGCGCAGGCATCGGCGAGTTGCGCCTTGGCAGCCTGCCGTTGTCACGCGGCACGCTGCTGCCTCTCGCGCTGAACCGCCTGACCGAACTGCATCCCGGCGCCCAGATTACCGTCAACGACAGCCCTTACTCCGAGATGCTGCACGCGCTGCGCAATGGCGAAATTGACCTGATGCTGGGGGCTTTGCGCGATCCGCCCCCCGCACCAGATGTCACACAAGAGCCTGTCTTTACGGACAAACTGGGGATCTATTGCCGGCCCGACCATGCCTTGGCGGGGCATGTGCCGGATCGCGCCACGCTGGCCCGCTTTCCATGGGTCGTTGCCCGCAAAGGCACCCCGACGCGCGATCACTTTGACCGGTATTTCAAGGGTACAGGCACCGGCCCGATCATCGAGGCCAATGCCATGGTGCTGGTGCGCGGCCTGCTGGTTGGGAGCGACAAGCTGGCGATGATTTCGAACACGCAGGCCGCCGATGATCTGGCATCTGGGGCGCTGGTCCGCCTGCCTGTCGATCCCGGAGATGCGCCCCGCCCGATCGGTCTGACCACACGCAGCGATTGGCAACCGACCCCGTTGCAAAGGACGTTTCGTGAGGTGTTGATAAAGGTGGCTCAAAGCCGGACGCTCTGAATCTCCTTGCACTCTGAAAGCAAGCCGCCTATATCGCCTTCAACAGCGAGGCGCTGGGGTCCAAACCCGCCGCCCACCGGAGACGCATCAACGGGCCGCTGGCCCGTTTTTTTGTTTCTGGCGCATGACAGAAATCCAGTGCCCGAAAGGCATGCCCGAATGAGTGACCTGATCGCAAAGACCGCCATCGACAAGCGCCTGTCCGAGATCCTGACCCCGGTGATCGAGGATATGGGGTTTGAACTGGTGCGCATCCGTCTGATGGGTGGCAACACGCCAACCCTTCAAATCATGGCCGAACGCCCCGAAGGCGGCATCGAAGTCGATGAATGCGCGCAAATCAGCACCGCCGTCAGCGCGACGCTGGATGTCGAGGACCCGATCACCGACGCCTATAACCTTGAGGTGTCCAGCCCCGGGATCGACCGCCCTTTGACCCGCCTCAAGGACTTTGAGACCTTCGAGGGATATGAAGCCAAACTCGAGACCGCCGATTTGATCGATGGGCGCAAGCGCTTTCGTGGTATTCTGGCAGGCGTCGAAGATGGCGAGGTCCTGATCAACCTCGACGAGGGCACTGTTGGCCTGAAATTCGACTGGCTGGCCGAAGCCAAGCTGGTCATGACAGATGAGTTGATCAAGGAAATGCTGCGCGCTCGCAAGGCCGCATCCGTAGACGAAACCAAGTTCGATGAGATCGAGGCCGAAGGGCCCGAGGAGGAGTAAGACAGATGGCAATCACCTCTGCCAACCAGCTTGAGCTTTTGCAGACCGCCGAGGCCGTAGCGCGCGAAAAGATGATCGACCCTGGTCTGGTCGTCGAAGCGATGGAAGAATCGCTCGCCCGTGCGGCCAAGTCCCGCTACGGCGCCGAAATGGACATCCGCGTCCACATCGACCGCCGCACCGGCAAGGCGACCTTCACCCGCGTCCGCACCGTGGTCGAAGAAGAAGAGCTGGAGAACTACCAGGCCGAGTTCACTGTCGAGCAAGCCAAGCAGTATATGGCTGATCCCAAGATCGGTGACACTTTTGTCGAGGAAGTTCCTCCTGTGGAACTGGGTCGCATCGCCGCGCAATCGGCCAAGCAGGTCATCCTGCAAAAGGTCCGCGAAGCCGAGCGTGACCGCCAGTACGAAGAATTCAAAGACCGCGCAGGCACCATCATCAACGGTGTCGTCAAGCGTGAAGAATACGGCAACGTCATTGTCGACGTGGGCCGCGGCGAAGGCATTCTGCGCCGCAACGAAAAGATCGGCCGCGAAAGCTATCGCCCCGGCGACCGCATCCGCTGCTACATCAAGGATGTACGCCGCGAGACCCGTGGCCCGCAGATCTTCCTGTCGCGCACCGATCCGCAGTTCATGGCCGAACTGTTCAAGATGGAAGTGCCGGAAATCTATGACGGCATCATCGAGATCAAGGCCGTGGCCCGTGACCCCGGTTCGCGCGCCAAGATCGGCGTTATCTCATATGACGGCGGCATCGACCCGGTCGGCGCCTGCGTTGGTATGCGTGGCAGCCGTGTTCAGGCCGTTGTGAACGAGCTTCAGGGCGAAAAGATCGACATCATCCCGTGGAACGAGGACATGCCGACCTTCCTGGTGAACGCGCTTCAGCCTGCCGAAGTATCCAAGGTGGTTCTGGACGAGGACGCCGAGCGCATCGAGGTTGTGGTTCCCGACGAACAACTGTCGCTGGCAATTGGTCGCCGCGGTCAGAACGTTCGTCTGGCCTCTCAGTTGACCGGTCTCGATATCGACATCATGACCGAGGAAGAAGAGTCCAAGCGTCGTCAGGCCGAGTTCGAAGTGCGGACGAAACTGTTCATGGACACACTCGATCTGGACGAATTCTTTGCCCAGTTGCTGGTCTCGGAAGGCTTTACCAACCTCGAAGAGGTCGCCTATGTCGAGATTGACGAACTGCTGGTCATTGACGGCGTCGACGAAGACACCGCGAACGAGTTGCAGACCCGCGCCCGTGAGAACCTCGAAGAGCAGGCCCGCAAAGCTTTGGAATCCGCCCGCGAGCTGGGCGCCGAGGACAGCCTGATCAACTTCGAAGGCCTGACGCCTCAGATGTGCGAAGCACTGGCAAAAGATGGCGTGAAGACGCTGGAAGACTTTGCCACCTGCGCCGACTGGGAACTTGCCGGCGGCTGGACCTCGGTTGACGGTCAGCGCGTCAAGGACGACGGCCTGCTGGAACCCTATGACGTGAGCCTTGAGGATGCGCAGACCATGGTCATGACCGCGCGCGTCCTGCTGGGCTGGGTCGACCCGACCGAGCTTGAAACCGAGGAAGAGCCGGAAGACGGCGAAACCGAAGAGAGCGAGGCATAAGCGCGAAATGAGCCGCGGTGGTCACGCAAAATCCCGTGAGGACGGGCCGGAACGCAAATGCATCGCCACCGGCGAAGCACAGCCGAAAACCGGCCTGATCCGCTTTGTTGTTGGCCCCGAGGGTCAGGTCGTGCCTGATCTCACTGGAAAACTGCCCGGACGTGGCATATATGTAGCAGCCCAGAAGGAGGCCTTGGAAAAGGCCTCCAAGAAGGGATTGTTTTCCCGCGCCGCAAAGCAACCGGTCACTGTGCCAGAAGATCTGGTGAATGTGGTCGAGCAGATGCTGTCGCGGCGCGTGGTTGACCTCATAAGCTTGGCGCGCAAGTCAGGCGATGCGGTCGCAGGGTATGAAAAGGTGAAGGACTGGCTGTCCAAAGAGGTGGCCCGTGTCCTGATCCAAGCCGAAGACGGCTCGAGCCGAGGTAAGTCGAAACTGAGCACGCCTTATGGCGGCACTTATATCGGCTGGCTGACGGCGGATGAACTGGGAATGGCCTTCGGGCGACAATCTGTGATACATGCAGCGCTTGGCGCTGGCGGTCTGGCGCCGCGTGTTGTAGAGGAAGCCCAAAGATTGAAGGGTGTACGTGTCGGAACGTCTGACACGGATCGCGCTGGCAGGGGCCAGCGGAAAGGATAAAGAAGCTTCATGAGCGATAACGACGGTAAGAAAACATTGGGTTTGCGCGGAGGCGCCCGCTCGGGCAACGTGAAGCAAAGCTTCAGCCATGGGCGGACCAAGAACGTCGTGGTGGAAACCAAGCGTAAGCGAGTCGTTGTGCCCAAACCGGGTGCTGGCGGCGCGGCTGGCGCAACTGGCGGTTCGGTCGGTGGCTCTGGGACAAAACGCCCTGCAGGCATCTCCGACGCGGAAATGGAACGTCGCCTGAAGGCGCTTCAGGCCGCAAAACTCCGCGAAGTATCTGAAAAAGCCGAGCGTGAGGCCGCCGAAAAGGCCCGCGCCGAAGAGCGCGACCGCATGCGCGCCGAGAAAGAACAAAAAGAGCGCGAACAGCGCGAGGCGGAAGAACGCGCCAAGGCCAAGGCCGAAGAGGAAGAGCGCAAGGCTCGCAAGGCCGCCGATGCCGCCAAGGCCGCAGCCGCTGCACCCGCGCCCTCTCCGGACGAGCCGCAGCGCGCAAGAACCGCTCCCAAGGAAAAAGAGGCACCTCGCCGTCCCGCAGCCCCCGAGCGCGAAGATCGCAATCGCGGCAAGGCCCGGGATGATGGTGGTCGCCGTTCCGGCAAGCTGACGCTGAACCAAGCCCTTGGCGGCGAAGGTGGTCGTCAGAAATCCATGGCCGCAATGAAGCGCAAGCAAGAGCGTGCGCGTCAAAAAGCTATGGGCGGCGCACAGGCGCGCGAAAAGGTTGTGCGCGACGTGCAACTGCCCGAGGCGATCACGGTGGCCGAGCTTGCCAACCGTATGGCTGAACGCGTTGCCGATGTGGTCAAATCGCTGATGAACAGTGGCATCATGGCCACTCAGAACCAGTCGATTGATGCGGATACCGCTGAACTCATCATCGAAGAGTTTGGTCACAAAGTTACGCGTGTGTCGGACGCTGACGTCGAAGACGTCATCAAAGAGATCGAGGACAACCCCGAAGACCTGAAGCCGCGCCCCCCGGTCATCACGATCATGGGCCACGTGGACCACGGCAAAACCTCGCTTCTGGACGCGATTCGCGATGCCAAGGTGACAGCCGGCGAAGCCGGCGGGATCACCCAGCATATCGGCGCCTATCAGGTGACGACCGACAGCGGCACTGTGCTTTCGTTCCTCGACACGCCCGGCCACGCCGCCTTTACCTCCATGCGTTCGCGCGGGGCTCAGGTGACGGACATCGTTGTTCTGGTTGTCGCTGCGGACGACGCGGTGATGCCGCAGACCGTCGAAGCCATCAACCACGCCAAAGCGGCTAAGGTCCCGATGATCGTTGCGATCAACAAAATCGACAAACCCTCGGCCAACCCGACCAAAGTGCGCACCGACCTGCTGCAACACGAAGTCGTCGTGGAACAAATGTCCGGTGACGTGCAGGACGTCGAAGTCTCTGCCGTGACAGGTCAGGGTCTGGATGAACTGCTTGAGGCCATCGCGCTTCAGGCGGAAATTCTGGAACTGAAAGCGAACCCTGATCGTGCCGCCCAAGGCGCTGTGATCGAGGCCCAGCTGGACGTTGGCCGCGGCCCGGTCGCGACGGTTCTGATCCAGAATGGTACGCTGCACCAGGGCGATATCTTTGTGGTCGGTGAGCAGTACGGCAAGGTCCGTGCGTTGATCAACGACAAGGGCGAGCGCGTGCAGGAAGCTGGTCCTTCGGTTCCGGTCGAGGTGCTTGGTCTGAACGGCACACCCGAAGCGGGTGACGTGCTGAACGTGACCGAAACCGAAGCGCAGGCCCGCGAAATCGCCGAATATCGTGCGAACGTGGCCAAGGAAAAGCGCGCCGCCGCTGGCGCCGCGACGACCCTTGAGCAACTGATGCAGAAGGCCAAGGAAGACGAAAACGTTTCCGAACTGCCGATACTGGTCAAAGCTGACGTGCAAGGTTCCGCCGAAGCGATCGTTCAGGCGATGGAAAAGATCGGCAACGACGAAGTCCGCGTGCGCGTTTTGCACTCGGGCGTGGGCGCCATCACCGAAACCGACATCGGCCTGGCCGAAGCGTCGGGGGCACCGGTGTTTGGCTTCAACGTCCGCGCCAACGCCTCGGCCCGGAACACTGCCAACCAGAAAGGTGTCGAGATCCGCTATTACAGTGTGATCTACGACCTCGTGGACGATGTGAAAGCAGCGGCCTCGGGCCTGCTGTCCGCCGAAATCCGCGAAAACTTCATCGGATATGCGAATATCAAAGAAGTCTTCAAGGTAACCGGCGTCGGCAAGGTTGCTGGCTGTCTGGTGACCGAAGGTATCGCTCGCCGTTCCGCAGGCGTCCGCCTTCTGCGCGACAACGTGGTGATCCACGAAGGCACGCTGAAAACGCTCAAGCGCTTCAAGGATGAAGTTGCCGAAGTCCAGTCCGGACAGGAATGCGGCATGGCCTTCGAGAACTACGACGATATCCGCCCCGGCGATGTCATCGAGATCTTCGAGCGCGAGGAAATTGAACGTTCGCTGGACTGATCCCAGTCCCGATATCAACAGAAAAGGCGCCCCGAGAGGCGCCTTTTTTGTATTCGCTCAGGCCTTGATAAGCTGGGTGACGTGTCACCCGAACTTGCCTTAAGCGGCTTTGGAAACCGGTAAGCCGGTAAAGATACGGTCGCCGACGCGAACGGTGATACGACCGTCTGGAAGTGTCTGTTCCAGAAGGCCCTGCACGGAAACGCAGCTTCCCAAAATTACAGTGCGCAACATGCCATGAACTCCCCAATGTCAATGACAGCTCAAAAGGTAGGCCGGATTAGTTAATTAATCCAGAAAAAGCAGTTAAAAAACTGTCACAATTGTTCGATTATTTGGCGGAAATATTATGCACTTGCGCATTTGGATAACAATATTACCCATGTGAGCGTTAACTACGATTCAACCTAGAGCCAGTCGCGGAGAATCGGAATTAGCGGGATGTCTGCTGGCGGCATCGGGTAGTCCCGAAGCTTGGTGGGTGCGACCCACTTCAGCGTCTGCCCTTCGATGGACTGCGGAATGCCTTGCCACTTGCGACAGGCAAATAGCGGCATCAGCAAATGGAAGTCGTCATAGCTGTGCGAGGCAAAGGTCAGGGGCGCAAGGCAGCTGGCCCAGGTATCGATACCCAGCTCTTCCTGAAGTTCGCGGATCAGCGCAACTTCCGGGGTTTCGCCGGGCTCGACCTTTCCCCCAGGAAACTCCCAAAGTCCGGCCATGGACTTGCCCTCGGGGCGCTGCGCCAAGAGGACCCGGCCATCGGGATCAATCAAGGCAACCGCGGAAACGAGAACAGTTTTCATGAAGTGGTCTTTCCAGATGGACGGTCGCAAGGCGGGGACAGTCCCGCACCCGCCGTAGAATTCAGGCTCAAGAAATCAGGAGCGGTAG
The DNA here is from genome assembly GCF_049341065.1 of Pacificoceanicola algae. Lineage (NCBI taxonomy): Bacteria > Pseudomonadati > Pseudomonadota > Alphaproteobacteria > Rhodobacterales > Roseobacteraceae > Pacificoceanicola > Pacificoceanicola algae. The sequence goes on along the minus strand of NZ_JBMPIX010000010.1, from coordinate 7,162 downwards.
TCCGCGTTGATCGTGATGTACCCGTGGGTCAGATCGCAGGTCCAGACGGTGGCTGTGCCCGCGCCGAGGCCGATGTCGACGTTAATCTCAATCTCGGGCTGCTTCATTTTGGCGGCGCCGTCCTCTTCCAGGTAGGTTTCGGCAACCCACCCCTTTTCTGCCACGAGGATATCGCCAAATCTGATCGACAGAGCATCGCGATCCGCCGCCGCACCGGACTTGCCCACGGCCATAACGATGCGGCCCCAGTTCGGATCCTCGCCCGCGATCGCCGTCTTGACCAAAGGCGAATTGGCGATCGCCAGAGCATGGGTGCGGGCATCCGCGTGAGAGGCAGCGCCAGTGACGTTGACCGTGACAAACTTGGTCGCGCCTTCGCCGTCCCGGACCACCTGATGCGCGAGGTTGCGCATGACCTCATGAAGCGCGGCCTCAAATGCGGGTTCATCCGTGACATCGACCTCCGAGGTGCCAGTGGCCCCCATCAGCAAGGTGTCCGAGGTCGAAGTATCGCTATCAACGGTGATGCAGTTGAAAGTCTGGTCGTTGAGACGGCTCAGCATCGCCTGCAAATCGGCGCGACCAATCCGGGCGTCAGTGAAGATATAGACCAACATGGTGGCCATATCCGGCGCGATCATTCCCGATCCCTTCGCGATCCCCGCAATGTGGACGCGTTGGCCATCGATATCGACCGTCACCGTGGCTCCCTTTGGGAAAGTGTCGGTGGTCATGATCGCCTGGGCGGCGGACTCGATGCCGTTTTCATCAAGGCTGTCTTGCAGGACGCCAAGCTTGGCGATGATCCGGTCATGCGGCAGGCGTTCGCCGATCACACCGGTTGAGCTGGTGAATATGCGATTGGCGGGCAAGCCAGTGAGCTCCGCCGCCGCGTCGCAGATCGCCTTGACCGACCCATCACCGGCACGGCCCGTGAAGGCATTGGAATTGCCTGAATTCACAATGATTGCGGCGCCCGCGTCGCTGTCCTCACCAATCTTTGCCTGACAGTCCAAGACATTGGACGATCGTGTGGCCGAGCGGGTAAAGACCCCCGCAACGACGCTGCCCGGATCGAGCAGCGCCAACATGACATCCTTGCGCCCCTGATAGCGGACGCCCGCCTCGGTCGCGGCAAAGCGCACACCTTTGATGACGGGCAGCGCAGGGAAGTGTTCCGGGGCGAGGGGTGAGACGGGCGCAGGTTTAGCCAATTAGTCCTCCAGCAGGTCGGTGTTGGTCAGAATTGACGGATCGAATTCCGACTTATCCTTCTTGGTGACATTCGCATCTGCAACCAGACTGTCAATATAGCCCGAGACGGCCTCTTGCTGAAGCGTGCCGACGATCTGTTCGCGAACGGCGTCGAGTTCGGGCGCTTCTTTGGCGCGGGAATCGTTCAGTTTGATGACGTGCCAGCCGAATTGCGTCTGAACCGGACCGGTCACATCGCCGGGCGACAGGCTTTCGACGGCCTTCTGGAAGGGCTCGACCATCATGCCGGCACTGAACCAGCCCAGCTCGCCACCATTGGGTCCAGAAGGGCCAGTCGATTTTTGCTTGGCGGTTTCTGCGAAATCCGCACCTCCCTTGACCTCGGCCAAAATCGCGGCGGCCTCTTCTTCGATTTCCACAAGAATGTGGGAGGCGTTGTATTCCTGCCCCTTCTCACCGTTGACGTATTGGCTTTCATAAGCCGCCTTGATCGCATCCTCGGTCACGGCCTGTTTGGCGACGACAGTGATTGCTTCGGCCGCCATGAGCGAGCGACGCTCGTTGTCCATCGCAAGACGGACACGGCGGGTTTCCTTGGCCAAATCGTCTTGTGCCATGGCTTCTTGCTGAACCAGTTGGTCAAGAATACCGTCCCAAAGTACGTCGGCAGGCAGTTGCTGGTATTGCTCGGGAAGCCCCGAACGCACCAGGATCATGTGACCCAGCGTGATTTCGGTGTTACCGACAGTGGCGACCACGGTATCGGCCGAGACATCCTCGGCCTGAGCGGGCAGCGCCGCCATGATTGCAAAGGCAGCGGCGCTCAGTTTCATGAGGGTTTTCGACATCGGTATTGACCTTCTAGACATGGCCGCGACACTGGCGGCGTTGACACTCTCCGGCCCGCCCCTTACATGCGCAAAAGGCTCTGCGTGGCCGGTCGTTCCCCTGTTTCATATGGGCTGTGTGCGAGGCGAGCAAGCAGATGCCGCACACGAAGATGGGAACAGGTACGACAGGCATGCTGGGAAAAATCGCGCGTAAGGTGTTTGGCACCCCGAATGATCGCAAGGTCAAGGCTACCCGCCCTCTGGTCGAGAAGGTCAATGCGCTGGAGCCTGAGTTCGAAAAACTCGACGACGCAGGCCTGATCGCCAAGACCGAAGAATTCAAAAAACGCGTTGCCGAGGGCGAAAGCCTCGATGCAATTTTGCCCGAAGCCTTTGCCAACTGCCGCGAGGCTGCCAAGCGCGCCTTGGGCCTGCGCGCCTTTGATACGCAGTTGATGGGCGGCATTTTTCTGCATCAGGGCAATATCTCGGAAATGAAAACCGGTGAAGGCAAGACGCTGGTCGCGACCTTCCCCGCCTACCTGAACGCCTTGACCGGACGCGGTGTGCATATCGTCACGGTGAACGACTATCTGGCCAAGCGCGACGCCGAGTGGATGAGCAAGGTCTACAGCGCCCTTGGCATGACGACCGGCGTGGTCTACCCGCGCCAGCCTGACGATGAGAAGAAAGCTGCTTACGCCAGCGACATCACCTACGCGACAAACAACGAGCTGGGTTTTGACTATCTGCGCGACAACATGAAGTCTGACCTCAGCCAGATTTACCAGAAAGATCACTATTACGCCGTCGTCGACGAGGTTGATTCGATCCTGATCGACGAAGCCCGGACGCCTCTGATCATCTCTGGCCCGTCCGATGATCGGTCCGAACTTTACGTCGGGATCGACAAACTCATCCCCGAGCTGACCGAAGAACATTTTACCATCGACGAAAAAACCCGGAACGTCACCTTTACCGACGAAGGAAACGAGTTCCTCGAAGATAATCTGCACGCGCGCGGATTGTTGCCCGAGGGGCAGACGCTGTACGATCCGGAAAGCACCACAATCGTGCACCACGTCAACCAGGGCCTGCGCGCGCACAAGCTGTTTACGCGGGACAAGGACTATATCGTTCGCGATGGCGAAGTTGTCCTGATCGACGAATTTACCGGCCGCATGATGGCCGGGCGCCGCCTGTCCGAAGGTCTGCACCAAGCCATCGAGGCGAAAGAAGGTTGCGAGATCCAGCCCGAGAACGTCACGTTGGCCAGTGTGACGTTTCAGAACTACTTCCGCCTTTATGACAAACTGGGCGGCATGACCGGCACCGCCGTAACCGAGGCCGAGGAATTCATGGAAATCTACGGTCTCGGCGTGGTCGAAGTTCCGACCAACCGTCCGATTGCGCGGATTGACGACGATGACGCAGTTTACCGCACTGCACGCGAAAAATACGAGGCGATCGTCAAACAGATCGGCGAATCGCATGCCAAGGGCCAGCCTGTGCTGGTTGGCACCACGTCGATCGAAAAGTCCGAAATGCTGAGCCAGATGCTGACGGCGGCAGGCCATAAACACAACGTTCTGAACGCCCGCCAGCACGAACAAGAAGCGCAGATTGTCGCCGACGCAGGTAAGCTGGGCGCAGTGACCATCGCCACCAACATGGCGGGCCGCGGCACCGACATCAAACTTGGCGGCAACGTCGACTTCAAGATCATGGAGGCCATCGCTGCCGATCCCGAGGGTGATCCCGAGGCGATCCGTCAGCGGATCGAAGCGGAACACACCGCCGACGAACAGGCGGTCAAGGACGCAGGCGGGCTTTATGTTCTGGCCACCGAACGCCACGAAAGCCGGCGGATCGACAACCAGCTGCGCGGCCGCTCGGGCCGTCAGGGTGACCCGGGCCGCTCGTCCTTTTATCTGTCGCTTGAAGATGACCTGATGCGCATCTTCGGCTCGGAGCGTCTGGAAAAAGTGCTGTCCACGCTTGGCATGAAAGAGGGCGAGGCGATCGTGCACCCTTGGGTGAACAAGTCGCTGGAGCGCGCGCAGGCCAAGGTCGAAGGCCGCAACTTTGACATCCGTAAGCAATTGCTCAAGTTCGACGATGTGATGAACGACCAGCGCAAGGTGATCTTCAGCCAGCGCCGCGAGATCATGGAAGCAAAAGACCTGTCCGAGATCGTGCAGGACATGCGTCACGAAGTCATCGACGATTTGGTCGATACCTATGCCCCGCCCAAGGCCTATGCCGATCAGTGGGACGTTCAGGGCCTTTACGCGGCCTGTATCGAAAAGCTGGGCATTGACGTACCCGTTATGGCTTGGGCCGAAGAGGACGGTGTCGATCAGGAGGTTTTGCGCGAACGTCTTGAGGAAACATCAGACAAGCTGATGGCCGAAAAGGCCGAGGCCTTTGGCCCCAACACCATGCGCCAGATCGAAAAGCAGGTTCTGCTGCAGACCATCGACGGCAAATGGCGTGAACACCTTTTGACGCTGGAGCATCTGCGCTCGGTCGTGGGCTTTCGTGGCTATGCGCAGCGCGATCCGCTGAACGAGTACAAGACCGAAGCCTTCCAGCTGTTCGAAGGCCTTTTGGAAAGCCTGCGCGAACAGGTCACCACGCAGCTGTCGCAAGTTCGACCGATGACCGAAGAAGAGCAGCGCATAATGATGCAACAGATGGCGCAGCAGCAATCGCTCGCGCAGCAAGCCGCTCAGGATGCGCAGGCCAAGCACGAACCCGTGCTGCCCACCGCCGAGGATTCGACGGAACTGACGCCGCTGGTTGAGGGTTTTGATGAAGAAAACCCCGAGACTTGGGGCAACCCGGGCCGCAACGATCTTTGTCCTTGCGGGTCAGGCAACAAGTTCAAGCATTGCCACGGTCGCCTGTCCTAAGACCCTACTTTGAAGAAGACGGTCAAGTTTGCCCCAAGGTCTTTATTTTGGGGCGCCGAAAGGCGCCCCTACTTCATTTGGTATCCGGCGTTTAGGAAATTTTTTTCATTTCCAAGCCATTTCGGGCCGCCTACGCTGGCTGGCCTCCAGTCCGCCGCGCCACCTGAGGGACATCATGGCACCGCAGGGTGGCACTCTTGCGATGATATTTGTCGACCTCGACCACACCACCCGTGCCGTTACGCTGGTCTCCTCGCATGCACGGGCTCGAGCGCCTTCAAAAAAGGCTCCGAAGGCATCCGCACACTGCCAAACGACGCATCCCATTCAGCATATCACCGATTACCTTTTGTCATCCTCGCTGAATGGTCACGAGGACTATGTCGGAGCCTCGAATGTGACCTGGCCAATTCGGAGGACTGAAGCCAGTCAAGCGATCTCCGAAACGAACCTTTCCCCACAAAGGGCTTATTTTGTTGAAAAACTCGCCCTTGATCGAAGGGCTCTCGGCTGATTCAATTCCCGCAATCGGTGGGAGGATCGGCGATGATGGGACCGCGGCAGGAGGCGCAACCGGCGCTGTTTTATGAGTTCTCGCTTGAGGATCATGTGCCCCAGAGCCACCTCCTGCGGTCGATTGAGCGGTTCGTGGATCTGTCCGGTATCCGCAGCTACCTCGCCGATTTCTACAGTCACACGGGGCGGCCGTCCGTTGATCCCGAACTCCTCATCCGGATGCTGCTGGTGGGCTATTGCTTCGGCATCCGGTCCGAGCGTCGGCTCTGCGAGGAGGTGCATCTGAACCTGGCGTACCGGTGGTTCTGCCGCCTCGATTTGAGCGATCGCGTCCCGGACCATTCAACTTTCTCGAAGAACCGCCCTTTCGTGACCTTGCTACGCAAGGCACTGTCGGGTGACACATGGCCGTTTCCGGGACAGCGAACTGCTCCGCCACCTGTTCGAGACGAGCGTCGCGCGGTGCATCGAAGAGGGCTTGGTCAGCGGGCAGCGCATGGCCATCGACGCCAGCCTGATCGAGGCCGATGCCAACAAACAAAACTCGACGCCGAAGGAAGAATGGGATCCGGCGCAGGTCGATCCCGCCGACGCACCGCGGGCTGTTCGCGAGTATCTCGAGACGCTGGACGAGGCCGCGTTTGGTGCGGCGAGCGAGGTTCAGCCCAAGTTCACCTCGCATTCCGGCCCGGCCAGTCAGTGGACTGCGGCCCGCAAGGGACCGGTATTCTTCAGCTATTCCGACAATTACCTGATCGACACGGACCATGGCGTGATCGTGGATGTTGAAGCGACACGGTCGATCCGGCAGGCCGAGGTTGGTTCGACCAAGACCATGCTGGAGCGCGTGAAGACCAAGTTTGACCTCCACCCGAGCGGCTCATCGCCCCCTCTCGTGACATTGCTTCGCAATGCACTGCCGGGCAGTGGATACCGCCTATGGCACTGCGCCAATGCTGGGCTGGCTGGTCGATCAGAAGATCGCGCCCCACATCCCGGTCTTGGACAAGTCTGGGCGCAGCGACGGGACCTGGACCCGCGCCGACTTCGAATGGGATGCGGAGAACGACCAGTACATCTGCCCCGAGGGGCAAGAACTGAAGCAATTCCGTCGGAACTATTCGGACCCGAACCGCGGCCCGAGCGGCAAAGGCACAGCCCGGTATCGCGCGCTGAAAGAGGTCTGTCAGGCATGCCCATCAAAAGCGAAGTGCTGCCCGAACGCGGATGCCCGCAAGATCACCCGTGAGGAACATGAGGACGCCCGGCAGGTCGCCCGGGACATCCACTGCCCGGCAGTGCATGTTTACATGCACGAGGGGGGCCAAAACCGAGCAATACGTCATCTCGATGAAGCTGCGGAAGAAGGTCGAGATGCTCTTCGCCCATCTCAAGCGGATCCTCGGCCTGGGCCGGCTCCGATTACGCGGACCATGCGGTGCAAACGACGAATTTCTCCTCGCTGCCACCGCCCAGAATCTCCGGAAACTGGCCAAGCTCCTTCCCGCACCGCAGCAAACGCGCAGCGCCCGACAGGAAAGGCACGCGCGCCACGTTCAGCTGTTGATATTCCGCGCCCGCGAACGGGTGTTTTTCCACGGAACCGGCCTATTTTGTTGAAAAACTCGCCCTTGATCGAAGGGGCGTCGGCTGATTCAATTCCTGCGTTGGATGGGAGGATCGGCG
>NZ_JBMPIX010000009.1:0-192916 GCF_049341065.1 Pacificoceanicola algae | reverse complement strand
AACTGGATGATCCTCGCAAATCCAGTCCTCCAAACGATCCGGGAACAGGGTCGTCTGGTCCCGGTCCACTCCCTCGACATAGCCCGACATCCACACCTCCAACTGATGAAGGCAGTATACCTGAACCTCGAGTTTCCACACAGACCCGGCCGCGAGCATGCGTAATTGGGCTGACCCTGATCTGAGGTCGAGCTCCCGATAGGATCACAGGACATCTGTGAACATGGGAGAATGACGATGGAATATTTTGCGGGCTTGGATGCATCGCTGCGGTCGTGCGCCGTTTGTGTCTTCGATGGCCAAGGCGCGATTCTGTTTGAGCGAGAACTGCCATGTGAGATCGAGGAAATCGCTGGATATCTGACCGCGCTTCCCTTTCCAATCGAGCGCATTGGCTTTGACTCTGGAACTTTGAGCCAGCATTTATACTACGGCCTGAAGGCAGAAAGGGTCGATGTCGTCTGCATGGAGGCACGCCAAGTGAGTGCAGCTCTATCGGCGATGCGCAATAAAACGGATCGGAACGATGCCCGCGGCATTGCCCAGATCTTGCGGACGGGTTGGTTCAGCCCCGTTCACATGAAGAGCCGGGAGGCGCATGGTATTCGGGCTCTGTTGAGCACGCGGAAGGCGTTGCTGAGCAAGACCTTTGACCTGGCCAACGAGGTGCGCGGTCTGCTGAAGATATTCGGCATACGGCTCCCGAAGACGGTGAAGCATGGCAGCTTTGACGGTATTGTCCGACCGATGATCGAGATGGACGAGGTTCTGGCCCATGCCATTACCTAAACGCACACCACCAATCTGAACGGGATCGTCCTCACCGGAAGAGGTTTGTGCCCTCTCGGGCATGCAAGCATGCCCTGTCAGGTAACAGATGAAGCCGAAAATGTCTGCTGCGCCTCGAAAGCGCGTCTCAGAGCGAGGCTCTCCACTGCCAATCCGACACATGCGTGCAGCGATGCCCCACGTGGCATCACCCAGACTGCGAAGAGAAGCGCGTCCCGGATGAGCGACATTGATCCACGGGAAAGAAGGAAAACGCGCTTGACCCAAACGCCCAATTGGAGAAGCGGACATTGCGCTCCCGGCTTCGGGATTGCTCTCTTGCGCTACCAAATGCAAAGACCGGCACGTGAGCGCGCTGGTCTTGTTTCTGGATCGGGTGGCGAAGCGTGCTGTCTAGGCGGCGTCGAAAGTCAGGTGCACCTTGACGGCCTTGGCACGGTCGCCGGCAGTGTCAAACGCCTTGACCGCGTCTTCAAGGGCAAAGCTGCCGGTCACCATGGGCGTCACGTCCAACCCGCCTGTGCGGATCAGGCGCACGGCCTCGAAGAATTCCACATGGCGAAAGCGCTGGGTGCCTTGATAGGTGATTTCCTTTCCGACGATGGCGTTCAGTGGCACCGGCGTTTCGCCCCCAATGCCCACCTGCACAAGTCGCCCCTGCGGGCGCAGCGCGGCGATGGCTCCGGCAATGGCGGGCGCCGCGCCCGAGCATTCAAAGACCACGTCGAAATAGCCCTTGCCTTCGGCATATTGCGCCAAAGCCTCGGCTTCGGCGATCATGTTGATCGTCCGCGTCGCGCCCATCCTAGTGGCGACGGACAGTGGCATGTCTTGCAAGTCGGTGGTGACGATCTCGGCCGCGCCCGCCTGAGCGGCAACCGCTGTGCACAGCGCGCCAATCGGTCCAGCGCCGGTGACCAGCACCCGCTTGCCCAACAGATCGCCCGCCATGTGACGCGCATGCAGGCAGACGGCCAGCGGTTCCGAACAGGCCGCCGCGCTCATGTCGGCGTTGCCCACTGGGACGCATTGCTGCGCCTCAACTACGATCTTGTCTCGGAACAACCCCTGTTCGTGCGGAAACCGCATGGCCGAGCCGCGAAAGCGCATGTTCAGGCAGTGGGTGGTCATGCCTCTGAGGCAGTATTCACACGCCATGCAGGGGCGCGAGGGGTTGATGGCGACGCGATCGCCTTCCTTGACGTTGTTCACCTCAGCGCCAATGGCGATGACGGTTCCGGCAGCTTCGTGGCCCAGAATGATCGGTTCCTTGACGCGGATCGGGCCAAATCCGCCTGCGTGATAATAATGCAGGTCCGAACCGCAAATCCCACCCGCGCCGACGGCGATAAGCGCCTCGCCTGCGCCCGGGGCCGCGACGGGCTGTGTCTCGATCCGGATGTCGTGTTTTTCATGAAGGCGGCAGATGCGGGTTTCCATTGCAAAGTCCTTAGTCGATCAGGAGAGACGGCAGCCAAGTGGCCAATGCCGGGATATACGACACGGCCAGCAGCACCAAGATATTCGTCAGCAAGAAGGGCAGAATGGCCCGAACCACCGGGGCCAGCGGCAGCCGTGCGATGCCTGCGCAGACGAACAGGCAAACCCCGACCGGCGGTGTCGTCAAGCCGATCATCAGGTTCAGCACCGCAAAGGTTGCGAAATGCAGCGGCTCGATCCCGACAGCGGTGGCGAGCGACAGCAGCGGCACAAAGAGGATGATAAGTGCGGCGATGGTTTCCATGAACATGCCGACGAAAAGCAGCAGAAGATTGATGATCAGGATCACCATATACTTGTTTTCCGTCAGGCTCAGCACACCGGCGGCGATTGCCTGGGGGATACGTTCGGACACCAGAATCCAGCCGAAGACGTTGGCAAAGCCCACCAGCGCAAGGATTCCTGCCGCCGAAATGGCGCTGTCGATGACGATCCCGGGAACCGCACGCAATGGTAGTTCGCGGTAGATGAAAGCGCCGACAAAGAAAGCATAGACCGATGCGATCACGGCTGTTTCCGTGGGGGTCGCAAGGCCTGACAGCAGGCCGTAGATGATCAGGAAGGTCATCGCCAAAGCCCAGATCGCCCCGGCGAAACTGCGCCCGACTTCGGAAAAACCCTGCCATTCCTGACGGGGGAACCCTTTGCGACGAGAGATGATGTAGCAGGTGACCATCATCGCCAGCCCCATGAGGATGCCGGGAATGGCCCCCGCAAGGAACATCTGCCCGACCGAAATGCCGGACAGCGCGCCGACGATGATCATTGGCACCGAAGGCGGGATGATTGGCCCGACGGTCGATGAGGCCGCCGTGACGGCGGCACTGAAATCCGCCGGATAGCCGGCCTTTTTCATACCGGGGATCATCACTCCGCCAATGCTGGCCGCATCGGCCACGGCGGTTCCGGTGATGCCGCCGAACAGCATGGAGGCCGCGATATTGGTCAGACCCAACCCGCCGCGCACCCATCCAACCAGTGAGTTGGCAAAGCGGATGATCCGCTCGGTGATGCCGCCGCGGTTCATCAGGTTCCCGGCAAGGATAAAGCCCGGGATCGAGAGCAGCACAAAGACGTCCATGCCCGCGTAGATCTTTTGCGGCATGACCACAGGGGGCAGGCCCGCCGCAATGATATAGGCCAGCGAGGCCGCGCCAAGTGTGACGGCGACAGGGATGCCCAGCACCAGACCGGTGATGAAGACAGCGAAAAGGATGGTGACGTCCATGGGCTCAGTCTTCTTCTTCGGGTTTGACGGGTTTGCCGTCTTCGGCCCCCGTAAGAATGCCCAGCACCCGCAGCAGGCCAAAGACCGCCAGCAGAGCCAACATCAGGTAAACGGTGAAATGCACCATATCCATGCGCAGCCCCAGCGCGGGGGAGGTCTGCATCTTGCCGATCGAGACATATTTCCAAGCGTGCGGCAGCAGGTACAGTGCCAGCCCGGCGGTCACGATGGCGGCCAGCAGGCGCAACATCAGGGGGGCTTTGCCGGGCAGCGCTTCGCAGATCACGTCCACGTTGACCAGATCGCCGGTGCGGAACGACAGGCCCGCGCCAAAGGCGACGGTGAACAGCAGGGCATAGCGGGTCAGTTCCTCGGTCCAGACGGGGGAGTTGCCGATGAACCGACCCACCACCTGTATCAGCACCGCGCCGATCAGAATGGCAAAGGATACACCGGTTCCAAGCCGTGCAAGAAAGGTCAGAACCCCAATGAGTTTTTCAGCGCGTGGCACCGTGGCCTCCGTCCGTGAGAAAGGGAAAAGCCGGCGCTGAGGGAGTGGTGCAGCGCCGGCGCGCGTCTGGCCGGTCTTGCCCGGATTACTCCGAGAACAGGCTTTCGACGATCGGCTTGATTTCGTCGCTGACGTTGGCAAGCACGGCGTCCTTGGCTTTGGCCTGGAAGGCGGCGCCATCGACTTCGACAAAGGTCATGCCCTTGCTTTCAAGGTAGGCACGGTCATCGGCGATCGAGGCGTTGAACAGTTCGCGTTCATAGGCCTGGGCGCGGGCGGCGGCTTCCATCACGGCGGCCTTGTCATCGTCCGACAGCTTGTTCCAGGTGCTTTCGGCGATGGTCAGGTAAATCCACGACCGCACGTGTTCAGTCATGTTCACATGGCTCTGCACTTCGTTGAACGAGGCCGAGCGGATCAGGGCCAGCGGGTTTTCCTGAGCTTCGATCGTGCCGTTCTGAAGCGAGGTGAAGACCTCGGAAAAGGCCATCGGGCCGGGGTTTGCGCCAAGCGCTTTCCAGACGTCGATGAACAAAGGCACGTTGGGAACGCGCATCTTCAGGCCGTTCAGATCGTCAGGCGAAGCAATCGGGCGGTTCGAGGTCAGGTTACGCGGGCCACGGGCAAAATGCGCGATGGGGCGGATCTGCACCTTTTCTATGATCTGCGCCTTGATCTGCTCGCCGATTTCGCCACTGGCGACTTCGTCCATATGCTCAAGCGATTTATAGGCGTAGGGGATCGCCAGAAGGGCCGCCATAGGCGCCCAGTTCTGCAGGCTTTCACCGGTGATGGTCATGTCGACCGTTCCCAGTTGCATGCCGTTGATCAGGTCGATTTCCTTGCCAAGGCTTTCGTTCGGGAAGACCTCGACGGCGATGCGGCCATCGGTCAGGGCCGACAATTCTTCGCCGAACTTGACGCTGGCCTTGTGCCACGGGTTGTCCTCGTTCGCGAGGTGACCCAGCTTGAGCGTCATTTCCTGAGCGGCTAAGGGCGCGGCCATAAAGGCCACCATTGTCGCGGCCAGTGCAGGCAGTTTCCAGTTGATCATTTGATTTCTCCTCCTTGGATGGGTGCATTGACCGGCGTGGGTATTTCCCCGTCGGGCAAGTTGAAAAAGCTTGGGCAGGCGGCGACCACGATGGGCAGGTCGCTCAGGATTTCGCGCAGATGCGTGCGGATGGCGGTATTGGCCTGCGCTGCGGCGCCGCGTTCGATGTGGTCGACCAATGCGCTGTGTTGCGCAATGAGCTTGTCCACCGGGAATTGCCCCAGAGATAGAAATCGCACGCGGTCCATCTGGGATTTCAGTCCTTCGATCAGCTTGAAGGCTCCGCCCTTGCCAGCGCCTTCGGCAAGCATGCGGTGAAAGGCTTCATCTAGCTGGATGAACGCGCTCGGCATATTCGCGGCGGCGCGCTGGGCGTCGATCTGGCTGCGCAGATCGCGAATCAGCGCGGCGTCGGGGATGCGCACGAGAATCGCGATAATGTCGGCCTCGATCGCCTCGCGCAGAAAGCGGGCATCCAGTGCCGCACCATAGTCAATCTTTGAGATGATCGTGCCGCGTTGAGGCAACACCGCCAGCAGCCCCTCACCGGCAAGCTTGATAAAAGCTTCGCGGACGGGTTGGCGGCTGACATTGCAGGTCTTTGCGATCTCGGATTCCGAAATGCGGTTGCCCGGTTCCAGCTGCCCCTGAATGATCGCCGTGCGCAGCATCCGATGCACCTGCGGTGTGATCGGCAGGCTTTCGTCCAGCGCCCAGTTTGCAGCTCGCAATTCCATGATTCGTCCTCCCACGCCAGCATTACCATACTTCCATACTAGTCAACAGACTTTTGTTCTGGTAGAAAGAGCGGGCCATGAAAGACTCGGGAGGGCGCGGCATGAAACAGACCTGGCGGTGGTTCGGACCCAAGGACAGGGTGTCGATCGACGATGTGGCGCAAGCGGGCGTTCAGGGAATCGTCTCGGCGCTGCATCATGTGCCCACGGGCGAGGTTTGGGCGCGCGAAGACATCGCGCAACGACAGGCCGAAGTCGCCCATATGCGGGATGGCCGTCCGTCGAACATGGCGTGGGACGTGGTGGAAAGCCTGCCGGTATCCGAGGACATCAAGAAACAGCAGGGCGATTGGCGTGCCCATATCGCGACCTACAAGCAAAGCCTTGAAAACCTTGCCCAAGCCGGGATCGAGGTGATCTGCTACAACTTTATGCCGGTGCTCGACTGGACGCGCACCGATCTGGCCTATGCCATGCCGACCGGGGCCACCTGCATGCGCTTTGATCTGGCTGACTTCGCGGCCTTTGACATGAATATCCTGAAGCGCCCCGGAGCCTCGGCAGACTATGATGAGGTCCTACAGGAAGAAGCTGCCCGGCGCTTTGCCGACATGAGCGAGGCTCGCAAAGAGGCACTGGCCAAAAACGTGGTCTTCGGACTGCCCGGCGCCGCCGAGAACTTCTCGCTTGAGGATGTGCGCGGTCATCTGGCCGAATATGCCAACATGAGCGAAGACCAGTTGCGCCAACATCTGATCGATTTTCTGTCTGAAGTCGCCCCGGTTGCCGAAAAGCTGGGATTGCGTCTGTGCTGCCACCCGGATGATCCGCCTGTGCCGCTGTTGGGCCTGCCGCGCATCATGTCGACCGAAGCGCACTACGCTTCGGTGATGGCAGCGGTCGACACCCCCGCCAGCGGCATCACGCTTTGCACAGGGTCGCTGGGGGCGCGGCCGGACAACGACCTGCCGGGGATGATGGCGCGGCTTGGCGACCGGGTGCATTTCCTGCACCTGCGCAACGTACACCGCGAGACCGACCAGATTCGCGGATCGTTTTACGAAGCCGAACATCTGGGCGGGCACACCGATATGGTTGCCGTGGTCGAGGCTGCCCTGCGCGAAGAGGCGCGGCGCCGTGCGGCGGGACGAGCGGATTGGAACATCCCCTTCCGGCCCGATCACGGGCAGGACATTCTGGATGATCTAGGTCGGCAGGCGCAGCCCGGATATCCGGCGATCGGGCGTCTAAAAGGTCTGGCCGAATTGCGCGGAGTGATCGCGGCCTTGGAACCCCGGATTTCCGCATGACTCGGCTGTCTTTGGCAACGGCTCCCGCCATGGGCTTTGATCCTGCGGCGCATGGTGCGGGGATCGTGCATCTGGGTCTTGGCGCGTTCCACAAAGCGCATCAGGCGGCCTATACCGATGCGGCTCTGACCGCCGATGGAGGCGATTGGCGCATCATCGGCGTCAGCCTGCGCAGCACAGAGGTTGCCGAAGCGTTGGCCCCGCAGGACGGCCTGTTCACCCTGATCGAGCGCGGAATCGAGGGTACCAAGGCGCGGGTAATCGGCGCGCTGGCCGCGGCCTTGGCGCTGGGTAAGGACCGCGGGACGATCCTTGCCGCGCTCTGCGCACCGGAAACCCGGATCGTCAGCCTGACGGTGACCGAAAAGGGCTATGGCATTGATCGGGGCAATGGCGGCATTGATCGGAGCCACCCGGCGATCGCTCATGATCTGGAGCATCCGGGCCAGCCCATCGGTGTTGCGGGTTTGCTGGTCTGGGCGCTGGCGCAACGGCGCGCTGCCGGTGTGCCGCCCTTTACCGTTTTGTGCTGCGATAACCTGCCCGGAAATGGCGAGATGGTGCGCGCGCTTTTGCTAAGTTTTGCGTCCGAAACCGCGCCGAACTTGGTCGCGCATATTGAATCCAAGGTGGCCTTTCCTTCGACCATGGTGGACCGGATCACCCCGGCCAGCGGGCCGCAGACCCTTGCGCTGGCGCAGGAGTTGACCGGTCTTAAAGACGCTGCCGCAGTTGAGACCGAGACCTTTCACCAATGGGTCATCGAGGACGAATTCCCCGGCGGACGCCCCGCTTGGGAAGCTGGGGGCGCTTTGTTCGTCAAGGACGTGGCGTCCTATGAGGACATGAAACTGCGGATGCTGAACGGCGCACATTCGATGCTGGCCTACGCGGGATTTCTGGCGGGGCATAAATATGTGCGCGATGTGATGCAGGATAGGGCGTTGGCCTCGATGGTGCGCCGGCATATGGCGGCGGCCTCTGGTACGCTTGCGCCGGTGCCGGGGGTCGATCTGGCGGGATATGCCGATCAGCTTTGCCAACGCTTCGAGAACCCGCATCTGGCGCATGAGACCTATCAGATCGCAATGGACGGCACGGAAAAGCTGCCACAACGGATCTTTGCCCCTGCGGTTGAAGCGCTTTCGCGTGGGCAATCCATGGATGCCTTCGCTTTCGCGACGGCGGCCTGGATGTGCTATGCCTTGGGCCGTGACGGGGACGGGCAGAGCTATGCCTTGCGAGACCCGCGCGAAGCCGAGATCGCGATGGCATTGGTGGCTGTCGAACATCCAGAAGGCATTGCCGAGAGGCTCTGCAATTTGCCGGGATTCATGCCAATGGCTTTGCGGGACTCTCAGGACTTTCGCTCGGGGGTCTTGCGGCACTTGTCGGTGATGTATGGGCAAGGCATGCGTGCTGCAATCGACACGGCTGCCGGGGCGGACTAATCCCGGGCTTTTTCCCGTTCAAGGCGCTGGCGGGCGATGTCTTCGTTCGCCTCGGCCTTGCGGTCCGCGTGCAAAGCCTTTTCGACAAACGTCAGATGCTGCTCGACGGCCTGACGCGCGCCCTTGGCGTCGCGCGCCTGCAAGGCGTCGTTGATGGCGCGGTGCTGATCCAACAGCGCCTCGCGCGTGGTGCGCTGACGGAACATGATCCGGCGATTGTAGAACACGCCTTCGCGCAACAACTGGTACATCGAGCGCATCATGTGCAGCATTATCACGTTATGGCTGGCCTCGATGATTGCCAGATGGAATTCGGCGTCCAGACTGGCCTCGTCGTCAGGGTTCCGCTTGCCATGGGCAGCAACCATCTTGTCGAACAGTTCTTGAATGACGGCCAGATCGGTATCGGTCCCATAGCTGGCAGCGCGTTCAGCGGCCAACCCCTCCATGTCACGGCGAAAACTGAGGTAGTCAAAAACCGCCTCGTCGTGTCCTGCAAAAAGCTGGATTAGTGCGTCGGAAAAGGCGCTGCCAAGCACCTCGGTCACGTAGATCCCGGCGCCCGCCCGACTGGTAAGAAGGCCGCGGGCCTGCAGTTCGGCGACAGCCTCGCGCAGCGAAGGGCGCGAGACCTCCAGTTGCTCGGCCAGAGTGCGTTCCGCAGGCAGCCGTTCGCCCGGACGCAGGATGCCGCGCAGGATCAGTTGTTCGATCTGGCGGACCACGGCGGTCGAGAGTTTTTCGGACTGAACGGGGCGGAAGGGCATGGATCACCTTGGTAATTGGTCAAATGATATGACCAAAGCGGGGAGCTGGCAAGCGTTGCGGTGGCTTCTGCGGTTGCCCGTGCGTGGCTGGAGTCTTGATTGGGTATTTGAAACAAGATGAAGAGGGCGGGCTTACCAGCGTGTCAGGGCGTCTTCGTCTTCGTCCTTGGCGGCGACCCAGTCAGCGGTTTGGCTGGTGTGCTCTTTCTTCCAGAAAGGCGCGCGGGATTTCAGATAGTCCATCAGGTATTCGGCGGCCTCGAAAGCATCTTTGCGGTGTGGGGCTGCGGTGGCGACCATCATGATCTTGTCGCCCGGCACCATCCGGCCATAGCGGTGGATCACCAGCACATCCCCCAAGGACCACCGCTGCACAGCCTCGGCGGCGATCGCCTCCAGCGCCTTTTCAGTCATCCCGGGATAATGTTCGATCTCCATGGCATCGAGATCGCCAGATGCGAGATCCCGCACGATACCGGTGAAGGTAACCACAGCGCCCATGTCGTGCCTGCCCGAGGCAAAGGATTCAGCCTCGGCACCAAAATCGAAGGGGGCTTCCTGAACGACGATACGCATGGGCTTATCCCCCCGTCATCGGCGGGAAAAAGGCCACTTCGCGGGCACCTACGATAGAGGCGTCAAAATCCGTCAGATCCTGATCGACGGCGACGCGCAGGGCGGACAGATCGGCAAAGGCCGCGTCGTACCGGTCTTCGCGGGCGCGCAGTTCGGCGACCAGTTCGTTGACGGTGCGCGCCTGTGTTTCAACGCGTTCCTTGGGCAGGCCGATCCGTTCACGGACCCAGGCAAAGTAAAGCACGTCCATTTCAGCGGTCCTCTTTTAGGAAGGGCAGAGCCTTGTGGAAGTAATCCCAACCGGTGACCAGAGTCAGCGCGGCGGCGAGCCAAAGCAGCGCCAGCCCGATGTTGCCCGCCCAGATCATGCCCGAGTATTTCCAGCGCAGGCCAAGGGTGTCTTCGACCCGGCCCGACAGGATATCGTTGATCATCGGATCGTCGAGGCCAAAGACCGACATGCCCAGATAATGCTCGAACACGCCCTGGGCGAAGAGAATGGCAATGGCGACCATCTGCGCGGTGGTCTTCCATTTGGCGAGTTTGGTCACTTTGAGCGTGCCCGAGACATCGCCCAGAAATTCCCGCAGGCCAGATACAAAGACTTCGCGGAATAGGATGAAGGTCGCGGGCAGGACCAGCCATGGCGACATGGAGGAATAGCCGACGATCACCATGAGGGCGATCACCACCATTGCCTTGTCGGCGATCGGGTCGAGCATGGTGCCGATCTTGGTTTCCTGTTTCCATGCGCGCGCGAGGTGGCCGTCGAACCAGTCAGTGATAGACGCGGTCAGGAACAATAGCAGCGCGGCCCAATCTGCAAAGGGCCGGTGGAAATAGAGAAACATGACCGCGACGCCAGGGGCGGCGAGCAGACGCAAGACAGTCAGGATATTTGGCAAGGTCCATATCATTGCGTCTTTCCTAGCCCGGATCGCCGGAAGGGGGAAGAGAGCACGATGCGCCGTGGATCTGGCATAAGGTCTCAGGCAGGGCGCTGTGATTGTCGGGCGAGTAGATCGAGAAATGCACTGCGGGCGGCGGGTAGGGGGCGGTCGCTGAGCTGTGGCGCGAGGCGATGTTCCAGAAAGAAACCCGTGGTTTGCAGGGCGGTGACGATTTCACGGTCAGGGGCCGCGCCTTTCCCCAAGAGCACATCTGGCAGGGGCAACATGCGATCTGCCCATTCCCCGGCCCCTGCGCGCGAGACAGCGCGTCCCGACTTGGGAGAGACATAGGCCAGATCCTCGGTGCTGCCGGTGGCGGCGCATCGCGTCAGATCAAGGCCAAAGCCCAGTTCTTCGAGCAGGGCCAGTTCCCAGCGAAGGTAGGCCAGCGGCCACAGATCAGGTTGACCGAGAAGATCCAGCAAGGCTTCGCTGCGGTTGTAAAGTGGTCGGTGTGCCTCGCGTTCGGGCAGGCAGAATGTCAGCAGGGCCAGGGTCGTGTTGAGGCCGGCCAAGGCGATCCGGTGCCCAAGCGCCATCGCGGCCCGCGATCTTTCGGGTTCGGCGGTGAAAGCGCCCATGTGATCTTCGAGGCGGGCTTTCCATGTCAGATCAAGTTGCGCGCCGGGTTGCAGGTAGGGCGCCATCTTGCGCGAGGTACCGCCGCGCAGAACGCCCAGGTGTCGGCCATGTTCGGGGGTGAAAACCTCGAGTATCAGCGAATTTTCGCCGTGCTTTCGGGTGCTGAGCAGAATTCCGGTGTCGCGCCATTCCATCTGCGCAAGGTGGCGAGGTGTGAGCCTGCTGGCAAGCGGTTGTTACGCGGAGCGCGCTGACGCGCGCGCAGGATATGTCGCCTCCCGCCTATGGCGGGTGGCTCCGGTGGGTGCCCGTGGCGAAGTTGCGCTGTCTTGATGGGGTTGGACGATGTGGCGAGGGGGATTGTGCTTCACTGTTTTGCGCGGTTACGCCCCGTTTCGGACGTCAGTCGGAAAGTCCGACGTCGCCCAGCAGGTGGCGGCCGTGTTTGTCTTCGACTTCGATCACCCACAGGTCGGGGTCAAAACTGCGCTGTTTCGCGATTGAGGCATCGACCTCGGGCTCGGGGCCATTGGCCAGTTCGGCCCAATGCCGTGCGCCTGTCATCAGGTCGAAACTGCGGGTAAAGGCCGTGGCCTTGCCGTCAAGAGTGGCCAGTTTGACCAGCACCGCGCCAGCCGTGTCGTCGCCATGAGCTGTGACAAAGGCCGGGATATCGTACAGGCGCAGGCGTGCCAGATAGGCATCGACCCAGAAGCGGGCGGTCAAACGGGGTTCAGGCATTGCCGTCGCGGAAATCTAGGCCCATTTCCGAATAGCGTTCTTTTTCTTCCAGCCAGTTGGCGCGAACCTTGACCTGGAGGAAGAGGTGAATCTTGCGGCCAAGGAATTCCTGAAGCTCTTCACGCGCGGCCTTTGAGATTGCCTTGATCGTTTCACCCTTGTTGCCGAGGATGATTCCCTTGTGGCCGTCGCGGGCGACATAGACGATCTGATCGATCCGCGCCGAGCCATCCTTGCGTTCTTCCCAGCATTCGGTTTCCACGGTCAGTTGGTAGGGCAATTCCTGGTGCAGCCGCAGGGTCAGTTTTTCGCGGGTAATTTCGGCGGCGATCATCCGCAGGGGCAGATCGGCGATCTGGTCTTCGGGATAAAGCCAGGGTTCTTCCGGCAATTCCGCGGCCAGCCATTTGCGCAGATCGTCCACCCCGCGGCCCTTTTCGGCCGAGATCATGAAGGTTTTGACGAAGGGGAATGCCTCGTTCATCTGCTGCGTGATGGCGAGCAGCCCGTCCGGCTGAACGCGATCTATCTTATTGATTGCAAGGGCGATCTTACGGCCTTTGGGCAGTTCATTCAGTCCTTCGAGGATGCGTTTGACGCCCTCGGTCACGCCGCGATGCGCTTCGACGAGAAGCACGATGATATCGGCATCGGCGGCGCCGCCCCATGCTGCGGCGACCATGGCGCGGTCAAGCCGACGCTTGGGTTTGAACAGGCCGGGCGTGTCGACAAAGACCAATTGGCTGTCGCCCTCGATGGCCACGCCGCGGATGCGCGCTCGGGTGGTCTGGACCTTGTGGGTAACGATCGAAACCTTGGCCCCCACCATGCGATTGGTGAGAGTGGATTTGCCTGCGTTGGGCTCTCCGATCAGGGCGATAAAACCGGCGCGTTGGGTCATGGAGCTGTCCTTGTTCAAGCTCTGCCCTTTAGCGCGGAACGGCGCGCCGCGCCAGCCCTGCCATCGCGCCAGAGCGAATAGGTTCCCGAGCCGACGATCAGTGCCGCCCCGATCAGGGTCATCGCGTCAGGGCGTTCGTTGAAGATGGCGTAGGCGATCACCAGCGCCACAATCAGGCGCGAATAGCGAAAGGGCGCGACAACCGATACTTCGCCGGTGCGCATGGCGGCGGTCAGGGCAGTGTAGCCGATGACGCCCGCCATTGCGGTGCCGCAGATCAGCAGCGCAGCCGGAGCACTGGGCAGGCTGGGAGCACCCGGCTCGAACGCAAGGATGACGAGGCCGGCAAAAGTGACCACGGCAAAGCCCAGAACCCCAAGTTGCGCGGCGTGGACATGTGGCGGGCTGGTGCGTGTGGCGACGTCGCGTCCGGCAAAGCCGATCATCCCCAACAGGGCAAAGATGGCATTGGCTTCGATTCCCGAAGGCGAGGGGCGGATGATCAGCAAAACGCCAAGAAACCCGACGGCCATGGCCGCCCAGCGACGCGGACCGATCTTTTCGCCAAGGATCAAACCGGCGCAAAGCATCACCACCAAAGGCGCCGCCTGAAGGATCGCGGATGTGGTCGAGAGCGGGGTATAGGCAAGGCTGAGCGCGAAAAACAGGCGCCCGCAGATCTCGAACGCTGTGCGGATCAACAGGCCCTTTTGCAGATAGGCCGGGTCCCAAAGCGCGACGCCCTTGCTGCGGGCGTAGAGGGCATAGGACAACATCGCAATCAGGCCGAATTGCACTGTTCCCATGCCCGCCGTGACCCCGCCCGAACCTGTTGCTGCTTTGAAGAAGGCGTCTTCGATCCCAAAGCCCAGCATGGCGAGCATCATCCAAAGGCTGCCTTTGAGGTTGTCGCTCATTTCCGTCCCCGCATGTCTTTCGCGGCTTTGGTACAGGGGAACGAGGGCGGCGAACAGTCTGCCGTGGCAAGATTTCAGCCTGCCACGGACCTTCAATGGGGCGCTGACGCGTTAACTTTATGGCAAGAATGCGGCTTCCCTAAAATTCGCGCCAAAGTTATGCCTTATTCTGTCAGCTTCGGAAAGGCGCGGGGGCATCGGCCCGGACTGGCAAGAACGTGCAACCAACGTGAAATCGGATACGTCCCATGCCCCGTCCTGACCAAAGCCCCTCGCCCTATGTCATTCTCGGCGTGTCGCCCGAAGATGACTTCAGCGCGATCCGCGAAGCGTGGCGCCGTCTGGTCAAGACTTATCATCCCGATGTCTGGTACGGCAGCGCGGCCGAGGCGACCAAGCGGCTGATGGCTGTCAATGACGCCTACGACCGGCTGTCGGTCCTTCATAACCGGGTGCGCGAAGAGGTGCGCAGCGCCAAGTCCAAGCAACCCGCAAGCAAGGCCAAGCCCGCGCGCCGCGCCGAACGCCCTCGCCCCGAGACCAAATCTCGGCACCGGGCCCCCGGCCAGGAAGATCGCGCGCCTGCGATGGTCCGCACAGGGCGACCAAGCGCGGTAGCCGGGCGTTTCGATGACGCAAGGGCGATGTTTTCGGAAAAGGCCGAAGGGCGAATTCAGGCCTTGGCCTGAGCAACCCTGTCCAGCAGAGCTTTGGCGGCGGCTTGTTCGGCCTGCCGTTTATTGCCAGCGGTTGACTCGGCAGTTTCGCCCGAGGGAAGGCGCGCTTCGATCGTGAACACCGGCGCGTGGTCAGGTCCCGAGCGCGCGATTTCCACGTATTGCGGCGGCAGCAAACCGCGTGCCTGTGCCCATTCCTGAAGCGCGGTCTTGGCGTCCTTGGCGTCGTCTTCGACATTCTCGACGCGGGTGCCCCATAGACGCAGGATCAGCGCCTGAGCCTGCTCGAAGCCGCCATCAAGATAGACCGCGGCAATCACCGCCTCCATGGCGTCACCCAGCAGCGCCATCTTGCGGCGCCCGCCGGTTTTCTGTTCCGAACGACCCAGTTTCAAAGCCGCGCCCAGATCAATCTCGCGCGCGACATCGGCGCAGGTTTCCTTGCGGACAAGCGCGTTGAAACGCGGCGCAAGCTGACCCTCGCTGGCGGCCTTGTCGTGTTCCAACAGCGCTTGGGCCATCACAAGACCCAGCACCCGGTCGCCGAGAAACTCCAGCCGCTGGTTGTCCTCGCGCCCCGGCCCCGACATCGAGCCGTGCGTGACCGCGCGGCGCAAGAGCGCGGGCCGGGCAAAGTCATAGCCCAGCCGGTCTTCCAGCGCTTTCAGCTCGGCCGAGATCTTCATTGGATCGATTTGAAGAACCGGTCGCTGCGCCATGTCCAGAAGAACAGCATCGAGCGTCCAGCCGAAGAGAACATCACCCGGTCGGCGCGTCCGACAAGGTTTTCGAAAGGCACAAAGCCGACACCGCCCGCAATATTGGGCACGCGGCTGTCAGAGGAATTGTCCCGGTTGTCGCCCATGAAAAAGTAATGCCCCTCGGGCACGGTATAAACCGACGTATTGTCTGAACCCTGCATCGCGATGTTCAGAATGTCATGCTTCACGCCATTCGGCAGTGTTTCGGTCATCCGGGTCTTGGTGCACAGGCCGCCTTCGCCGACCGGGCCGTTCTCGCAGCGCGGGCGCAGGCGCTGGGGGCCTTGCGCTTCGGCGATCTCTTCAAAAACGCCGGCTGGCTCCAGCTCGACCGGGGTGCCGTTGATCTGCAACACGCCATTGCGGACCTGAATCTTGTCGCCGGGCAGGCCGATCAGGCGCTTGATGAAATCACGGCCCGAAACCGGGTGCCGGAAAACCACCACATCGCCGCGCTTGGGCTCTGAGCCGAACAGGCGCTTGTTGTCCCCGTCAAAGATGCCACAGATGTTCTGCGCATCAATGTTGATGCCGAAACGCGGTGCGATGATCGACGGGCAGGAGGCGTAGGAATAGCCATAGGCCATCTTGTTCACAAAAAGGAAATCGCCGATCAGCAGCGTGTCCTTCATTGAGCCGGACGGGATCCAGAATGGCTGAAAAAGGAAGGTCCGAAAGACGCCTGCGATCAGCAGCGCATAAACGATGGTCTTGATCGTCTCAAGAATACCACCGCTCTTCTTCTCTTCACTGGCCATGCCCGCACCTTTTGCCTTTTGCGTCTTGCGCTACATGAGCGCCCTCGCGCCGGGTGTCAAGCGATCCCCCCTAGTGTTGATCCGGCCCGAAATGCCGCCGCCAGGCACCGAGTCTGCCGGGGCGGCGCGCCAATTTCTGGAGGTGTCTTTCAAGCGTCGCTGACTGCCCGCGCTTCGATCACGACAAAAGCCTGCGCCCAAGGGTGATCGTCGGTCAGGGTGACATGGATGATCGCCTCGTGACCCGGCGGGGTCATCTGGTCGAGGCGGTCCTTGGCCCAGCCCGTGACCTCCATCACCGGCTGACCAGTGCGCAGGTTGCTGACGGCCATGTCCTTCCACGCGATCCCCATACGCAAGCCGGTGCCCAGAGCTTTGGAGCAAGCCTCTTTTGCGGCCCAGCGTTTGGCATAAGTGCCTGCCACGTCGCGCCGGCGTTCGGCCTTGGCTTGTTCGATCTCTGTAAAGACGCGATTCCGAAAGCGGTCGCCATGACGTTCGAGTACCCCGGCGATGCGCTCGATATTCGCCAGATCGGTGCCGATACCAAGGATCATCGACGCACCCGCCGGGGCTCGCCGATGGACCAGCCCCGCTCCGGCATGGCGATGAAACCGACACCAAGAGGCGCATCAGACAGGTGGTGATGCAGCGAGCGTGGACCGGGCAGACTATCGACCGGGCCGTCGCTGCCCTCGGACGCGAAGGACAACGGCCCAGGATCGTCTTTGCTATTCGGGGTCTGTGCAAAGGTCGGACGCGTCATGGAGAATCTCGCGGCTATCGGGACGGCGATACTGTGTCGGGACAGGCTCAATTCAACAACCATGTTTCGATCTGCCCAGTCGCCTGATTCAGAACGATGCGCAGCGGCACCTCGCGCATGTCACCACTGTTTTGGTAGAGACTGACTGGAAGCGTGAAAATCAACCCCTGAGCCGGGTCGTAGTCCGATTGCAACGCGTTGAAGTGCATCCCGGCAAAACCCATGCCGCCGGTGCCGATGACACGGCATTGCCTGCTGCCCAATTCGTCGAAGGGCGGCGACAGGATCAGCAGATAGGCCCAGCCCGCCGCCGGCTCGATGGTGTCGAGCAGGGCGAGGCGGACGTTTCCGTTCGAAAAGGTCCGGGTGTTGGCCTCCCAAGGTTCGGCGATGTTGCGGGCGGAGGCCTGCCAGTCGCAGTCCATGACCTGCGGCGCATCGGCGAGAGCAGGCATGGCGGCGCAGGTGAGCAGGGCGGTGAGACGGCTGAGCATGGTTGGTCCTCCGATCCAGAACGAGCGTGGTGCCGGTGCCGACGATGAAGAGAGTTTCAGTCTGAGTTTCTCGTTATCGTCGCGACCGGCTGTTAGGCCCGCGCCTCGTCCATCAACCGTCGCATCTCGCGGATGGCCGGGGCAAGCCCCATAAATATCGCCTCGCCAATGATGAAATGCCCGATGTTCAGTTCCATCACTTCCGGGAAGGCGGCCACGGGGGAGACGGTCTCATAGGTCAGGCCGTGGCCAGCGTGCACTTCCAACCCCAGTGAATGGGCGTAAGTGGACATCTCGCGCAGACGCTCCAGTTCGGCGTCGCGCTCGTCAGGGCGCCCCTCGGCGTGCGCGTCACAATAGGCGCCGGTGTGCAACTCGATCACCTGCGCGCCGATGCGGTGGGCCGCTTCGATCTGCTTTTGGTCTGCGGCGATGAAGATCGACACCCGGCAACCAGCATCGCGCAGCGGGGCGATGAAATGGGCCAGCCGGTTCTCGTCCTTCGCAACTTCCAGCCCGCCTTCGGTGGTCCGCTCTTCGCGCTTTTCGGGCACGATGCAGACGGCATGCGGTTTGTGACGCAGGGCAATTTTCTGCATCTCTTCCGTCGCGGCCATCTCGAAGTTGAGCGGCACATCAAGCGCTTTCATCAGTCCGTCGATATCCGCGTCCGAGATGTGACGGCGGTCTTCGCGCAGATGCGCGGTGATGCCGTCTGCCCCGGCCTCCTCTGCGATCTTGGCGGCACGAATAGGATCGGGATAAGCGCCGCCACGTGCGTTTCGAACGGTGGCGACGTGGTCGATGTTGACGCCAAGGCGCAGGCGTCCGGCATATTTTGTCATGAGGAGCCCTCAGCAGCGAAATTTGATCAAATCATAATCCCTGAAACCCGAAAGAAAAGCCGAGAATTGTAGCGATACAGCAGGGCGTTTAGTCCGGCTTGCTCTCAGCCTCTTTCTTTTTTTTCAGGGCGGCCAGCTTGGCCTTTATCAGACCTTTGCGACGGTTCTTGTAGGCGGTGATCAGCGGGAGCGAAACGTAATAGGCCACGGTCCCGGCGATGATGCCCGGTAGAATGCCGCCGATCATGTAGGGGAAAAACACCTGGTCGTAAAAGATCGACAAGTCTGCCCAATCCACTTCGGCCCCGGTGAAGCTGGCCACCAGATTGTCCCAAAGATCCTGCCCGGCTTTGACAAATTTTTCCACCAGCCCGCTGTGATGGCCGTCTATCGCAGGCGGACGCCCCTTGTTCCCAAGCAGCCAGTGGCCAGTGGTCATCGCGGCGACGCCGATCGGCACATAGGTCAAAGGGTTGCCAAAGAAAGTCGACAGCAGGGCGGCAAGGATATTGCCACGCATGATCCATGCAATCAGCGCGGCAATCACAAAATGCAGACCGTAGAACGGGGTAAAGGTCGTAAACACCCCGGCAAAGATGCCGCGCGCGATTCGGTGCGGCGGGTCTGGCAGGCGGTGCAGGCGGTGCTGGACATATTGCGCGGCGCGTCCCCAGCCGCCACGCGGCCAGAGAAATTCCCGCACGGCTTTCAGAACCGGGCGTCTATCGCGTCGCTTAAAGACCAATACCTTGCCTTTCCAATCACTCCGCCGCCGGAGCAGCCGCAAGACCCGGATCGCGGCGCCGTTCCACCGAAGCAACGTTGCTTTCAGCTTCAACTGCGGACATCACCGAATGCAGATGTTCTGCGTCGCGCAGATCGACATCTATCAGCAAGCGATAAAAATCCGGTTTCCTGTCGATGAACCTCAGGTCAGAGATATTGGCCCTCTGCTCTCCGATCAATGTGCAAATCCGTCCCAGCACCCCCGCGTCGTTGGTAATGGTGAGTTCAAGTGACACTGTATAGACGGGCGGGTGCGTGCCATCGGCCCAATGCAGGTCGAGCCAGCGGGCGGGTTGATCTTCGTAATCGGCAAGCGCGGCGCAATCGATGGCGTGAACGGCAACGCCTTTACCGCGATGCGCCAGACCGACGATGCGTTCGCCCGGCAGGGGCTGGCAGCATTTGGCGCGCTCGAACCCCTGACCATGTTCAAGTCCGACCACGGCGCGCTTTGCCTCGATCATCGCGTCGTCCTGGATGGCGAGGTTCGGATAGACCGATTCGACCACCTCGCGCGCTGTCAGCTCGGCGCTACCGATGCGGGCCAGCAGGGTTTCGGCGTCCTCGAGCCGCAGCGTCTTGGCGGCAGTCTCCAGCACTTTGGCGGTGACCTTCTTGCCGGCGTTCTCAAAGGCGGCGCGCACCAGTTCGCGTCCAAGCCTGGCAAAGCGCTCCTTGTTGGCTTCGCGCAGGGCGCGCCGAATAGCGGTCTTGGCCTTGCCGGTCTGGGCGATCTCAAGCCACGTGGCCTGCGGCGCCTGCCCTTCGGCGGTGATGATGTCCACGGACTGGCCATTCTTCAGGCGGGTCCACAGCGGCACGCGGATGCCATCCACCTTGGCGCCGACACAGGCCGACCCGATGCGCGTGTGAATTGCATATGCAAAATCCAGCGGTGTCGCGCCTTTCGGCAATTTGACCACGTCCCCCTTGGGGGTAAAGCAGAACACCTTGTCGGAATACATCTCGAGCTTGACGGCTTCGAGAAAGGCGTCGTGGTCTTCTTCGGCGTCGAACTGTTCGGTCAGACCTGCGATCCACTTGGCAGGGTCGACGGCAAAGGGGTTCTGCGCCCGCACGCCATCGCGATAGGACCAATGCGCCGCCACGCCGGTTTCGGCGACTTCGTGCATCTGGCGGGTGCGGATCTGCACTTCGACCCGCTTGCCATCGCGTCCAGACACGGTGGTGTGGATCGAGCGGTAGCCGTTGGATTTCGGCTGGCTGATGTAATCCTTGAAGCGCCCAGGTACCGCGCGCCAGCGCTGGTGGATGGCCCCAAGCGCGGTATAGGCGTCACGTTCGGTCCGGGTGATCACGCGAAAGCCATAGATGTCAGACAAGCGAGAAAAGCCGATCTTCTTTTCCTGCATCTTGCGCCAGATTGAATAGGGTTTCTTGGCGCGGCCAAATACTTCGGCCTCGACCCCGGCGCGCTCCAGCTCAAAACGCATGTCAGAGGTGATCCGATGGATCACATCACCGGTTTCTTTTTGCAGCGTGACAAAGCGGCGGATGATGCTGGCGCGGCCTTCGGGATTGAGCACGCGAAACGCGAGATCTTCGAGTTCCTCGCGCATCCACTGCATACCCATCCGACCTGCGAGAGGGGCGTAGATGTCCATCGTTTCGCGCGCCTTTTGCACCTGCTTTTCGACGCGCATGGCCTTGATCGTGCGCATGTTGTGCAGGCGGTCGGCCAGTTTGACCAAAATTACCCGCAGGTCCTTGGACATCGCCATGAACAGCTTGCGGAAATTCTCGGCCTGTTTGGATTCGCTGCTGGAAAGCTGAAGGTTGGTCAGCTTGGTCACGCCATCAACCAGTTCGGCAACATCGGTGCCAAACCTTTCCGCAACTTCGGAGTACGAGGCACGGGTGTCCTCGATCGTGTCGTGCAAAAGAGCGGTGACGATGGTAGCGTCGTCAAGCTGTTGCTCGGTCAGGATGGCGGCAACGGCGACTGGATGCGTGAAGTAGGGCTCGCCCGACTTGCGGAACTGGCCTTCGTGCATCTCGCGGCCATAGTCATAGGCCGCGAGGATCAGCTTTTCGTTGGTCTTTGGGTTGTAGTTGCGGACGAGGGCAACGAGGTCTTCGGCAGCGATCATTCCGCTACAACCTTCCGGTTATCAGCCCTGACCTTGCGCCTCCATGAGCGCGCGCAAAAGCTTTTCTTCGGACATGTCATCTTCCTGAGGCTTGTCCTGCTCGGCGCCCATCAACAACGCCATGGCGTCGTCTTCAGGCTCGTCGACCTCGATCTGGGTCTGGTTCGACTCGATCAGGCGCTCGCGCAGCTCATCAGCGGACTGGGTTTCCTCGGCGATTTCGCGCAGCGACACGACGGGGTTCTTGTCGTTGTCGCGGTCCACGGTGATCGCGGCTCCGGCGGAGATTTCGCGGGCACGGTGTGCCGCAAGCATCACCAGTTCAAACCGGTTGGGAACCTTGTCGACGCAATCTTCTACTGTAACGCGGGCCATTTGGCGCTCCTATATCTTGGGGCCGTCAGAAGATGGTCGTTTAACCCGTGCCAAAACGCTTGACAAGGTGGAATTGATCACAAAGCGACGACATCGCGCTTTAAATCGCTGGGCAGATCCGCGCAGAGTTGTCTTGCCGTTTTGCCAAGAACTGGATGTGTCCAGTCCGGGGCGATATCGCACAAGGGCACCAGAACAAAGGCGCGCTCGTGCAGGCGCGGGTGCGGCAAGATCAGTTGATCCGGGGTTGTCGTGCTTTGCTGATCGAGCGGTAAATCGTGCCATTGGGCGAAGGTCCGCCTATCGGGCAGCGCAAGATCGCCGATAGCGAGGAGATCCAAGTCCAATGTCCGACTGCCCCACCGCATATTGCGTTCCCTATCAAAATCCGCCTCGATTTTGTGCAATATCTTCAAGATCTGGGCAGGGTCTGCAGGGCCCTCCAGAATGGCGCAGGCATTGACATAGTCCGGGCCAATTCCCGCCGGAAAGCAAGGGGTTGCGAAAAACCGGCTCACCCGGCGCAATTGTAGCCCGGCCTTGAACAATTCCGGCAGTGCCGCCGCTATTGTTTCCGTAGGGTCACCTTTGCTTGACCCGAGGTTAGAGCCTAACGCAATTACGATTTTTTGTGCTAAAGTGTGAGTCATACTATCCTTATGGGGGTGCTATTAGCCTTGAACACAAAGCAAATTTCTTTAATTTAATAACCGGTCTGCTTCCGATTTTACACTCACGGAATACTAGCGGACCATTTTTGCGGAAGGACATTTTATGTTTTACAAAGACGAACGGCTCGCGCTGTTCATCGACGGCTCGAATCTGTATGCAGCCGCCAAAGCACTCGGATTTGACATTGACTACAAGCTCCTGCGTCAGGAGTTCGCGCGTCGTGGCAAGATGGTAAGAGCCTTCTACTACACGGCTTTGTTGGAGAATGACGAATATTCTCCGATCCGGCCTCTGGTGGATTGGCTGAATTACAACGGGTTTACCATGGTCACCAAACCGGCCAAGGAATACACCGACAGCCAAGGGCGCCGGAAGGTCAAAGGCAACATGGACATCGAACTTACCGTCGATGCGATGGAGCTCGCACCGCGCGTCGACCATATTGTCCTGTTCTCTGGAGACGGTGATTTCCGGCCTTTGTGCGAATCACTTCAGCGTCAGGGCGTTCGCGTTTCGGTTGTGTCGACCATCCGTAGTCAGCCTCCGATGATCGCCGATGAACTGCGTCGCCAAGCCGACAATTTCATCGAACTGGATGAGCTGCGCGATGTCATTGGCCGCCCGCCGCGGGACGTGCCAATGGAACGCAGTTTCGAGGTTGCCGCCAACAAGTAATGCCGTCGGGTTGCCGTGGGGACGATGGCCCGACAGCATTTACTTGCGACAGCGACAGAAAAGAAGGCCGTCCTTATGGGCGGTCTTCTTGCATCTTGATCGCGTTATTGGCCGAAAATCTGTGCCCGCGCGTTGATCTCGTTGTGGACCTCGATCACATCCTCGGGCCATGTGCTTTTGATATAGGCCAGAACGTCCAGCACTTGATCTTCGGTCAATATGTCCTGAAATCCCATCATGTTGGATTTGTACGAGCCACCGACCACTGCTTCGGTTCCCAACGCAACGATCCGGAACAGCAGTATGTCGTCATGGTGCCAGGTATGCCCGGTTTCGTCATGCGGCGGGGCTGGCAGAAAGCCATCTTGGTCGGCCACGCGCCAGTCAGGTTGGCCCTGCAAGTCCGCTCCGTGGCAAGCGGCGCAATTGGCATCATAGATCTGCTGGCCATTGGCGACCCGCTTCGCATCCGAATAGGGCAGGATTCCCGGCGACGTCCCAGTGGCCATCTGCGCCTGAATCTCGCCCGGGACGAAAGCGGTCATGCCGCCAGCGGCCAAAAGCACCGCAAAGGTTGTATGTCTCATGGTCTCTCCCTGTTTCGCGGTCATCAGACTGGTATGCTTCCCGCGCCGGAAGGCAAGTCACAGCGCGGTGATCCGGGGCTGGACCTGCGCGCGCTCAGGCATTACCTCCAAGTCAAGGAGACGCGCCATGACTTTACAGCCCCTGACCCTTTATCTTGCTGCCCCGCGCGGATTTTGCGCCGGGGTCGACCGCGCCATCAAGATTGTCGAAATGGCGCTGCAAAAATGGGGCGCGCCAGTCTATGTGCGGCACGAGATCGTGCACAACAAATTTGTGGTCGATGATCTGCGCGCCAAGGGGGCGGTCTTTGTCGAGGAACTGGATGAATGCCCGGATGACCGCCCGGTGATCTTTTCCGCCCATGGGGTGCCGAAATCCGTCCCCGCGGCAGCGGCGCAGCGCGAGATGATCTATGTCGATGCCACCTGCCCGCTGGTCTCAAAGGTCCATATCGAAGCCGCGCGGCATTCCGAAAATGGTCTTCAGATGATCATGATCGGCCACGCTGGCCACCCCGAGACCATTGGCACCATGGGCCAGCTGCCTGAAGGCGAGGTCCTGCTAGTCGAAACGCCTGCTGACGTGGCGCTTGTTGAGGTTCGCGATCCGCAAAGGCTCGCCTTTGTCACCCAAACCACGCTGTCCGTCGATGATACGGTTGAGATCGTCGCGGCACTCAAGGCGCGGTTTCCGGCGATCGTCGGGCCGCATAAGGAAGACATCTGCTACGCCACCACCAACCGCCAGGAGGCGGTCAAGGTCATCGCGCCGCGCTGCGATGCGCTGCTGGTGGTCGGGGCGCCGAATTCGTCGAATTCCCGCCGTCTGGTCGAAGTGGCCAGCAAAGAAGGCTGCAGCTATGCGCAACTGGTCCAGCGGGCCACCGAGATCGACTGGCGCGCGTTGGACGGTATCGCCTCGGTCGGCATCACGGCAGGCGCCAGCGCGCCCGAAGTGTTGATCGACGAAGTCATCGACGCTTTCCGCGCGCGGTACGATGTGACGGTAGAACTGGTCGAGACGGCGCAGGAAAATGTCGAGTTCAAAGTCCCCCGGGTGCTGCGCGAACCAGCCTGAAAGTGGTTGAGCTGCAGCCGTCGCGACTATTGATGCGAGATTGCGCAGAACCTGCGATCATGTCTTGGACCGCCCCAAATCCCGAGAAAGCAAGCCATGAGCGATCCAGTCACGATAGATGTCTACAACCGGCGCGCTGACGATTACGCGCAGATCACCGACACGGGCGCACCGGACGCCACACTCAGCGCCTTTATCGAAGGCTTGCCGCAAGGGGCCAAAGTGCTTGATCTGGGCTGCGGCCCCGGTGCTGCCGCCGGACATATGGCCAAGGCGGGCCTGTGCCCCGAAGCATGGGATGCCTCATCCAAGATGGTCGAAATTACCGCTGCTCGTCCGGGTGTTTCAGCGCGGCAGGCCAGCTTTGATGACCTTCCCGACGTCGCTGCGGACAGCTTTGACGCCGTCTGGGCCAATTTTTCCTTGCTTCATGCCTCGCGCAAAGCCATGCCGCGCCATCTTGCTGAAATCGCCCGCATCCTGCGCCCCGGCGGGCGGTTCCACATCGCGGTCAAGGAGGGCTCTGGCAGCACGCGTGACAGGCTTGGCCGCCTCTACACATATTACTCGGAGGCAGACTTGACCCTGCTTCTGAACGACGTCGACCTGACCCCCGGTCCATTTCAACGCGGCGAGGATAGAGGCCTTGACGGCGCCCTTGCGGCTTGGATATCGGTCACCGCCTATGGCTGAGCTTTTTGCATATACCGACGGAGCGTGCTCTGGAAATCCCGGCCCGGGCGGCTGGGGCGCTCTGCTGCGCGCCATGGATGGCGACAAAATTGTCAAAGAGCGCGAATTGAAGGGCGGAGAGGCCCTGACCACCAACAACCGGATGGAGCTTTTGGCGTCGATCCACGCGCTGGAAAGCCTCTCGCGCCCTTCGGTGATCACAGTGGTGACTGACAGTGCCTATGTCAAAAACGGTGTGACCGGCTGGATTCACGGCTGGAAACGCAATGGCTGGAAGACCTCGAACAAAAAGCCGGTCAAGAACGTCGAACTTTGGCAGAGGCTGGACGAAGCGCAGGCGCGTCATCAAGTGACATGGGAATGGGTCAAGGGCCACGCGGGCCATCCGGAAAACGAACGTGCGGATGAACTTGCCCGCGCCGGAATGGAACCGTTCAAACCGGGCAAAGCCGGGGCATGACCCTGCTCAGCCTGCTCGACTACACCTCGGTTCTGGTGTTTGCTCTGACCGGCGCTTTGGTCGCCTCGCGGGCGCAGTTGGACATTGTGGGCTTTGCCTTTCTTGCCAGCCTCACGGGACTTGGCGGCGGCACCCTGCGCGATTTGCTGCTGGACCGCACCCCGATCTGGATCGCTGACCCGGCCTATCTGGCAGTGACTTGTACAGCGGCGGCGCTGGTCTTTTTCACAGCGCATTTGTTGGAAAGCCGCTACCGGGCGATCCTCTGGCTTGACGCGGCTGCCCTTGGCGTCGCGGTGGCAGCGGGCGCCGGGATATCGCAAAACCTTGGGCATCCGGCCCCGATCATCCTTGTCATGGGGATCACTACGGGCTGCGCCGGCGGGCTGATGCGCGATGTGGTCGCCAACGAAGTCCCACTGGTGCTGAAACAGGGCGAACTCTATGTCACCTGCGCGCTTGCCGGTTCGGCGGCCCTTGCCATCGCCAACGCCGCCTTTCTGGCCCCAAGCCTTGCCGCGCTCATCGCTGCGGCGACGACCTTTGCCCTGCGTGCGGGGTCCATCGCCTTTGGCTGGCGGCTGCCCGTCTACAAGCCAAGGCCGCCGCGGCAATAGACCAAGCGCCGACAGGCCCCGATCTTGTCACACTTATCCCGGCGGACGCGCGCCCCTCGCCGCAGCCGTTATTGAAGGTCGGCAAAGGCGCGTTGCAACCGCTCGCCGGCTTCGATGACGCGGGCGCGGGGCGTTGCAAAGTTGAACCGCAGAAACGTCTCGCCGCCTGTGCCAAAAGTCGGTCCGTGGTTGGCGGCGATATGCGCATCTTGCTCGACCCGTCCGGTGAATTCCTCGCGAGTCATTCCGGTGCCAGCAAAATCAACCCATGCCAGATAGGTCGCTTCCATCGGCATCGAGGCGACACCGGGGATCGTGGCAATCGCTTCGTCCAGCAGCCGGCGGTTGCCGTCCAGATAGACCACCAGTTCATCGACCCATGCCGCACCTTCGGGCGAATAGGCTGCCGTCGCCATGTGCAAGCCAAAGGCATTCGGTGACAGACCCAGCGCCGCCATCCTCGTGGCAAAGCGCGCGCGCAGATCGTCATCTGGAATGATGACATTTCCGGTATGTCCACCCGCGATGTTGAAGGTCTTGGTGGTCGCCGTCATCATCACCAGGCGCTCAGCCACATCGTCGTCGATCACCGCCATGGGGATATGCGTATGGCCCGGCATGATCAGATCGTGGTGAATCTCGTCGGAGACAAGAATCAGATCGTGCCGTTTGGCGAATGCGGCCACGCCTTTCAGTTCGGCCCGGCTCCAGACCCGCCCACCGGGATTGTGCGGCGAGCAAAGCACCAGCATCCGCTCATTTCCCGTCATCAAGGTGTCGTAGGCGTCAAAATCCATCTCATAACGGCCTTCGCGCTGCACAAGCGGGCATTCGACCACTTGGCGCCCGGCGGCTTTGATGACCCGGGCAAAGGCGTGATAGACCGGAGTGAACAGAACCACGCCGTCGCCCGGCGCGGTAAAGGCATCGACGCACATCGCCGTTCCGTTCACCAACCCGTGTGTGGTGAAAATCCACTTGGACTCGACGCTCCAGCCGTGGCGTTCGCGCATCCACCACTGGATCGACTCCAGATAGGCGCGGTCATCCCCGAAATAGCCATAAAGCCCGTGATCGGCCATGTTCTCGACGGCTTTTTGTACACAGGCCGGCGGACGAAAATCCATATCCGCGACCCACATGGCCAGACCATCCGCTGCAGGCACATTGTAAATGGCCTCCATCGTGTCCCACTTCGAGGAGTGGGTTCCGAAACGGTTGATCTCTTCGTCAAAGCGGCTCATGCGTGATCTCCTGCTGGTGATGGCCCTATTCGTCGGACGAAGCGGCGCGGGGTTCAAGAGAGAAAAGCACAGTATTTGGGTGCCCCTACGTCGTTGCCCGCTGCATGGGCCGGGGACCCGTCAAGAACCGGGCCGAGCACAGGGATTTTTCCGGCGGTGAAAAGCGGCCAATAAAGGTGCGTTGGGTCACATCATTCACAGAGTTGCGATTCTTTGACCAAGCGCCTAAATCAATCGCATGAAACGGCCTATTCTTATCCATCCCGATCCGCGTCTGAAGAAGCTTTGCGCGCCGGTAGTCGATATTTCGGACGACCTGCGCAAGCTGGCAGATGACATGCTGGAAACCATGTATGCCGCGCCGGGCATTGGCCTTGCCGCGCCGCAGATCGGTGTGCTTGACCGTCTGATCGTGCTCGACTGCGTCAAGGGCGAGAATGAGACGCCGCGCCCCTTGGTGATGTTCAACCCCAAAATCCTTGCCTCGTCAGATGAAAAGAATGTCTACGAGGAAGGCTGCCTGTCGATCCCGGATCAATACGCGGACGTGGAACGCCCCTCCGAGGTCGAAGTTGAATGGCTGGATCGCGACGGCAATCTGCGCAAAGAAGCCTTCGGCGGCCTTTGGGCGACCTGCGTGCAGCACGAGATCGACCATCTGGATGGCAAGCTGTTCATCGACTATCTCAAACCGCTTCGTCGTCAGATGATCACCCGCAAGATGCAAAAGCTCAAGCGCGAGATGGCGCGGACGTGAGCGTTCTGGCGATTCTGAAATGGCCGGACGCGCGGCTGAGCCAAACCTGCGCGCCGGTTCAGGATGTGGCCGAGATCGAGACCCTGGTCACCGACATGTTCGAAACCATGTACACCGCCCCGGGCCGCGGTCTCGCAGCGCCGCAGGTTGGCGTGATGGCGCGCCTGTTCGTGATGGATGCCGGATGGAAGGAAGGGGACATGACGCCTCTTGCCTGCCTGAATCCGCGCATCACCAAGGCAACAGATGACCGTGTGACGGGCGGCGAAGGCTGCCTGTCGATGCCCGGCGTCGAAGCGCAGGTGGCGCGGCACGCCGAGATCACCTTGGAATACACTGACCTGACCGGAACCTTGTGCACGATGTCGCTGACGGGTGCGGCTGCGATCATCGCGCAGCACGAACTGGATCATCTCGACGGGCTAATGCATTTCGACAGGTTGAGCCCCGAGGCGCGGGCCGCGATCCTGGTCGAATACGAGGCGCTGTGATGGTGGTACGAACCTGCATTCCTTATTCGGACAAACGGTTGCACAGACCTGCCATGCCAGTGGACGCGATCACCGATGAGATCCGCGAGATCTGGCAGGACATGATCGATACGATGGAAGCGATGCCCGGCGTCGGACTTGGCGCGCCCCAAATTGGCGTCGGGCTGCGGCTTGCGGTGGTGGATGCTTCGCAAGAGCGGGGACAGGCCGTGCGCATGGCGAACCCGGAGGTGCTGCATGCCTCGGTGCAGTTGCGCGAACACGAAGAAGCAAGCCCAAATCTGCCCGGTGTCTCGGCGGTGATCAAGCGGCCTCGGGCTGTCACGGTGCGGTTCATGGACGAGACTGGCGAGAGTGTAGAGCGCGATTTTGTCGGGCTCTGGGCCACCTCGGTGCAGCATCAGATCGATCATCTGGACGGCAAGCTCTACGTCGACCATCTAAGCAAGATGAAGCGCGATATGCTGGTGAAAAAGTCGCGGAAATTTCAGCGGTAGCCAGTTAGGTGTCCGAAGGCGTTGGGGGCAAACCCCAAGCGCCAAGGCAATTGAAACAACATGAAGACAGGGGATCGGTGAAGATGCGGGTTGTATTCATGGGTAGCCCCGAGTTTTCGGTGCCGGTTCTGGACGCGCTGATCGACGCAGGGCACGACGTGGCCTGCGTCTATTGCCAGCCGCCGCGCCCTGCTGGTCGGGGAAAAAAAGATCGGCCGACAGCTGTTCAGGCGCGGGCCGAAGTGTTGGGCCTGCCGGTGCGCCACCCTGTGTCGTTGAAAGACAAGGTTGCGCAGGACGAGTTTGCCGCGCTTGGCGCCGATGTCGCGGTTGTGGTGGCCTATGGCCTGATCCTGCCAAAGGCCGTTCTGGAAGCGCCTGCGCGCGGGTGCCTGAATATTCACGCATCCTTGTTGCCGCGCTGGCGCGGGGCGGCACCGATTCATCGGGCGATCATGGCCGGAGATGCTGAAACCGGCGTCTGCATCATGCTGATGGAGGCCGGGTTGGATACCGGGCCTGTCCTGCTGCGCGAAGCCATCATGATTGGCGAGGAAGAGACGACAGGCGCCTTGCATGACCGGCTGAGCGCCTTGGGGGCGGGGTTGATTGTGCAGGCTCTGGCGCGGCTGGACGCGTTGGAGCCAGAGGTGCAGCCCGAAGAAGGCGTGACCTATGCCGCCAAGATCGACAAGTCAGAGGCGGCAGTCGACTGGACACGCCCCGCCGACCAGGTCAGCCGCCAGATCCGCGGGCTGTCGCCCTTCCCGGGGGCTTGGACACTGCACGGCGAGGCGCGCCTGAAGCTTTTGGGCGCAAGCGTTGCGGCAGGGCAGGGCACCCCGGGCACGGCGCTGGACGACGCTTTCACCATTGCCTGCGGTTCTGGCGCGGTGCAGGTTACGCGGGCGCAGCGCGCCGGGAAAGGCGCACAGGATAGCGAGACTTTTCTGCGGGGGCATCCGGTTCCCAAAGGCACAAGGCTGGGAGGCTGAACCATGTTTCCGACCCTCATGGGCACCGTGATCATTGCGGGAATTGTTGGCTATGCCTCTGAGCGTTCCAACTTTACCCACAACGGGATCTTGCAGAGCATCATCATCTGTATCGGCGGCGCCTTTCTGGCCTATTTCGTACGGTTGATGTTCGGGTTTGGCTTTGGATCGCCTGGGCTGAACGCGATCGCTTCATCAATCGGCGCACTGATTATTGTTCCAACGCATTGGCGGAAATAAGGATTTAGATCCATGGGAATTATCTGGCTTATCATCGTCGGGGCCGCGGCCGGTTTTCTGGCGACGCGGTTCATGAACCTGCGGCTTGGCACGCTTGAAACCATCGGGGTCGGCATCGGTGGCGCGCTGATCGGCGGATTGATCCTGCGGTTCCTGCTGGCGCTGACGGGGTTTTTTGCCGGACTGGTCGGAGCGATCCTTGGCGCGATGCTTTTGCTGTGGATTTTCAAGAGCTTCATGAACCGATAGGCGCGGACTGTGCGGATCTGCGCAAGGCTTGCGCGCCATGCGGCCTTTGTAACTGCCTCCCAAAGCGTTAGCTGAACAGGTAATCGCAAAAGGAGACAGGACATGGGTCAGCTTATTGACGGTGAATGGCATGAACAGCCACTTGCAGACCTCAGCAAAGGCGGGGCCTTCAAACGCGCGACCTCGACGTTCCGCAACTGGATAACCAAGGACGGGTCGGCCGGTCCTTCGGGTGAGGGCGGATTTGAGGCCGAGGCCGGGCGTTATCATCTATACGTCAGCTATGCCTGTCCCTGGGCACATCGCGCGCTGATCTTCCGGAAGCTCAAGGGCTTGGAAGATATGATCGAGGTCAGCGCCGTCCATCCGGACATGCTGGACGATGGCTGGACCTTTGAGCGTGACGACCACGGCGCTACCGGGGATCGGTTGTACGGGCAGGCATTCCTCCGCGATCTCTACATCAAGGCCGATCCCAAGGTGACGGGGCGTGTCACCGTGCCGGTTCTCTGGGACAAAAAGCGTGAGACGATCGTGTCAAACGAAAGCGCCGAGATCATTCGCATGCTGAATTCGGCCTTCGACGATCTGACGGGCAATCGCGATGACTACTGGCCCGAGGCGTTGCGCCAAGAGATCGGGCCTGTGAACGACCGCATTTACGACACCTTGAACAACGGCGTTTACAAAAGCGGCTTTGCCACCACGCAAGAAGCCTATGATGCCGCCGTCCATCCGCTGTTCGACACGCTGGACTGGCTGGAAGAACGGCTTGCGTCGCGTCGTTACCTGATGGGCGCGCGTTTGACCGAAGCCGACTGGCGTCTGTTCACCACGCTGATCCGCTTTGACAAGGTTTACCACGGACATTTCAAATGCAACCGCGCGCGTATCATCGATTACCCCAACCTTTGGGGGTACTTGCGCGAGTTGTATCAGTGGCCGGGCGTCGCCGAAACGGTGAATTTTGATCATATCGTGCGGCACTATCACTATAGCCACGAAAGCATTAACCCGTATCGGATCATTCCGATCGGGCCAGAGCCGGATTTCGGCGCGCCGCATGGGCGTGACGGTTTGAAAGCAGCCTAGGCGCGCATCGCCGAGTAATGTTCGACCATCGCGGCAAGGTCATCCGGCGCCGTCGCGCTGGTCACAAAGGCACAGGCATTGGCGCAGTGCCTGAAAATCGACCCGTCCGAGAAAAAGCTCGTGTTGGTAACGATGATCACCCGAGCCTCGGGCTGGCGATAGTTGGCAAAGTCCGATACCGACAGCGCGCTGCCCTTTTCCAATACAAGATCAAGAATAATAACGCTAAATTCAACTTCGCGCAGTAGTCCAAGAGCGCGATCTTCGTCTTCGGCGACCCGAACCTGGCAACCCATACGCTCGAGATGTCGTTTCCAAAGCGAGGCAAGGGCTGGATTGCTTTCAACAATCAGCACCATCTTCAATCTCCCCTGTTTCCCAAGGCCTTCTAAAAAAGTCTTGGTTTCGCGTGGCGTCAGCATGTGATCAAAACTCTGAAGAAACAATTAACGAAACAGTAACGTGCGTGAACGAAATGTGAACATGGGCGAGGTTTCGCTTAATGTCCAGCTTGTCGCCGCATATGCGGCTGCTACTGTGAGCGCGAACATAAGGATCGGAGGTAACATGCGGGTAATCAGCTTGGTCTCGGCGATGGCCGCGGCAGGCGCCGTGCAGGCGCAAGAGGTGCCCTGTGGCGGAAGTTTCTCGGGCTTTGTCAATGGCTTGGTTCAAGAGGCCGTTGCGCAGGGGCATGGCGAATCGACCGCGCGGCAGTTTCTTGGCTCGGCGCGGCAAGCGCAGGATGTGCTCAAGGCAGATGGGCGGCAAGGCATCTTTCAGGATCCCTTTATCACCTTTTCGCGCAAGCTGATCAGCCAGAACCGTCTTGATAAAGGGCGGCAAATGTCCGAGCGCTATGACGCCGTCTTTGACCGGATCGAGCGGGAATATGGTATCGCACGCGGCGTGTTGTTGGCTTTTTGGGCCTTTGAAACGGATTACGGCGCGTTTCAGGGCGATTTCAACACTTTGAACGCGCTCGTCACCCTGGCGCACGATTGCCGCCGCCCCGAGATTTTTCGTCCGCAGATTTTTGCCGCGCTTTCGCTTTATGAACACGGCGATTTTGACCCGGCCACCACCACCGGCGCCTGGGCCGGGGAAATCGGCATGGTGCAGATGCTGCCCAAGGATATCCTTGAAAACGGTGTCGACGGTGACGGCGACGGGCATGTCATGCTGAAAACCTCGGCGCCCGATGCGCTTATGTCCGGGGCCAAGATGCTGTCGCACCTCGGATGGCGCCATGGTGAACCATGGTTGCAGGAAATTCGCCTGCCTGAGGATTTCGACTGGTATCAGACTGGATTGCAGACCCAAAAAACGGTGGCCGAATGGGAACAACTTGGCGTGCGAGCCCGGGACGGCCAGTTGGACGACGGGCGTCTGCCTGCCTCGATCATCCTGCCGCAGGGGCGCAATGGGCCAAAGTTTATCGCCTATCCCAACTTCCGCGTCTACTTTGAGTGGAACCAGAGCTTTACCTACGTCCTGACCGCAGGCTATTTCGCCACGCGCCTTGAAGGT
Source organism: Pacificoceanicola algae (assembly GCF_049341065.1). Taxonomy (NCBI): domain Bacteria; kingdom Pseudomonadati; phylum Pseudomonadota; class Alphaproteobacteria; order Rhodobacterales; family Roseobacteraceae; genus Pacificoceanicola; species Pacificoceanicola algae. Next base: position 159,452 of record NZ_JBMPIX010000009.1, on the reverse strand, counting down.
GCGCCGGTCTATGACGCCGGCAATCCCGAACCGGGTCTGGCGGGCGAACAGATGAAGCAACTGCAACGAAAGCTGACCGTACGCGGCTTTGATGTGGGCGAGATTGACGGCATTCTCGGCTCGGGCACCCGCAACGCGGTTCGCGAGGTGCAAAAGGAACTGGGCCTGCCTGCCGATGCCTGGCCCACGGCAGCGCTTTTGGCGCGCCTCTGAGGCTTGAGACAGGGCGGGGTGATGTCCCCGCCCCCAATTCTTCATCTTGTCAAAAATACCCCCGCCGGAGGCGTCCTGGCCGTAACATGGGCGCAGTCCTCAGGAGATGATTTCGAACGTCACCACATCGACCATGCCCCGGTCGGTAATCTTCAGCGCCGGGATGACAGGCAGGGCAAGGAAGGCCAGTTGCAGGAACGGTTCTTCCAACGTCACGCCAAGTGATTTGGCCGCTTCGCGCAAATTAACCAGTTTGTCGCGCACCACCTCGAATGGTTCCAGCGACATCAGCCCGGCCACTGGCAGGGCCAGTTCAGCCAGCACCTTTCCGCCTTGCGCCACGACAAAGCCGCCCTCGACTTCGCCCAGACGGTTGGCGGCCAAGGCCATGTCGTCATAGTCCATTCCTACGCAGGCAATGTTGTGATGGTCGTGGCAGACGGTCGAGGCGATGGCCCCGGCCTTCAGCCCAAAACCTCTTACGAAGCCGCAGGCGATATTGCCGTTCTTACCGTGCCGCTCGACCACGGCGATGCGCACCAGATCGCGCGCCGCATCCGGGCGTTTGTCGCCGTCCTCAATCGGGATGTCTTCATGCAGGTGATCGGTGAGGATCTGCCCTTCACGTATGCCAATCACATCCGTATCCACACGGTTGCCCGTCGTCCGGAAATTGGCCCCCGAAAGCCTGGGTGCGATGACCGAGCCCCGCCCTACGGGCTCGACAAATCCGCGCGCGGCAAAGGCTGCATCGCTGACTTGCACACCGCCTGCCAGCACCAGTTGAGCGTTGCACCCCTCAAGGCTGTCCACCGCGACAATATCCGCCCGCTTGCCCGGCGCAATCATTCCGCGATCCTTGAGGCCAAAGGCTTCGGCCGCCGAAAGCGTCGCGGCGCGGTAGGCCGCCAACGGCGATGTGCCAAGGCGGATCATCTCGCGGATCATGTAATCCAGATGGCCGTATTCGCCGATATCCAGCGGGTTCCGGTCGTCGGTGCACAGGCACATGTAGGGGCTGGTCCGGTCATCCAGCAGCGGCCGCAGCGCATGCATATCCTTGGAGACCGAGCCTTCGCGGATCAGCACCCGCATCCCCTTGCGCAGTTTTTCCAAGGCCTCTTCGGGCGAGGTCGCCTCATGTTCCGTACGGATGCCCGCGGCGACATAGGCATTCAGATCGCGCCCCGACAACAGTGGGCAATGGCCGTCGATGTGACCGCCCTCGAACAGCGCCAATTTCTCCATGCAGCCGGGATCGCGGTGGATCACGCCGGGGTAATTCATGAACTCTGCCAGCCCCAGCCCGGACGGATGGCCCATCAAGGCCTCAAGATCGGCGGCGGGCAGTTCGGCGCCTGCGGTTTCCATGTGGGTTGAAGGCACGCAGGACGACAGCTGCACCTTGATGTCCATCAACGTGTGGCGCGAGGCCTCTTGAAAATAGAGGATCCCCTTGCCGCCGATCACATTGGCGATTTCGTGCGGATCACAGATGGCGGTGGTCACGCCGCGCGGGGTTACGCAGCGGTCGAATTCGAACGGAGTGACCAGCGAGCTTTCGATATGCAAATGGGTGTCGATGAATCCCGGCACGAGGATTAGGCCCGTGACGTCGATGACTTCGGCTCCGTCATAGCTGTCCAGCGTGCCGACGATAGTATCGCCGCAGATCGCCACATCGCCCTCAAGCAAGTCGCCGGTGATCAGGTCGAGCAGACGCCCGCCGCGCAGAACAATATCGGCCGTCACATCCCCGCGCCCCTGCGCGATACGCTGCTCCAGATCGGCCATGGCTGCTCTCCTTTTGCGATGTTTCGGGCATGATGGCACAGGCTTTGACTGTGAGCGAGAGGGCAAGCGCGGCGCGGTGCGGCGTTCCGGTTGCAAAGTGACCTGTTTAGGCGTTCTAATGCGCGTAAATCAAAAAAACAGGGAGACTCTTATGATCCGTTTCACCACGTCAGCGCTTGCGCTGACTATCGCCACGTCGGCCTATGCAAATTGCGACGAAGTCACTTTTTCGGACGTGGGCTGGACAGATATCACAGCGACGACAGCGGCCACCACCGTTGTTCTGGACGCGCTGGGCTATGAGACCGACATCAAGGTGCTGTCCGTGCCGGTGACCTATACCTCGATGGCCAAGGGCGATATCGACGTCTTCCTTGGCAACTGGATGCCGACGATGGAGGCCGACATTGCGCCCTACCGCGAGGCTGGCACCGTCGACACCGTGCGCGCCAATCTTGAAGGGGCCAAGTACACGCTGGCCACCAATGCCGCAGGCGCGGCGCTGGGGATCACCGATTTCAGCAAGATCGCCGAGCATGGCGACGCGCTGGACCAGACCATCTATGGCATCGAACCCGGTAACGACGGCAACCGCCTGATCATCGACATGATCGACGCTGACGCTTTTGGCCTCAAGGGATTCGAGGTCAAGGAATCTTCGGAGCAAGGGATGCTGGCGCAGGTTGGCCGCGCCGATGGCCGCGACGAACCGGTAGTCTTCCTTGCATGGGAGCCGCACCCGATGAACGCCAACTACGATCTGACGTACCTGACCGGGGGCGACGATTATTTCGGTCCCAATCTGGGCGGTGCGACGGTCTATACCAACACCCGTGCGGGCTATGTGGCAGAGTGCACGAATGTCGGCGTGCTGCTGAACAATCTCGAGTTCAGCCTTGCCATGGAGAACGAGATCATGGGCGCGATCCTTGATGACGGCGAAGACCCTCAGGATGCGGCCAAGACATGGCTCAAGGCCAACACCGGCGTACTTGATGGCTGGCTTGAAGGCGTGACCACCAAAGATGGCGGCGATGCCAAAGCTGCCGTGATGGGCGCGCTCGAGGGCTGATCCCATCTGACGTTTCGGCGGGCCAGCTCCATCAGGATTGGCTCGCCGTTCTTCGGGACAAGCGGAAAAGGCATTCATCCGCGCTGAACAGTATTGCCGCCGACTTCCTTGATCTTTGATGTCTTAGCTGGACTTAGGGTCATCCAGTTCCAGCGCGCGTATTGCGGCTGGGCGGGCGATGATCCGCGCAGCGTATTCCTCAAAGCCGGGCAGGGCAGGCAGGGTTCCGAACTGCACGCCCCATGCGATCTGCGAGCCCAGATAAACATCCAGCGCCGAAAACGAGTCCCCCAAAAGATAGCTTCGACCGTCGGACAACAGCCCGCCAAGGGTCGAGACGGTCGTGTCGAAATTGCCCCAACCGGCCCGGCGTCTGGCCTGCGGATCGTCCGGGACGTCGAAGCCAAAGGACTTTGTAACCACCGCTGTTTCCAAAGGGCCTGCGCCAAAAAACATCCACCTGTAATAAGCGCCGCGCTCCGGGGATGTGGGCGGTGGTGCCATCCCGGCCTCGGGAAAGGCGTCGGCCAGATAGGCGCAGATCGCAGCGCATTCGGTGACGACCGCATCGCCATGCACAATTGTCGGAACCTTTCCCATCGGATTTATCGCCAGATACTCGGGCGATTTCATGTCTGCCCCATACTCCAGTACAACCGTGCGATAGGGCGCCCCGACTTCCTCCAACATCCAACGCGCGATACGTCCACGCGACATGGGATTGGTGTAAAATACGATCTCGGACATGTTCGGTCTCCCTGCTTTTCGGCTCAACAGTCTCACCGTAGGTCCATGTCGGCAACGGCCTTACTTGAAACCCGCTTCACAATCGGCGGCAAACCCCTCATGCTCATCAAAACAATGCGAGGATGACAGGTGGACTGGCTGACCGACCATAAAATTCCGATTGGCGACGCTGCCGAGGCGATGTTCGATTGGCTGCAAAAGCATGGTGCCTTTGTGTTCGACGGCATGGCCATTGCGATGGAGGCATTGATCGACGGCATTTTGTGGGTCTTGCAAACGCCGCACCCGCTGGTGGTGATCGCGGTCTTTGCTTTGGCGACCTGGGCGCTGCACCGCCGCTGGCAGGTGCCCGCGCTGGTCGTCGTCGGCTTTCTGTTCATTCTCAATCAGGGCTATTGGGAAGAGACCACGGAAAGCCTCACTCTGGTTCTGTCGGCCTGCGTGGTCTGCATGGGGATTGGAGTGCCTATCGGCATCGCCGTTGCGCACCGGCCCAAGCTTTACGCCTGGATGCGCCCGGTTCTGGACTTGATGCAGACCTTGCCAACCTTCGTCTACCTGATCCCGGCGATTGTCTTTTTCGGCATCGGCATGGTGCCGGGGCTGATCGCGACGGTGATCTTTGTAGTGCCCGCGCCGATCCGCCTGACGCATCTTGGCATTTCCTCGACGCCCACGGCCCTGATCGAGGCCGCAGACGCGTTTGGGGCCACGCCCAGTCAAAAGCTGTGGAAGGTTGAGCTGCCTTCGGCGCTGCCGCAGATCATGGCAGGGCTGAACCAGACGATCATGCTGTCGCTGTCGATGGTGGTGATTGCTGCGCTGGTTGGGGCCGATGGTCTTGGCGTCCCGGTGGTGCGGGCACTGAACCGCGTCGATACCGGGCTTGGGTTCGAGGCGGGGCTGATCATTGTCGTCGTCGCGATCATGCTGGACCGCGCCCTGCGCTGGGGGGACAAATGAGCGCTGTAATCTTCGACAATGTCTCGATCATTTTCGGCGACACGCCGGAGAAGGCGCTGCCTTTGGCGGACAAGGGGCAGGACCGCCCGGAAATCCAGAAAGCCACGGGTCAGGTGCTTGGTGTGCACGATTGCTCGCTCGAGGTGCAAGAGGGCGAAATTCTGGTTCTCATGGGCCTGTCCGGTTCGGGCAAGTCCACGCTGTTGCGCGCGGTCAACGGGTTGAACCCGGTGGTGCGCGGCTCGGTTTCGGTGAACGACGGCAGCCGGATGGTGGACGTGACCAATTGCGGTTCGGCGCAGTTGCGCAAGCTGCGGCAGTCGCGCATCGGCATGGTCTTTCAGCAATTCGGCCTGCTTCCTTGGCGGACCGTGGCCGAGAATGTTGGCTTTGGGTTGGAACTGGCGGGCATGCCGGTCGACAAGCGCCGCAGCGCCGTGGCACGCCAGTTGGGTCTTGTCGGACTGGAGGGCTGGGGCGAAAGGAAAGTTGGCGAGCTTTCGGGCGGTATGCAGCAGCGCGTCGGCCTTGCCCGCGCCTTTGCCACCGATGCGCCGATCCTGCTCATGGACGAGCCGTTTTCCGCGCTTGATCCACTGATCCGTTCGCGCCTTCAGGACGAACTGCTGGATCTTCAGCGCGATCTGAAACGCACGATTATCTTTGTATCCCATGATCTGGACGAAGCCTTCAAGATCGGCAACCGGATTGCCATCATGGAGGGTGGACGCATCGTGCAACTTGGCACCCCGCGTGACATCTTTTCGAATCCGGCGTCTGAATATGTCGCCGATTTCGTTGCCAATATGAATCCGCTCGGGGTGTTGACGGCGCGCGACGTGATGGAACCGGGTGCGGGCGGCGCGACAGTCGAAGCCGAAACGCCGATCCGCGACTTGATTCCGCTGCTGGGCAACGGGGCGCTTTTGGTGGTCGAAAATGGCCAGCCGCTTGGCCGGGTCACGCCGGAAACCGTGCTGGCCAAGCTGTCTGGTCAGGAGTAGGGCGGGACATTCCCCGCCACTACGACCCGGTTAGCCAATCAACCTTTTGATCGCGGCAGCATGTTCGGCGCTCGCGCCAAGGGTGTCCGCTGCCAGCTCCTGCGCGGCGTCCAGCAGGTCGCCGTCGGTCACGCGGTCAATCAAGCCCCAGGTCTGAGCCTCCTGCACGGTGATCTTTTCTCCAGCCATCAGGATGCGTTTGGCGCGGCTGGTGCCGACCAGTGCAGCCAGCCTTTTCGGGTCTGACGGCTGCGGCAGAAAACCCAGCTTCATCACCGGGTAAAAGATTTTGGCCTCTGGCGCAGAAATCCGCAGATCGCAGGCCAGAAACATCCCCATAGCCCCACCGGCCACCGTGCCGTTGAGCGCGCATATGGTGATGCCGGGAAGGCGCGCGATCGCACCGGACAGCCGTTCCCAAAGCGGTGAGGTGGCCAAACCGGCGCGGGCTGCCCCAAGATCGGCCCCCGCCGAAAACACCTTGCCCGTACCGGTCAGCACCAGCCCGCGCGCTTCGCGGGCGTCCTCGGCGATCACGCAGAGTGCCTCGAGCATCTGCGGCGTCAGAGAGTTTGCCTTTTCGGGGCGGTTGATCGTGGCGATCCACAGACCGCCGTCTTGCTTGGTCAGTTCAATCACGCCAGACCCACCTTGGCCCGAATGCCTTCGTCGCGCAGCGAAACTTCGTCGCCCAGATAGCCATCGGCCTCGGCACCGCACATCCAAAGCAGCGCTTTGGCGGGCCATTCGGGCGGCACATGGTCGGACCAGTCCAGCTGCGACACAGGATTGATCCCCGAGGCTTTGATCTCGCGCTGCATCTGGGTCGCCACGGTGCCGGGCGAGAGGGAAATCGCGCGGATCCCCTGATCGCGGTATTCCTTGTCTGCCATCCTGGTCAGCATCAGCGCCCCCGCTTTGGAGCTGCAATAATGCGACCAGCCTTCGACCGGGCCATGCGCCGCGCCCGAGCCAATCGTCAGGATCGACCCGCCGCCCTGCGCCAGCATCACCGGAAGCGCGGCACGCATGCCGTGAAAGACACCTTTGAGATTGATGTCGATCACCTCACCCCATGAAACCGGGTCAGCTTCGGCCATATGGGAAATCGGTTCGATCACCCCGGCGTTGTTGATGAGAATGTCCAGCGATCCATGCGCCTTGATGCAATTTGCAACGGCCTGCTCCATCTCCCAATAGCGGGCGATGTCGCAGGGAATGGCCACGGCCTGCGCGCCGATGTCCCCGGCAATTTCCGCAATCGCATCGGCTCCGCGGGCGACAAGCGCCACTTTCGCCCCGGCACCCGCGAAAATCCGCGCAGCCTCGGCGCCGATGCCCCGGCTTGCCCCTGTAATCAACACAGTTTTTCCAGCTAAATCCATGGTTTGCCCCTTTCTGACGCGGCGATCCCTCGCATTGTAGGTAAAGCGTACATAGTATGGAATCCAGTCCCTTGACCCAGTTGCCGTGCGGGCAGAAACTGAGGCAGACATTTCGTTGCTATCGATGAGGATATTCATGAAACAACTTACAACCGTCTCGGCTCTGGCCTTTTGCGCCATGGCAGGCCCGGCGCTCGCAGACGTGTCTCCCCAGCAGGTCTGGGATGATCTTGGGACCTATATGCAAGGCTTCGGCTATTCCGTGGACGGGACCGAGGCAATGTCCGGCGATACGCTAACAGTGTCCGACGTGGTGATCGGGATGCCGATCCCCGAGAGCGACGGCGCAGTGACCTTCGGCATGGACCAGATTTCGCTGACCGATCGCGGCGACGGCACGGTGTCCGTGAGTTTCCCGACCACGATGCCGATCGCCATTACCTCGGAAATCGAAGGCGACGAACTGGATATGGTCCTCGATTACACCCACGACGGTCTTGAGATGATCGTCTCGGGGGCGCCCGAGAACATGACCTATACCTACACAGCGAATTCGCTCGGCATGGTCTTGTCCAAGCTGGTCGTCGAAGGGGATGTGATCACCCGCGACATGGCACGTGTTGCCATGACCATTGCAGGACTCGAAGGGTCTACCAATAGTGTCCTGCGGGGCGGTTTGCGCAGTTTGTCGCAAAATATGTCGTCGACCGATCTGACCATCGATGCAGCCTTTAACGATCCGGAAAGCAGTGACGGGGGCGTATTCAACGTCAAGATGTCCGGCGTTGAGATGACTTCCGAAAGCGTGCTTCCCGAAGGCATGGATTATTCCGATCCGACCAAAGTCTTCGAAGCGGGTCTGACCACCGCGGGCGAGCTTTCGCATTCCGGCAGCAAGGTTGAATTCTCAGCGACAGAAAACGGCACCACGAATGGGACGATGAGCACTTCTTCGGGGCACATCAAATTCGGTGTTTCGGGCGAAGAGCTGAGCTATGAAATCGGCAATACCGACATGGTTCTGGCCATCGCTGGCCCGGCGATCCCTCTGCCGATCAACGCCGAGATGGCGGAAACATCGTTTCGCTTTGCCGTACCGCTGAAACCTTCGGAGGAGCCGCAGGATGCTTCGATGGGCATGACGCTTGCCGGGTTCAAGACGTCGGAAATGCTGTGGAACATCTTTGATCCGGGCGCTGTACTGCCGCGCGATCCGGCAACGATTTCGGCGGATCTGACGGCCAAGGTGACGCCTTTCGTCAACCTGATGGACCAGGAGGCTATGCTTCAGGTCGAATCTGGCGAACAACTCCCCGGTGAACTGAATGCAGTGACCCTGAACAGCCTCCTCGTCGAGGCCGCAGGCGGCAAGATCACTGGTGATGGTGCATTTACTTTCGACAATTCCGACCTTCAAAGCTTTGACGGCATGCCGCGTCCCGAGGGCAAGCTGAACCTGTCTGTGTCCGGAGCAAACGGGCTGATCGACAAGGTGATCCAGATGGGCTTTATCACCGAACAGGACGCCATGGGCGCGCGGATGATGCTGTCGATGTTCACCGTTCCGGGTTCGGCGCCGGATACGGCGACCTCGACCATCGAAGTTAACGCTCAGGGCCACGTTCTGGCCAATGGTCAGCGCATCAAGTGATGCCTTGAGTGCGGTTAGTCCCCGCCAATCATAAAAAAACGCCGCGTCCGGGAAACTGGGCGCGGCGTTTGCGTTATGCGTTACTTGCGCAGGGCTGGCAGGCCGACGCCTGTCGATTCAAAGCCGCCATCGGCTGCGATCACTTGCCCTGTGACATAAGACGCCTTGTCCGACGCAAGAAAGGTGATCACTTCGGCCAGTTCGCGTTCGCTGCCATAGCGGTTCAGCGGGATGGCGTCATGATAGGCGTCGATGATTTCCTGCGAGTGGACCGCCATCGCCAGTTTGGTCCGCACCGGCCCCGGCGCCACGCAGTTCACGCGGATGCCGAATTCGCCCAGTTCGGCCGCGTATTGCTTGGTCATCTGGATCACCGCCGCCTTGGAGGTGCCATAGGCCACCCGCAACGTCGATGCGCGCAGCCCTGAGATCGAGGCGATATTGACGATCGAACCCCTAGTTTCCTTCAGCGCCTCGGTGCAGGCTTGCGAGCACAGGAAGACGCCGTCAAGGTTGGTCTCCATGACCCGGCGCCACATCTGAAAGGTGCAGTCGCCAATCGGTCCGAATTCCGCCACGCCTGCGTTGTTTATCAACGCGTCGATCCGCCCGGCCCAGCCCTTGGTTTCCGCGACCATGTGTTCGACGTCCGCGGGGATCGAGACATCCCGCACGATGGCCAGCACATCCTTGCGCTCTGTCGCGACTTTCAGCAGTTCTTCGCGGTCCCGGTCGACCATGGCGACTTTCCATCCCATCTCAAGGAACAGGTCCGCCGTGGCCAAGCCGATGCCGCGCGCGGCGCCGGTGACGATTGCACATTTCTGGGTCATTTTGCCCCTCCCAAATCCAACTCGCGCCTTTTTGGCACGCCGGTCAGAAGGGGGGAAGGGGGCTTAACTCCGCATCAGGTCCGGAAGCTCTCCGGTCAGACCGGCCGCCTCGCGGATGAAATCGCGGCGCAGGCCGGGGGCGGCGTTGACCAGCGCCATACCAAGATCGCGGCCCATGCGCAGCAAAGGGTTGTCGTTGGAAAAAAGCCTGTTGAACACATCGGTCGCCGCCGCAAGCGAGGCCGTGTCCCAGCGCCGCCAGCTTTGGTAGCGGGCCAGAACCTGCGGGCTGGCGAAATCTTCGCCGCGCCGCACCGCGTGGGTGATGACATGGGCCAGCGCCGCCACATCGCGTAGCCCTGCGTTCAACCCCTGACCGGCAATCGGATGCATCCCATGCGCCGCATCGCCCACCAGCGCCACGCGATCCGCCACAAAGGCGTTCGCCAGCGTCAGGTTCAGCGGATAGGTGTAGCGCCCTCCGGCAAGGCTGATCTCGCCCAGAAAATCGCCAAAGCGCGGGCGCAGGACATCCAGATATTGCGCTTCGGGCAGGGCGTTGATCGCGCGGGCCTGGGCGTCTTTCTCACTCCAGACGATGGAACTGCGATTGCCCGTCAAAGGCAGGATCGCCAAAGGCCCGGGCGGCAGAAACAACTGATGCGCAATGCCGTGGTGGGGTTTTTCATGGGCGATGGCGCAGACCAGTGCCGTCTGACCATAGCTCCACCCGGTGCGCTTGATCCCGGCACGTGCGCAGGTGCCGCTTTTCCGGCCATCGGCGCCGACCAGAAGGCGCCCGGACAGGGTGCCCCCCGAGGCTAGGGAAACGCGCGCCCCATATGCGTCAACCTCCTGAGAGATAACGGTTTCACCGGACAGGTGAGTGATCTTGTCATTGGCCTGCATGGCCGCCAGCAATGCGCGGCGAAGATAGCGGTCCTCGACCATATAGCCCATCGGGCCGTCTTCGATCTCGGCGCTGTCGAAGTGCAGCCCGAGAAACACCTTGGCATCCCCGACGCGCCCGTCCGAAACCTTGATTTCCTGCATCGGTTGCGCGTTATCCGCCAGCTCGTTCCACAGTCCTAGCGCGGCCAGCATCCGCTGCGACGACAGCGCCAAAGCGTAAGAGCGGCCATCGAATTCGCCTGCCTCGCGGGTGGCGACGGGCAGGGCGTCGATGACGGTGCTTTTCAGACCCGCCTTGGCGGCGGCCAGCGCAAGCGCGGGGCCGTTCAGACCGCCGCCGATGATGATCAGATCGTTCTCCATGAGTGGCAATATGCGCCCCTTATCGGGATTGTCCATGCGCCCCGCTGCCGCTACCGTCAGGGCAAAACACGAGGGGCCGTAATGACCGATTATTCGCAGATGAGCGCAGCCGAACTTGGCCGGGGCATCGCCGCAGGTACGATTGATCCCGTCGAGTTGACCCAATATTTCCTGACGGCGATCAGGGCCCACCCCTTGGGGCCGCGCATCTATGCCCGTCTGACCCCGCAGCGCGCCTTGGCCGAGGCTGAGGCTGCCAAAGTGCGCGCGGCCTCGGGTCAGCGCCTGTCGCCCTTGGATGGCGTGCCGGTCAGTTGGAAGGATCTTTTCGACACGGCAGGCACCGTGTCCGAGGCAGGGTCGCACCTGCTGCGTGGGCGCATTCCGGGCCAGGACGCCGAAGTGCTCAGGACCGCGACGGCGCTTGGCCTTGTCTGTCTGGGCAAAACCCATATGTCGGAGCTGGCCTTTTCGGGGTTGGGTCTGAACCCGGTGACGCAAACCGCGCCTTGCGTGAATGACCACGCAGCGGTGGCGGGCGGATCGTCTTCCGGGGCGGCGGCTTCGGTGGCGTTCGGGCTGGCGGCCGCGGCGATTGGCTCGGACACCGGTGGATCGGTGCGGATTCCCTCGGTCTGGAACGATCTTGTCGGGTTGAAAACCACCTCGGGCCGTCTGAGCCGTAAGGGTGTCGTGCCCCTGGCGGCCAAGTTTGATACCGTTGGCCCACTGTGCCAAACGGTCGAAGATGCGGCGCTGGTGCTTGCCGCTTTGGAGGGGAGGCCGCCGATCGACTTGCGCGGACCCAGCCCCCTGAAGGGGCGCCGCTTTGCCGCCCTGCAAACCATTGTCATGGACGATCTGCGAGACGCTCCCGCGCAAGCCTATGCCTCGGCCATAAAGCGGCTTGAGGCTGCTGGCGCCGAGGTGATCCCCTTTGACTTCCCCGAACTTGTGGGGCCGATGGGCGACGCCGCAATCCTTTACACCACCGAAGCCTGGGCGACATGGGGCAAGGCGATCGAGGCGCGGCCGCAGTTGATGTTCGCCCCGATCCGCGAGCGCTTTGCTGCGGGCGCCGCGCACAATGGCGCCGACTATGTGGCCGCTTGGCAAAGACTGGAACAGGTACGCGCGCTTTGGCTTGAAAAGACCGCTGGCTTTGATGCCGTGCTCTGCCCAACGGCCCCCAACCTTGCCCCGAAAGTCGACAAGCTGATGGAGCAGGGCGAGTATTATGTCACCGAAAACCTGATCACACTGCGCAACACGCGCGTTGGCAACCTGATGGGCGGGTGCGCGATCACTCTGCCCACGGGGACGCCAAGCTGCGGCATAAGCCTGATGGCTCCGCCAATGGCCGAAGAACGCCTTCTGCGCATTGCAAAATCCGCGGAAACAGCGCTGGCCTGACGCATCGTCGCAGCGGTTGCATCTGGTCGAAAACCGCTTGTGGCGTTGCAACATTGCCACGGCGGCGGCGGGCGTTTCTTAGTGTCCGCCCGCTCATTGCGACATTCCCGCCACATGGCCGCGTCATGGCGTCAAGATTCTGGACAGAAGCCCCCCTAATTCCGTATCCTGCGGCAAAGCGGGACGACAATGATCCCGCACCCCGAGGCAGTTAAAAGCGAAACCCTATGTTCCCCGAGCGGTTCTCGAACCTACCGGCCTATGCGTTCCCGCGTTTGCGCGCCCTTTTGGACGTGCACGAAGCGGGTGGGCCGGTGCGGCACATGTCGATTGGCGAGCCGAAACACCCGTTCCCGGCGTGGATCACCGATATCATCACCGAAAACGCTGCGGATTTTGGTCGCTACCCACCGAACGAAGGCACGCCCGAACTGCGCGCCGCCATCGCCGATTGGGTGAAGCGCCGCTTTGACGTCAGCCTTGATCCCGACACAAAGGTCATGTCGGTCAACGGCACCCGCGAGGCGCTTTACAATGCCGGAATGGCGCTTTGCCCGGAAACCAAGGGCGGCGAACGTCCCGTGGTTCTGATGCCGAACCCGTTTTATCAGGTCTACATGATCTCGGCGATCTCGACCGGGGCCGAGCCGGTCTTTGTTCCGGCCACTGCCGAAACCGGCCACCTGCCGAACTTCGCAGCATTGCCCGAAGAGGTACTGAAGCGCACCGCGCTTTGCTATGTCTGCTCACCTGCGAACCCGCAGGGCGCCGTGGCAGACGAGGCATATTGGCATGCGCTTCTTGATCTGGCCGAGCGGTATGATTTCCAGATCATGGCGGACGAATGTTATTCCGAAATTTACCGTGATACGCCCCCGACGGGCCTGTTGAGCGTGGCGCAACGTATGGGCGCCGACCCCGAACGCGCGGTGATCTTTCATTCCCTGTCAAAGCGCTCCAGTCTGCCGGGACTGCGTTCCGGCTTTGTCGCGGGCGGCCCGGAAAGCATCAAGCGGATGAAGCAGTTGCGCGCCTATTCCGGGGCCCCGATCCCGCTGCCCTTGCAGGCAGTTTCGGCCGCGCTGTGGGCAGATGAGGCGCATGTGGTCGAGAACCGCGCGCTGTACGTCCGGAAATACGAACTGGCTGATCGCATCTTTGGCAATGTGCCGGGGTATATGCCGCCACAGGCTGGCATGTTCCTTTGGCTACCGGTCGAGGATGGCGAGGCCGCGACGCTCAAGCTGTGGCAGGAAACCGGTGTCCGCGTGTTGCCGGGTGAATATCTGTCAAAGGACACAGCGCAGGGAAATCCGGGCAAGGGATATATCAGGGTGGCGATTGTTGCCCCCTACGACGAGGCCGAGGCAGGGCTGACGCTTATCAGGGACTGCCTGTATGGCGATAACAAGTAAGAAAAAGACGAGGCGAGGCATGGCATCTTATCAGTCACGGGGCCGAGACCCCTTGTTCGACACCAACACCGCGATGACGTTGGAAAAGCGGGGACGCGAACTGGCAGGGATTGCACTGGTGATCGTCGGGTTGATGGCTGCTGCGATGATCGCCTCATACACGCCCGAAGACCCGTCTTTCATGACTGCCACGGACGCGCCTGTTCAGAACTGGATGGGGCGGATCGGGGCCTCGATTGCCGCGCCGCTGTTCATGATCATTGGCTGGGGCTGCTGGGCCGTTGCGGCCTGTTTCCTTGTCTGGGGTGGTCGTCTTGCGCTTCACCGCGAGGAAGTTGGCGCGCTGTCCCGTCTGGTGTTCGCTCCGATCTGGGTTGCTCTTTGCTCGGTCTATGCCTCGGGCCTCGCCGAGAGCGCCGGTTGGAGCCACAACTTTGGCCTTGGCGGACTGTTCGGCGACATGATGATGGGCTCGCTTCTGAACCTTTTGCCGGTTGATCCCGGGCTTGGGCTGAAATTGGTGCAACTTTTGCTGGGCGCTGTGATCGTGGTCTTTGGTGCCTATGTGCTGGGCTTCACCCGGGTCGAGATCAAAAGCCTGAGCCGTTTCCTGATGCTGGGCGTCGTGATGGCCTATGCCAACCTCATGACCCTGCTGGGCAAAAGCGCGAATGGCGCCGTCGGGGCCGCACAAAAACTACAAGCCGCCAATGCCGAGCGCCGGGCACGCAAGCAGGCCGAGGCAGCCGAAGCCGCGGAATGGGCCGCAGCGCAAGAGGCGATTGCCGAGCCGACTGTCACCCAACGCGTCCGCCGCGCTGATACCTCGGTGATCGACGACGATGTCCCTGCATTCATGGACGATATCGAGGCCGCCGCGCCCCAGCCGGAAAAAACCAGCTTTCTGTCGCGCATGCCGTCGCTGATCAAACGCGGTGATCCAATGCCCGAACCCGAGATGGTCGACGCTGTCATCGATCATGATGTCGATGCGCCGGGCGAAGATCGCGTCAAGGCGAAGATCGCCGATGTGATCCGGTCGCGCCGCGTAAGCAATCCGCTTGTGGCTTCGAAATCTGCGCATGACCCGAGCAAGCCTTTGACCAAAGGGCGTGGGCATGGTCCGCAGCCGCTGATCTTCAATCCTTCGCCGCAGCGCACAACGCTGCCGCCCGAGCCGCCCTTGACCAGTACCTCCCGTGCTTCTCTGCCGGTCGAGCCGCCGTTGACGGCCGCTGTGGCCACAGTCGCCGCCGCCCCGATTCCTCAGGCGCCAACCCTTCGCGCCCCGACCGAGGCCCCGATGGACGCGGCCTACGGCGAGATGCGGGATTTCGACGATTACGGCGATGACGACTATATGGATGACGGCTACGGCGATGATTTGGACGAGGCGATCATCATGGACAGCCCCGCGCCGCAGGCCGCCGCGCGAGAGGCTCTGCCGCCGATGCCCGAGCCGAAAAAGGTGGTTCAACAGCCGCTGCGCAAACCGATCCAACCGTCAAAGCGGGCACAGGCCGAGGCGCAACCACAGCTGAAATTCGAGGACCACCGCCCCGAATACGAATTGCCGCCGCTGGGTTTGCTGATGCCGCCGGACCAGATTGAGCGCCATGTGCTGTCTGACGAGGCGCTGGAAGAGAACGCGCGGATGCTGGAATCGGTGTTGGATGACTACGGCGTCAAGGGCGAGATCGTTTCGGTCCGGCCCGGCCCCGTGGTCACCATGTACGAACTGGAACCGGCGCCGGGTCTGAAAGCTTCTCGTGTGATCGGTCTGGCCGATGACATCGCGCGCTCCATGTCGGCGCTGTCTGCACGCGTCTCGACCGTGCCGGGACGCAGCGTGATCGGGATCGAACTGCCCAATGACAACCGCGAAATGGTGTCCTTCCGCGAAATCCTTGCGGGCCGCGATTATGGTGATGGCAAACATGGTCTGCCGCTGGCCTTGGGCAAGGATATCGGCGGCGAACCAGTCGTGGCAAACCTTGCCAAGATGCCCCACCTGCTGATCGCCGGGACCACGGGCTCGGGTAAATCTGTGGCGATCAACACGATGATCCTGTCGTTGCTTTACAAGCTGACGCCCGAGGATCTGCGTCTGGTGATGATTGACCCAAAGATGCTGGAACTGTCCGTTTATGACGGCATCCCGCACCTTCTGTCCCCCGTTGTGACCGACCCGAAAAAGGCCGTTGTGGCTTTGAAGTGGGTCGTCGGGGAAATGGAGGACCGTTACCGCAAGATGTCCAAAATGGGCGTGCGGAACATCGACGGATACAACTCTCGCGTGGCCGATGCCCTGAAGAAGGGCGAGATGTTCAGCCGCACCGTCCAGACCGGTTTTGACGATGAAACGGGCGAACCGGTGTTCGAAACCGAAGAGTTCGAGCCCAGGAAGATGCCCTTTATCGTCGTCATCGTTGACGAAATGGCCGACCTGATGATGGTTGCGGGCAAAGAAATCGAAGCCTGCATCCAGCGACTTGCGCAGATGGCGCGGGCTTCGGGTATTCACCTGATCATGGCAACGCAGCGCCCCTCGGTGGACGTGATCACCGGCACGATCAAGGCGAACTTCCCAACGCGGATCTCCTTCCAGGTCACCTCGAAGATCGACTCGCGCACCATTCTGGGCGAGATGGGCGCCGAGCAACTGCTGGGCATGGGCGACATGCTGTATATGGCGGGCGGGTCGCGGATCACCCGTTGCCACGGGCCGTTTGTCAGCGACGAGGAAGTCGAAGAGATCGTCAACCACCTCAAGGCCTATGGCCCGCCGGAATATGTTGGCGGCGTGGTGCAGGGGCCGGATGATGAAAAAGCCGAAAACATCGACGCGGTGCTGGGCCTGAACACCGGCGGCAACACCAACGGCGAAGACGCGCTCTACGATCAGGCGGTGGCGATTGTCATCAAGGACCGCAAGTGCTCCACATCCTACATCCAGCGCAAACTGGGCATCGGCTATAATAAGGCCGCGCGTCTGGTCGAGCAGATGGAGGACGAAATGGTCGTCAGTTCCGCCAACCATGTCGGCAAGCGCGAGATTTTGGTGCCGGAACAGGCCTGACAAAAAAAACGGGCGCTTTCGGGCGCCCTTTTCGTTAGCGTCGGCGGGGAAAGAATTTCCTGCTGAAGGCGAACCATTCCGTCGAGCCGACTTCTTCTGCGATGTGATAATACTTGGCCTCAAGGTGCCAGCGGCCATTTCGATAGTGGCGATGCGTCGCCAAGGCGAGCGCCTTGTGCCCCTCCAGATTATTGCCGTGATACAGGGCAATAAGGTGAAACCGCCAGCGCAGCAGCAATGGCAAACTGTCATAGAGTTCTGACTTCAGGGGTTTTCCTGGCTGTCTGGGAGGCGGCGTTGGGCGCAAATACGGGCGCATGGCCTCTGTCCAGTACCACCTTGTCCAGCGGCGCTCTAACAGACCGCATTCCGCCAACGACACAAAGAGCTGCTCCTTGCCCTTCGCGGGCTTCATTGCGATGTCCCATTGCCGAAGGGCGCTCTCCATGTATCCCGGTAGTAAATCGGGCAAATGCTTGAGCAGGATCGCGAACTCGGACCATGTCAGGGTGCTTGTGTCGATCTCGTCTGGGGTTCGGCTCAGGGTCGGGCGATCGGCGGTGTTGATATAGATCGTGTACCCATAATCATATTTCTCGACGGGAATAACACCCAACGTGACCAATAGCGTGTAGAGGTCCTTTGGGTAGCCCTGGAGGGTCTCCCACTGGCCCATCGTTCCAGCATCGGCGAGAGATGCGAGATGACGCAGCGCTTCTGACAGAAGCTTTGCCGCAAGGGTGGCTTGGTTCGGGGTCAGGCAACGGGACATGGACACAAACGGTTGAAGCGGTAAACTCTTCCTCTTGATCGGTGGAGATTTGCCCACGATATCAAAAAGCGACCCACGCGCTATCGCATAACGCACGGGGAGGTGCCACATAACGGGCACCCCGATGAAGAAGGAACGAGTATGATCCGCAGAGCTTTCACCGCCGGCCTTCTGGCCTTTGGCACCCTCGCCGCGCTCCCGGCAAGCGCGCAGCAGTTGTCGCTGGGCGCGATCTCGCAGTATCTGAATTCGCTCAAAACCGCGCAGGGCAGCTTTACCCAAATCAACGGCGATGGCACGATTTCCACCGGGACAATCGCGATCAAACGGCCGGGCAAGGTGCGGTTCGACTATAACCCGCCGGAACGCGCGCTGGTGCTGGCCTCGGCGGGGGCGGTCTATATCCTTGATCGCAAGCTGAACGCGCAGCCCGAGACCTATCCGTTAAACCAGACGCCGCTGTCGATCATCCTTGATCGCAACGTGAATCTCGCAAAGGCGGGCATGGTCAAAAGCCACAGCTATGACGGGACGGCGACGGTAGTGACCGCGCAGGATCCCAAACGTCCGGAATACGGCACCATCCAGTTGAAGTTCACCGCCAATCCGGTCGAGTTGCGCCAATGGATCATCACCGACGGCGACGGCAACCAGACGACGGTGGTTCTGGGCGGGCTGACCAAGGCCAACCTGCCGAACAGTCTTTTCTATATCGAGCCTGAATTGAAAAAGCTGCGCTGAGACGCAGCATCTGGTGACTTCATCGCGTAGTCTCTGGCTTTCGCCTTTGGCTGAGCCGAGAAGAGTGATGCAGGCAATCGCCGTGGCTATCATTGGTCAGGGTTCGAATAGCAGTAGAGACTGCACCAGACCGCGCTGCCCAACAGGCTATCCCGGATTGGTTTCGTACCCAACCATCCTCAGGATAGAAAAGCAGCCGCGAGCGGCAAATGCTGGCCCCTGCAGCGGCAAAACCGCCGAAAGACGCTTTGCCAGACTGTCATTCATTACGCTGCCACACAGTGCCAAAATATGGCTGGATCAACGAAAAAGGCCCGGGCGCTGTGCCCGGGCCTTTTGTCTTATTGCATCGGTTCTGTCAGCTCAGGCTGCCAGTGCGCCTTTGGCCTGATCGACGATCGCGCCGAAGGCTTCGGGCTCGTGTACGGCCAGATCGGCCAACACTTTGCGGTCCACCTCGATGCCTGCTTTGGTCAGGCCGTTGATGAACTTGGAGTACGTCAGGGCCTCATCATGGGCGCGGACAGCCGCGTTGATCCGCTGGATCCACAGTGCGCGGAAGTTGCGCTTGCGGTTCTTACGGTCGCGCGTTGCGTACTGGTTGGCCTTGTCGACGGCCTGTGCGGCAACCTTGAAGGTGTTCTTGCGACGGCCATAGTAGCCTTTGGCTGCCTTGATGACCTTCTTGTGACGCGCGTGTGTGACGGTTCCGCCTTTAACTCGGGACATATCTAAACCTCCTGATTAGCGGTCGTAGGGCATAAAGCCCTTGATGATCTTTGCGTCAGGCTCCGACAGAACTGTCGTGCCGCGCGCGTCGCGGATGAATTTCTTGTGGCGCTTGATCATGCCGTGGCGTTTGCCGGCCTGACCACCAACCACCTTGCCGGTGGCTGTGACCTTGAAGCGCTTTTTGGCGCTCGACTTCGTCTTCATCTTGGGCATTTCGGTCTCCTTCTACATCGCGCGACTCGGCATGCCACTTGGGCCGGACGCACGGTTGGAACGCGCCGTATAGGGGGGCAGGGAAGCTTTGGCAATAGGGCTTTGCCGGGTAAAACGCTTTAGCCGACGAAATCGCCAATCACGTGGTAGACCACGTTAGGAACGTCCTTAATGCGATATCCGCCCTCTTTCTGGTTGATGGCATAAACCATCAATCCGCCCGCCACGATGGCAGTGATGGAGGCCGCGCGTGGAGCGCGGCCATCGGACAGTGCTGAAACAATAGCCGGAATGGATAGCACGGCCAAAACCATGCCGACGACCAAAGTTGTATCGGGATCCATGCGGAACTCCTGTCAAATAGTTAACAGAAGGTTACTCCGGATCCGTGCTGTAGATCAAACGTTCGTCGCAGGGCGCGACGCGCAAAATGTTGGTGCTGCCGGGGACGTTGAAAGGCACACCTGCGGTCACCACGATCTGATCGTTTTCATCCGCATAGCCATCCTTGCGCGCCGCACGGGCGGCGTTGACCACAGCCTGCTTAAAGCGCTCAAGTTCACCTGTCATAACGCAATTCGTGCCCCAGTGCAGCGACAACCGGCGCGCTGTACCGCGAAGCGAGGTCATGGCGATGATCGGCACACGCGGACGTTCCCGCGCAACCAACGCAGCGGTTGTCCCAGAGGAGGTAAAGCAGCAGATCGCCTTGATATCCGTGGTCTCAGCGATCTCGCGGGCAGCGGCGACAATACCATCGGCGACGGTATGGCGCTTTGCGTGACGCGAGGCTTCGATGATCTCGGTATAGGTCTCGTCGCTTTCGACTTCGATTGCGACGTTGTTCATGGTGGTCACGGCTTCGACCGGATAATCGCCGGCTGCCGATTCTGCCGAAAGCATGATCGCGTCGGTGCCTTCGTAGATGGCGGTTGCCACGTCCGACACCTCGGCCCGCGTGGGCATCGGCGATTCGATCATCGATTCCAGCATCTGAGTCGCAACGATCACCGGCTTGGCGGCGGCGCGACACTTGCGCACCAGACGTTTCTGGATCGGAGGCACGTTCTGCACCGGAAGTTCGACGCCCAGATCGCCGCGCGCCACCATGATGCCGTCGGATACGGCCATGATTTCGTCAAAGGCCTCCACGGCGGCGGGCTTTTCGATCTTCGACAGGATCGCGGCGCGTCCATCGGCCAATACGCGCGCTTCTTCGACGTCAGCCGCGCGCTGCACAAAGGAAAGAGCCAGCCAGTCAACGCCCAAGGCACAGACAAACTCCAGATCCTTGCGGTCTTTCTCGGAAAGTGCTGCGAGGGGCAGCACCACGTCCGGCACGTTCACGCCCTTGCGGTTCGAGATGGTGCCGCCGGTCACTACGGTGCAATTGGCGAAATCCGCGCCGCATTCTTCGACCCGCAGGCGAATCTTGCCGTCATTGACCAGCAGATGCGATCCGGGCTTGAGCGCTGCAAAAATCTCGGGGTGGGGGAGGTTCACACGCTTGTGAGTGCCGGGCGTGCTGTCCAGATCAAGGCGGAAGCTTTCGCCCCACTCCAGATCCTCTTCACCATTGGCGAACTCTCCGACGCGCAGTTTCGGCCCCTGAAGGTCGGCCAGAATCGCGATCGGGCTGTCCAGATCCTTTTCCACCTGGCGAATGATGCGGTGCTTTTCCGCGATCTCTTCGTGTTTGCCGTGGCTCATGTTCAGGCGGAAGACATCCGCGCCAGCCTCGTGCAGCGCACGGATCATTTCATAGGTCGAGCTGGCTGGTCCCAGCGTCGCCACGATCTTGACGTTGCGATCTCTTTTCATATCGGGTCCTCTCGGCTCGGTATCCTGAGTGGGTACCTGCGTTCGCGTTAGCGCTATCACGCGCGTCCATTGCCCGCAATTCCCTTTACCGTACAACTGGATTATCTGTTGCATGCAAACGATAACGAGATCATGACATATACTCCTTACCATATTGATGGCGAAGACCGCGATAGCCCTTGGCTCATAACCTGTGATCACGCGTCGAACACCGTTCCTCCGGATCTGGGGGGGACGCTTGGCCTGCATGATTCCGACATGGCGCGGCATATCGCGTTTGATCCGGGCGCCGCTGGGGTCGCTTTGGCGCTGGGTCGGGCCTTGGGGGCCCCGGTTCTGCTGTCCAATTTCTCACGGCTGGTGATTGATCCCAACCGGGGCGAAGACGATCCGACGCTCTTGATGAAGCTCTACGACGGCTCGATCATACCGGGCAACCGTCGCGCCGATGCGGCTGAAAAGGAACGGCGCCTGAACGCTTACTATCGGCCCTACCACGATGCTTTGGCACGGCTAGCCGTCAGGCGCGACGATACGGCCATCGTCGCGGTGCATTCCTTTACCCGGCAGTTGCGCGGTCGCCCGACCCGGCCCTGGCATATCGGCATCTTGCACGCCTACGACAGCCGCCTGTCCGATCCCCTTATCGCCTTGCTCGAAGCCGAGCCGGATCTGACCGTTGGTCGCAACGAACCCTACCCGGGCCATCTGCCCGGCGACGTCATCGACCGTCACGCCCTGCACCAAGGGCGCAACAACACATTGATCGAACTGCGTAACGACCTGATCGAAACAGAGGCCGCGCAGGAGCATTGGGGGGAACGACTCGCCCCCATGCTCGTGCAGGCTCTCGCGCAGGTGCCAGAATAACAGGAGAACAGCCATGGACGACCAGACCCGCCTCGAAATCGAAGCCGCCGCCTTTCGCCGCTTGCGTCAGCACCTGATGGAAGACCGCAAGGACGTACAGAACATCGATCTGATGAACCTTGCCGGTTTTTGCCGCAACTGCCTGAGCCGCTGGTATCAAGAGGCCGCAAATGAGCGTGGCATCGAGATGGACAAGGAACAGGCGCGCGAAATCTACTACGGCATGCCCTATGATGACTGGAAAAACCAGAATCAGACGGCCGCCGACGCTGAAAAGCAAAAAGCCTTTGAAAAAGCCTTCAAGGAAAACGTGACGGACAAATCCTGAACCGTCACGTCCTTCACTGGTCTCTAAATATCCCGGGGGAGCGCGCAGCGCGGGGGCAGAGCCCCTACCGCGCAGCGGCCCTTTGGAATGGCTCCCGGCTGCGCAGCCGTTTCACGTAGGCCCGAAACGCCTCGGGAGCTTCGGGGAAGCTCGCGTTTTGCGCCCAGCCACCACAATGGCACAGGATGAAATCCGGCACCGAGATATCGTCGCCCATCAGGTAGGGGTCTGCGGCCTCGGCCATGATCTTTTCAAGGTTGCGGGCATACTCGGCGCGGCAGGCGCTCTTGACCTCCGGCACGCGCTCGGCCTCGGGTAGCACGAAGGTGTGTTTGGCTGCTGTCCAAAGCTGGCCCTCGATCTCATCGAGAATGCGGAAAGTCCATGCGTCCTGCCGGGCGCGTTCCTGCGTGCCTGCTGGGGCGGTAAAGGCGCCATGTTTGTCAGCGAGATAGGTGAGGATCGCCGAGCTGTCTGGGATGACCATGTCGCCTTCGACCAGCACCGGCACTTTGCCCAGCGGGCTGACCTGCCGGACCTCCTCCGATTGTGGTCCGGCGGGTACATGGGTGAATGGCACACCCAGTTCTTCCAGCATCCAAAGCACCCGGAACGCTCGGCTTCGCACCGACCCATAAAGTGTGTAACTCACTGTCTTTCCTTCCGTTTAACGGCGTGCCAGATAAGCCAGACGCACGAAGGCGCGTTCGACCAAGGCCAGTGCCGGAGCCTTTTGTCCGGCTGACCGAAGGGTCAGGTCGGTTTCCATCAAAATATCCAGTGCCGATTCCAGCCGGGACACTGTCCAGTTTTGCGCCTGCCTCATTATGCGGTCCCGGCGCGGGCCAAACAGCGGTGGGCGCAGCCGCCCGATGCCCTGTGATGGCCCGCCGGGGGCCGAGGCCAGCGTATAAAGCGTCCGGAAATGCCGCGCGCCCATGATCAGCAGCGTGACCGGGGCGACGCCCTGCGCCGACAGCCGCTGCATCACCGGGGCGATATCGCGCGTGCGGCCTTCGGCCAGCACATGAAACACTTCGTCGATTTCCGCCTCTACCGAAGCCGGGGCATTTAGCGCAACCTCATCCGGGGTTAGCGGTTCCGGGTCGTCCAGTTTGTAAAGGGCGACCTTTTCCAGCGTCTGGCGGAAATCGCCGGGGGTCAGGCTGCGCGCCAGCACCTCAAGCGCTGCCATGGCGTCACGCCCGACCTCGTGCAGCCCTGCGCGGGCCAGTTCCGCCTCGATCTCGGCCCGGCCCATGGGGTCATTGTAGAGTGCCGCGCAAAAGGCATGGGGGGCGCTTTCGAACAGCTTGCGCAGCGGTGACTTGGTCGCCAGCTGCCCGGCGGTCACGACGATCTGTGCATCGCCTTCGCGCCAGTCCTGCAAGGCCGCGCCAAGGGTCTTGGACAAACCGTCCGTGGCTTCCTCGACAAGCACCGCGCGGGGGCCGGGAAAGAAACCCTGCGCTTTGACCGCATCCAGCAGCATTGCCGGTTCTTTGCGCAAGTCGGCGCCGGGGATGCGGGTCAGGCGCATTTCTTCTTCGCCTGCGGGGCCGGTGATATTGGCCACCACCTCTTGTCGTTTCATCGCAACGCGCATCGTGTCTTCGCCAAAGATCAGCAGCCCGGCCACTTTTGGGTCGGGGCGCTGGAAAAAGGCGTTCGCGTCGCGCGGGTTCAGTTTCATCCGGGCAGATCAGAGGCTTGCAGGATCAGTTTGTCGATGACCTGATCGGCGAGGATGATCATCAGCCGCTCGCCTGCATCCCGTTCGGCCGCCAGCGTCGCCACGGTCGAGCCTGTGGTAGAATAGCCGGTAAAACTTTCCGTCCGGCCTTGCAGCAGGACCGCGCCGGTGGCGGCGTCTTTCAGCGTGTAATTTGCCCGTCCCAGCAGGCGGTACCGCGTGGTATTGCCGGACGAGGTGCTGCCAAGATCCTGCTGATCGGTCTTCTTGATGACGCTCAGAATGTAGGGCGCGCTGCTGACGCGGCCCAAACGTTCCTCGAACCGACGGTTGAAGATGTAGTCGTTCGGCGTTTTCGGCGCATCCAGCGCAATGCGTCCCATCAGGCGGTTGCCTGCCCCCTCGGGTCCGTAGACCGGAGTGAAGCCGCAGCCGCCCAAGGCCAGCGCACCAAGGATCATTGCTCTTTTAGACAACCACATTGACGATCCGCCCCGGCACCACGATCAGCTTTTTCGGTTGGCCCCCATCAAGGGCCTTGACCACAGCTTCGTGTGCAAGAGCGGCTTTTTCAACCTCTTCCTTGGGCATTTCCCGCGGCACCTGCATTTCGCCGCGGCGCTTGCCGTTGATCTGGATTGGCAGCGTCACGGTGTCTTCGACCAGCATCGATTCATCTGCCTCGGGCCAGGGCGCGTTGGCGATCAGCCCGGTTCCGCCAAGAATCTGCCAGACCTCTTCGGACAGATGCGGTGTCATTGGCGCCATCAGCTGTGCCAGTGTCTTGGCGGCCAGCGTTTTGGCGGTCTTGCCGGCGCGGGATTTCTGCAGCGCATTGGTAAAGGCGTAGAGTTTGGCGATCGACGCATTGAAGCCAAAACTTTCGACGCCAAGCGTCACGTCGTGGATGGCCTTCTGCATTTCGCGCAGCAGGGCGTCGTCCTCGCCGGTGGTTTCGACGTCAAGTGTCGCGATTTCGGTGGCGATGCGGTGGACGCGGCTCAGATGCCGGTGCGCGGCTTCGGCGCCGGAGGCGGTCCATTCCACGTCGCGTTCCGGCGGGCTGTCGGACAGCACGAACCAGCGCGCGGTGTCGGCGCCATAGGTCTTGATGATCTCGACCGGGTCCACAACGTTGTTCTTGGACTTGGACATCTTGGCCGAGGGGATGATACTGACGTTTTCCCCGCGACCCTTGGCGATCTGATCAATCCGTTCGTAGTCGGTGGGATCACCAACTTCTTCCGCCAACTCCTCGACCACCGACTTCAGGATAGCTCGCTTTTCACCGCTCGAATTAGTAAACTCGATCACCTCTTCAGGGTAATGGTAAATCGGTCTTTGTGTCGTACTTCGAATATTGGGATCACCAGTCTCGTTCTCGTCATAGCGGTATGACTGGTAAATCGCGTGGGTCACCATGCCTTGGGTAAACAGCGCGTCAAAGGGTTCGCGCGATTTCTCGGGCAGGTGGCCACAGATGTTCATAGCGCGAGCAAAGAAACGTGAATAAAGCAGGTGCAGGATCGCGTGTTCGATGCCGCCGATATACTGATCGACGTTCATCCAGTAGTCCGCCTCGGCCATGACGGTCGGCGTGTCCGCGCGCGGCGCGGTGAAGCGTGCGAAATACCACGACGAATCGACAAAGGTGTCCATCGTGTCGGTTTCGCGCTTGGCCGGTGCGCCGCAGGAGGGGCAGGCACAATCGCGCCACGTGGGATGGCGATCCAGCGGGTTGCCCGGCACGTCAAAGGTCACGTCATCGGGCAGTTCGACCGGCAGGTTCTCTTTCTTTTCAGGCACCACGCCGCAGGTGTCGCAATGCACCACGGGGATCGGGCAGCCCCAATAGCGCTGGCGCGACAGGCCCCAATCGCGCAGGCGAAACTTGGTTACGCCCTGGCCGACGCCGTTCGCTTCGCAAAAGTCGATCGTGGCGTCGATGGCTTCGTTGCCGGTTTGGATCTCGTTGCCCGCGACAAGGCGGGTAAAACGGACCTTTTCCGTCTTGGCGGGAACGAAAGGTTCCTTTTGGATGTCGTAATCGCCATCCAAAGGCAGAAAGGTGTCGATGATCGGCAGGTCGTATTTGATGCAAAAATCATGGTCGCGCTGATCGTGCCCCGGGCAGCCAAAGATCGCGCCCGTGCCGTAGTCCATCAGGATGAAGTTGGCGATATAAACCGGCAATTCCCATGAGGTGTCAAAGGGATGGCGGACCGTCAGCCCTGTGTCGAACCCAAGCTTCTCAGCCTTTTCGAGCGCCTCTTCGGTGGTGCCGCCCTTGCGCATCTCGGCGAGGATCTCGGCAATTTTCGGGTCGTCCTTTTCCAGCTGTTTGGCCAGCGGGTGGTCGGGCGAAATGCCGACAAAAGACGCGCCCATCAGCGTATCAGGCCGGGTGGTGTAAACCTCGATCCGGTCAAAGCCCTCGGGGCCGTCGATGGTGCTGAAGGCAAATTGAAGGCCGCGCGATTTGCCGATCCAGTTGGCCTGCATCAGTTTGACCTTGGCAGGCCAGTTATCAAGCGTGTCGAGCGCGTCGAGCAGTTCCTCGGAGAAATCCGAGATCTTGAAGAACCACTGGGTCAACTCGCGCCGTTCGACCTCGGCACCCGAGCGCCAGCCCTTGCCGTCGATTACCTGTTCGTTGGCCAGCACGGTCATGTCGACCGGATCCCAGTTGACCACGGCGTTCTTGCGATACACCAAGCCTTTTTCGAGAAAGTCGATGAACAGCGCCTGCTGCTGGCCATAGTATTCCGGATCGCAGGTGGCGAACATGCGCGACCAGTCAAGGCCAAAGCCCAGCGGCTTCATCTGCCCGACCATGGTGTCGATGTTTTCGTAGGTCCATGTCTTGGGATGGCCGCCAATCGCCATCGCGGCGTTTTCGGCGGGCATGCCAAAGGCGTCAAAGCCCATCGGGTGCAAGACGTTATGGCCTGTCGCCAGTTTGTGGCGCGCGATCACGTCGCCCATGGTGTAGTTGCGCACATGGCCGATGTGGATGCGGCCCGAAGGGTAGGGGAACATCTCAAGCACATAATACTTGGGCTTGTCGCCTGTCCGGGTCGCCTTGAAGGTTTCGGCCTTGTCCCAGGCCTCTTGCCACTTCGGCTCGATCGATGCGGGGTCGTAACGCGACATGGGGTATCCTTTGCAGGTCTTCGCCCGAGGTCAGGGTGTCGGGCATCTTTGCGGGGCGTGATAGGCCGCGCGGGGGCGTTCGTCCAGTGCAAGCGCGTGTTTGACCGTTAATCCGAGGCCCTTCGGGCAACGCGCAGAAGCCTCTGCTTGGTTTGATGGACGCAATCGTCGGGCAGGCCGCTGCGATTGAGCGCCAGAAAGACTGGTTCCAGGCCAAGGTCGATCCGCGCATTTTCGATGTCGGGGCGCGCGCCGCGCTGCGCTTCGGGCAGCTCAAGCAGATCATAAAACGCGGTTGCTGGCCCGTGCGGGGCATTGCGCAGCGCCTCAAGCGGCTGGCTGATGACGCGGGTGTGGGGAAGGGCGCTGCGTACCTGCCGAACCACACCTTCCAGATCGGCGGCTTCACCCATGCTTTCGCGGTATTCGTCAAACGAGGTTTCGATCCGCGTGCTGCGCAGGTGCTGCCAATAGGTGCTTTTGATCCAGCCCTCGGTGTCGCGGGTCGAAAAATAGAATGTCAGGTCCAGCTTGTCGCCAAGCTGCGCGCGCGCCGCACGATAAAAGGTCTGCATCAGCGGCGGGCAGGCGTCATAGCTGCGCACCCCGGCCCGGCCCGGCATCCAACCGGCCAAATCCTCGGCGGTGATCAGGACAGGGCGGGGTTCGCCGACAAATTCGGCCATGACGGCGCGGGCCTGTTTGTCGAACTCATGCAAATGCGCCTCGCGCCCGGTGCGCGAGTACCGCTGAGCGGATTTGGTCAACGGCAGGATGTCGTCGCGCAACACCAATCGCACCGCTTGGTCCACAAAGGCGTTCTGGCGCAGCGCCATCTGTGCGCTGGTGGTTCCGGTCTTGTGAAACCCGGCATGGATGATGAACTTCATCGCGGTCCTTCCCTTTGCCGCGGGCACAGTGTCGGGGAACTCGGTGCCAAGGCAAGTCATCGGGCGGTATTTCCGCAACCCAGCGTGGCACTTACTGCAAACGGGATTGGCCCGGCCGTTTCGGCGTGGCAAGAAGGCTGGCAACAGACAAGCCAAGGTCGAGCCGATGAAAATCCTTTTGATCCACCAGAATTTCCCGGGCCAATACAAACACCTTGCCCCGGCTTTGGTGGAGCAGGGGCATCAGGTGGTTGCCTTGACATGCAAGGTCAAGGAAGCCTCGACCTGGAAGGGGGTGCGGATTATCCCCTACGAGGTCAAAGGCGCCAGCACCAAGGGGATACACCCATGGCTTGCGGATTTCGAGACCAAGTTGCTGCGCGGCACGTCGTGCTATCGCGGGGCTATGGCGCTGAAAAATCAAGGCTTCGAGCCGGATGTGATCTGCGCCCACCATGGTTGGGGCGAGTCGCTGTTTCTCAAGGACGTCTGGCCGAATGCCCGGTTGGGGCTTTATTGCGAGCTTTATCACCTGGCAACCCAGCCCTTCATGAACTTCGACCCGGAGTTCCCTTCGAAAAACCCCGAGGCGGATCGGCTGCGCATCCGTATGAAGAACCTCAACAACCGCCTGCATCAAGAGATCATGGATGCGGGTCTGTCGCCGACGCGGTTTCAGGCTTCGACCTTTCCGGCGGAATGGCAGGACAGGATCACCGTGGCGCATGATGGCGTGGATACTGACCTTGTCGTGCCGAATCCCAATGCCAGTTTGTTGGTGCATAAGGATGTGACCCTGACCCGGGGTGATGAAGTGATCACCTTCATCAACCGCAACCTTGAGCCCTATCGCGGCTATCACATCTTTATGCGTGCGCTGCCGGACATTCTAAAGCGTCGGCCAAATGCCCATGTGGTGCTGATTGGCGGCGATGAGGTCAGCTACGGGGCCAAGGCGCCGAATGGCCAAAGCTGGAAACAGATCTTCATTGATGAAGTGCGCGGGCGTATTCCGACGCCGCACTGGCAGCGGGTGCATTTCCTCGGGCGGGTGCCCTACGAGGTCTACCTGTCGATGCTTCAGGTCAGCCGCGCTCATGTATATCTGACATATCCCTTTGTCCTGTCGTGGTCGCTGCTCGAGGCGATGAGCGCGGAATGTGCGGTTCTCGCCTCGGGGGTGGAACCGGTGCGCGAAGTTGTCACTGAAGATGAAAACGGCTGGATGGTCGATTTCTTTGACAAGCAGGCCCTAGTCGATCGGCTTTGTGCTTTGCTGGACGACGATGCGACCCGCAAGCGGCTGGGGGCCAATGCCCGCGCCTTCGTGCGCGAGAATTATGACTTGAGAGCCAAATGCCTGCCGCAACATCTTGATTGGGTGCAAAATCTGTCCCAGCTTGATCCGCGCCCGGTATTGGACTGACCAAAACAAAAGGCGGGGAACCCCCCGCCTTGCGCCGACTGTCCAAGGACATCCTTTTTACAATTTGCTGTCCTGCGCACGCAACTGGCGCGCCCGGGTGAGAATCGCATCTTCGATTGCGCGAACGGTCGCTGGTGCGACAGGGCCCGAGCGGGTCATCAGCGCGATATTCAGCGAACGTGCATCCAAGGCGGGATCGTTGACATAGATCGTCGCACGATAGGCACGCCCGCCGCCGGGAGGGGTGCCATAGCCCGTTGTGATCACGCCGGTGAACGGATCGACCGACTGTACCGGCAGAAAGTTCAGCGTCTCAAGCGCGGCATTCCAGATGTATTTGTTGACCTGACCGACCTGGCCTTGGTCCGGGCGGGCGCGGAAAATGTCCCAGATGGTGCCACGCGGTTTGCCGCGGTCGCCATAAATGATCTGATCGTTAGTCTCTTCTGCCGAGGGCGTATCGACCGGCTGGCCTCTTCCACCTCCAAAGACGCCGCAGCCTGACTGGACAAGCAGAGCCGTTACCAGCCCCAGTCCCAGTGCAATACGCTTGATGTCCATTTGCAGCCTCCTGCGGAATTCCCGATTTCCACCTGAATACTAGGCGCGCGGCGCAGCGGCAAGCCGTCAATGCCGCGTTGGGGCAATGGGCCGTGTACGAATGGTCTACATTATAAGGAATCGCCCGCGCGCGCGTGACGTGCGACTGCTGTGCCGTGGGCAGAAGTTCAAGATGACCAAGAGTATAAAACCGCTTTGGTCTCATGAAATTGGCGGAAATCTGCGCAGTTGGTGTGAGTTGGCAGGGGAGGGCGAAAACCTTGTGGCAATTGCGCATCACTGATTTGCTTGTTGCGGGATTGGTTTTTGGATCGCTTGCAAAGACCGGGTCAGCGGGCGCATAGACATCTCATCAAAGCCGGGCAACCCGGATTGGTAGTGCCTTTGAACACATGAGGGAAACAATGAAAAACATTCTGTTCGCGACCACTGCACTGGTTGCTACCGCGGGCGCAGCTTCGGCAGAGATTGCTCTGACCGGCTGGGCTGAAATGGGCATCGTCGGCGGCAGCCGCTACGGCGACACCACCCAGTTCTTCACCGACGTTGACGTCACCTTCACCATGACCGGCGAAGCAGACAACGGCCTGACCTTTGGCGCAGTTGTTGACCTGGACGAAAACGGCGCATTCGGCAACACCACCCAGGGTGGTGAAGTGATCCACGTCGCATACGGCAACGCCAAGCTCTCCATGGGCGACGTTGACGGCGCGTTCGACGCGGCTCTGCAGGAAGTCAACATCGGTGGTTCCATCGACGACTCCGAAACTTTGCACCTGGGCTTCAGCGGCAACGCTGGCTTGGACGGCTCCTACGACGGCCAGATCGCTCAGTTCGCTTACTCGTTCAACAGCTTCACCGGCTACCTGTCGGCTGAAATCGACGACACCGGCACCTTTGACCCGGTTTGGGGTATCGGCGTTAAGTACAGCGCAGACATCTCCAACGCCACCGTTGGCGTGGGCATCGGCTACCAGGCTGGCGACCAGAACTTCGCAGACGCTTCGGCTCTCGTTGCTTTCGCAGCAGCTGCCGCCGCGCCGACCTTCGAAGGCGCAGTGGTTGCATTCGCAGCCAACGCAGCTCGTTCGGACATCTGGGGCATCAGCCTCGACACCACGTTCAACAACGGTCTCCAGGCCCGCCTCAACTACGCGGCAGCCAACTACTCGGATATCGCTGGCCTGAACGACGAGACCGAAACTTTCTGGGCTCTGGGCCTCGGCTACTCCATGAACGCACTGACCATCGGTGTGAACTATGGCAAGTATGACGACTACCTCGGCATCAACAACCTGGAAGCCAAAGGCTACGGCCTGGCAGTCGATTACGATCTCGGCGGCGGCCTGCAGGCACAGCTGGGCTACGGCAAAGAAGAAGTTTCCATCCCCGGAAGCTCCTTCGAGAACGACACGTTCTCCCTCGGCCTGCGGATGGACTTCTAAGTTCATCTACCAGCCAATCGGCTAAGGGAAGAGCGGGCCTTGCGCCCGCTCTTTTCTTTTGTGCAAAAGGGGAGCCAAAGGGGACCCGGATGCCGCCACTTTCGTCACAGGACCAAGCCGCTTTGTTTGCTAAGGCCCAGCGTCACCACGCTGCCGGTCAACCCGAACAGGCGCGCAGCGCATTACAACGCCTGATTCTGGCCCAGCCGGATCACGCCCCCGCGCATGCTTTCCTGTCGACCCTTGCCTACGAAGATGGCGACACGCAGGCTTTCCTTGAACATGCCGACATAGCTTTGAAACTGGCGCCCGGCGCGATGCGTCTGTGGCAGTCCGCCGCCGACCGGTTCGGGCGTATCGGATATAGCGACCGCGCGCTGGCCGCCTATGACCAGATGATCACGCTGGACCCAAAGGCGATCGGCCCCAAGGCTGACAAGGCCCGTTATCTACAAGTGCTTGGCCGCTTTGACGAAGCAAACGCCATTTTGCGCAAACTTATCAAACGCTATCCCAACGAGCCCGAGCTTTACAGGATTCACCTTGGCGCGAGCAAAACCCGCAAGGGCGACCCTATGTTGCGCCAGATGCTCAAGCTCTGGAATGAACCGCGGTTGAACGATAAGGGGCGCATTTCTCTTGGATTTGCCCTCGCCAAGGCGATGGAAGAACAGGGCGAGACCGGCAAGGTTTTTCATTTCCTGCATCGTGCCAACGCCCTTCAAAGCAAGCTTGCCCCGGTGGACCCGAAGGCCAAAGATCGCGAAATTGCGGGGCTGCTGGCCGCGCAAGACAGTGATCTGACCCCCCTTGGCGCGCCATTGGACCCGAGGCCAGTGTTTGTCACTGGTATGCCGCGCTCTGGCACCACCTTGGTCGAGCAGATCATAGCGGCGCATAGCAAGGCCTGCGCGGGTGGCGAGATGGTGCATGCTTTGAAACTGGCCTATGCCCGTTTCGGCGTGGCGGAAAAGATGACCCCGCTGGCGCAGATCACACCCGAAGCGCTTGCGGATTATTCGGCGCACTATCTGCGTTTGGCCCGCCGCGATACCGGCGCGACTTCGGGGGTGATCACCGACAAGGCGATCCAAAGCTATCTCATTTTCGGTTTGATCCACCGTGCCATGCCCGGCGCGCGCATCATCGTGGTGCACCGCGATCCGCGCGATATCGCCCTCTCGATTTACAAAAACCATTTCGCCATCGGAACCCACCGCTATTCCAGCGACCTGACCGAGATCGCGCATGAAATCAAACGCTTCCGAATGGTGGTGCGACACTGGAAATCGGTCATGCCCGATGCAATTCACGAGGTGCGTTACGAAGACCTTGTGAGTGATCCCGAGCCGCAATCCCGCGCCCTGATCGCCGCCGCCGGGCTGGAATGGGAAGAGCAATGTCTTGATTTCCATCAAAGCAAAGCTGCGGTACAGACACTGAGCCTTGCGCAGGTGCGCCAGCCGATTCACGCGGGCCGCCGCGAAGCCTGGCGCCGCTACGAGGCAGACCTACAGCCGTTTCTCAAAGCCTGGGGGGATGAACCATGGGACTAAGCGAAATCGAAGCCCGCATAGACAAAGCCTGCAAAGCCGCAAGCCGCCCCCGCGAAGACGTGCAGTTGATCGCCGTCAGCAAGGTGCAGCCGAATGATCGGGTCGAGGCTGTTTTGCGGCAGGGCCATCGCCTGTTCGGCGAGAACAAGGTGCAGGAAGCCGCTGCCAAGTGGCCGGCTTTCAAGGCAAAGTACGATGGTGTTTCGGTGCATCTGATCGGCCCGCTGCAATCCAACAAGACACGCCAGGCGATGGAGCTTTTCGACGCAATCCACACGCTCGACCGACCCAAGCTGGCCAAAACCATCGCCCGTCTCGCGCAGGAGATGGGCACTTGTCCTGATCTTTTCATCCAGATCAACACCGGGGAAGAGCCGCAAAAAGCAGGCGTCGCGCCCTCCGATGCCGATGGCTTTATTGCCGATTGCCGTGGGCTGGATCTGCCGATCAAAGGCCTGATGTGCATTCCGCCGGTCGATGAAACCCCCAGCCTACACTTCGCCCTTCTGCAAAAGCTGGCCAAACGCAATGATTTGCCGGGCCTGTCCATGGGGATGAGCAGCGACTTCGAACAAGCCATCGCATTCGGCGCAACCCATGTGCGCGTCGGCTCTGCCATCTTCGGCGAGCGTACCTCATCAGCCTGAACCCTTTGTCAACACAGCTCCACGGGGTTGGCTCGGGCCGTTTGGGCCATCAGTCCAGATTGCGCAGGCGATAGGCCCAGTCTATCCTGCCCACCATGGCCATCCCCGTCGAAACCTTTCAACTCTCGCACAACGTTCAGGGCACCCTTCAGTCGCGCATCCAGCAGATGGTCGCGGAAGGTATCCTGTCGGGCCGGTTTCGGCCGGGGGAAAAGCTGCCCTCGACCCGTGGACTTGCTCGCCATCTTGGCGTCAGCCGGATCACCGTGACGCTGGCCTATACCGAGCTTCTGGCAAATGATTATCTGACGTCGAGCGGCCGGTCCGGCTATTTCGTCAGCGAGAACGCCCCCCAACCACCGGACTTCGGGCCGCTTGCCCCGCGCGAGGATCAAGTGGATTGGGACAACGCCTTTGCGCAACGTTTCAGCAACGGGGCCAGCCTGAGTATGGACAAACCGCTGGACTGGGCCAGCTTTCGTTTTCCATTCATTTACGGGCAGGCCGACCCCAAACTGTTTGACCACGCCAACTGGCGGCTTTGTGCAACGCAGGCGCTGGGAGTGCGGGATTTCATGGCCCTGACGCAGGACCAATACGATCACGACGATGCCGAACTGGTGACCTTTATCGCCCGCCACACTCTGCCGCGGCGTGGCATTCAGGCGGGCCCCGATGAAATCCTGATCACGCTTGGCGCGCAAAACGCCCTTTGGATTGCGGCTCAGGTGTTGGCCTCGCGCGGGCGCCGCGTGGCGATCGAAAACCCCTGTTATCCGGCCCTGCGGGAAATCCTCAGGCAGGGCGGTGCGCAGGTCACGCCAGTGACCGTGGACGAAGGCGGTCTACCGCCCGAAGCCGTCCCGGACGACACGCAGGTGATTTTTACAACCCCCAGCCACCAATGCCCGACCTCGGCCACTTTGCCGCGCGCCCGGCGTGATGCTTTGTTGCGTCGTGCATCCGACCTGAATGCGCTGATCGTCGAGGACGATTATGAATTTGAGATGTCCTTTCTCAAACCGCCCAGCCCGGCTCTCAAAAGTCTCGATGAAGAGGGGCGGGTAATCTATGTCGGCAGCTTTTCCAAGTCGCTGTTCCCAGGCTTGCGGTTGGGATATCTGGTCGGTTCTGCGCCCTTCATCCGCGAGGCCCGGGCCTTGCGCGCCAGTATCTTGCGCCACCCGCCGGGTCATATCCAGCGCACCGCTGCCTATTACCTAAGCCTTGGGCATTATGATGCGCAGGTTCGGCGCATGGGCCGTGCCTTGGGCGAACGGCGCAAGGTCATGGAAACCGCTATCGCTGAACACGGGCTTGAGGTTGCAGGTAAGGGCGCGCATGGCGGTTCAAGCATTTGGATGCAAGCGCCCGAAGGCGTAGACAGCCGCGCACTTGCGGCCCGCTTGCGCGACGAGAGCGTGCTGATCGAACCCGGTACGCCCTTTTTTGCCCAAACGAACCCGCCCCGGCACTATTACCGCCTCGGGTACAGTTCGATTGCGTCAGAGCGGATCGAAGAGGGGATCGCCCGAATCGCCGCAGCGCTTGCGCCTGCCCGTCAAGAAAGCTAACCCAACCCCCATGAAAATTATTCGCGACTATCAGTATGTCCGCCCTCAGGACCGTGGCGCCAGCGCCGCCATCGGCAACTTTGACGGTGTGCATCTGGGCCATCAGGCGGTTATCGACCTTGCGCGGCAGGCCGCCCCCGCCGCCCCCCTTGGCGTGCTGACGTTTGAGCCCCACCCGCGCGAATATTTCGCCCCCGACGCCCCGCCATTCCGCCTGATGAGCGCGGAGGCCCGCGCCTCTCGTCTGGAAAAGCTGGGGGTGGATATGCTTTATCAGCTCAACTTCAATACATCGCTTGCCTCTTTGACGCCGCGCGAGTTTGCGCAACGCGTGATCAGCGACGGGCTGGGCCTGACACATATCGTCGTCGGCGCCGATTTCTGTTTTGGCAAAGGCCGCGCGGGCAATGTCGCCGACCTTCAGGAGTTTGGTACCGAGATGGGCTTTGGCGTCACCGTCGCCGAACTTCTGGAAACCAGCGGGACCGAGATTTCCTCGACCGCGATCCGCACGGCTCTGACCAACGGGCGCCCCCGCGATGCGGCCGCCCAACTGGGACACTGGCACCGGATCGAAGGCGAAGTGATCGGCGGGGAACAGCGCGGCCGCGAATTGGGCTATCCCACCGCGAACATGAGCATCGACGGGCTGCACCCGCCTGCCTTCGGCGTCTACGCCGTGCTGGTCGAGGTCATGGACGGCCCGCACAAAGGCCAGTACCACGGTGCCGCCTCGGTCGGGGTTCGGCCGATGTTCGACGGCCAGTTCCCCAATATCGAGACCTTCATTTTTGACTTCACCGGTGACATTTACGGTGCGACGCTATCGGTTGCCTTGGTCGATTATCTGCGCCCCGAGCTTAAATTCGACAGCCTTGAAGCGCTGATCACCCAGATGGACGCGGATTGCACGCAGGCCCGCGCCATCCTGAGTGCGCTATGAGCGATCCGATCAACAGATCAGGTCTGGCCCCGCGGTTTTGGGAAAAGAAGAAGCTGGGTCAGATGACCCCGCAAGAATGGGAAGCGCTTTGCGACGGCTGCGGAAAATGCTGCCTAAACAAGCTTGAGGATGAGGAAACCGGCGAGGTCGCCCTGACCCGTGTCGCCTGCCGCCTGTTCGACGATACCACCTGCCGCTGCGCGCAATACTCGATCCGCCATCAGTTTGTGCCGGAATGCATTGTTCTGAAGCCGTCGAATATCGACGAACACGCCTATTGGATGCCGGAAACCTGCGCCTACAGGCGGCTTTACGAGGGGCGCGGCTTGCCGGACTGGCATCCGCTTCTGACCGGAACACCCGACTCGGTGCACGACGCCGGCGTTTCGATGCAACACCGCACAGTCGCTGAATTCGAAGTCTCGGAAGACGATTGGGAAGATCACATCATTGAGGAACCTCTGGGAGACACGCGATGAATTTTGCTTCGGACAACGGCGGACCGGTCCCGACTCAGGTTCTTGAGGCCCTAACGCGCGCCAACGAAGGCTATGCCCCCGGTTATGGCAGCGACGCGCTGACCGCCAAGGTCGCGGACCAGATCCGCACACTGTTCGAAGCGCCTCAGGCTGCGGTTTATCTGGTGGGGCTGGGTACCGCGGCGAATGCGCTGGCGCTTGCCACCCTTGTGCAGCCCTATCAGACAGTCTTTTGCACGCCCGACGCGCATATCCACATGGACGAATGCAACGCGCCGGAATTCTACACCGGCGGCGCCAAGCTGACGTTGGTGCCGGGCGGCGACGTGATGACGCCGCAGGCCCTGCGCGCCGCAATTGCGGGCGAAGAGAACCGCGGTGTTCATGGCCCGCAGCGTGGCGCGGTGTCGCTGACCAATGTGACCGAAGGCGGCAATGTCTACGCGCTGGATCAGTTGGGCGCGCTTTGTGACGTGGCCAAGGCCTATGATCTGCCGGTGCATCTGGACGGCGCGCGCTTTGCCAATGCCTGTGTCGCTTTGGGCTGCACCCCGGCGCAGATGACATGGAAGCTGGGCGTTGATGTCGTGGTCTTTGGCGGTACCAAGAATGGGTTGATGGGGGTCGAGGCCGTCGTCTTCTTTGACCCCAAACATGCCTGGGAATTCGAGTTACGCCGCAAGCGGGGCGCGCAGCTTTATTCCAAGCACCGCTATCTTGCTGCCCAGATGGAGGCCTATCTGGAGGGCAATTTCTGGCACGATCTGGCGAGCCGCGCCAATGCCTCTGGCACCCGCCTTCGCGCAGGCCTTGAAGCGCTCGGGCTTGAAGTGGTTAACGACACGCAGGCCAACATGGTGTTTTTCCGCGCTCCGCTACGGGTGCACCGCGCTGTGATGGGGAAGGGCGCCGTTTACCATTTCTGGGGCACCGAAGACGTACCAGAGGATGAGCCCGTCACGGCGCGTCTGGTCTGTGACTGGTCGCTGGGCGATCAATCCGTCGACGATTTCCTAAAGCTGATGGGTCAAGCGCTGTAAGGCGGGGCCAGCCCCCGCCGTCGCTTAGTTCATCTGGAAGTGCAGCTCATAGCTGCCATCTTCGAAGGCGCCGAACAGATCGGGAATGTCCGGGTGATCCACAGGTTCGCCCGAATAATCGGCCACAAGGTTCTGTTCCGACACATAGGCGACATAGAAACTCTGATCGTTCTCTGCCAGCAGATGATAAAACGGCTGCTGCTTTTTCGGACGCGATTCTTCGGGAATGGCCTCGTACCATTCGTCGGTGTTGCTGAACTGAGGGTCCACGTCAAAGACAACACCGCGGAAGGGGTGCTTGCGATGGCGGACAACCTGTCCCAGATGATATTTCGCGCGTTGACGGATCATGATGCACCTCTCAGTGCCAATCTTAATGTAAAAAGTGGCACGATGTCCAACTTTGGGACACATTTTTGCCGGAAACACTCTGTGACGTAGTTACCAACAGTCGTTAACAAGATAGCTAAAATTGTCGGATTTCAAGCCCTTCTTGTTGGGCTGTGCCGCTTCTTGCGCATGATGCAATTGTCATTTCAACTCGGGACACAATCGGGTAAACTGCCGCAAAACACTATAAAACAAAAAAAGCGAGAGGCAGATGAGCAAGTGGCTTCGCGCATTGGTGATCGTTCTTCTGGCCGCCTCCTGTGGCGGTGGTGGGTCTGGTTCGGCACCGCGCAATCTGGACGACGCCTGTTCGATTCTCGAACAGCGCCGAGGTTATATTCAGGCCTTCCGTGCGGCCGAGCGCAAATGGGGCGTTCCGGTACATGTGCAGATGGCAACCATCTATCAAGAAAGCAAATTCATCCCGGATGCGCGCACCCCGTTGCGCTTTTCCCTGGGCGTGATTCCAATGGGGCGACAAAGTTCGGCCTTTGGGTATAGTCAGGCACTTGACGGCACCTGGAAAGAATACCTGGCCGCGACCGGCAACCGCCGTGCGCGCCGCGATGATATCCGCGATGCGACCGACTTTATGGGCTGGTACATGCGCGCCTCGCGCGATCAGCTTGGTATTCCGCTGTCCGATGCGCGCCGCCACTATCTGGCCTATCACGAAGGCCGCACGGGCTATCGCAACGGGACCTACAACAACAAGGCGTGGCTGATGCGTGTCTCGGCCGAGGTCGGGGATCGTTCGCGCATTTACGAGCAGCAACTGGCCCGCTGCCGGGCTGCGCGCTAGGAACTGCCCTGCAAGCCGCCCCGGGTGGCTTGCATTCCTCCGGCTCTGTGGTAACTCCCCTTCGATCCCAGTGGAGAGGCCCCATGCAAGAGCTGCGCGACAAATACATTTCCGCCATTGGCAACGCCGCCGATGAAGCCGCGCTTGAGGCGCTGCGCCTTGCCGCCGTTGGCAAGAAGGGCGAGATCAGCCTGCAAATGCGCGAGTTGGGCAAGATGACCTCCGAGGAGCGGCAGGTTGCTGGCCCCGCGCTGAACGCCCTGAAAGACGAAATCAACGCCGCTTTGGCCGCGAAAAAGGCTGCGCTGGGCGATGCCGCACTGAACGAACGGCTCAAGGCGGAATGGCTGGACGTGACCCTGCCGCCGCGCCCGATGCGTCAGGGCAGCATCCACCCGGTCAGTCAGGTGATGGAAGAAGCCACCGCGATCTTTGCTGACATGGGCTTTGCCGTGGCCGAAGGCCCGCAGGTCGACAGCGATTGGTACAACTTCGACGCGCTCAATATTCCCGGCCACCACCCCGCGCGGGCCGAGATGGACACCTTCTATATGCACCGCGCAGAGGGCGACAATCGGCCGCCGCATGTGCTGCGCACCCACACCAGCCCCGTGCAGATCCGGCATATGGAGACGAACGGCGCCCCTTGCCGCATCATCGCGCCGGGTCGCGTGTATCGCGCCGACTATGACCAGACCCACACACCGATGTTCAACCAGATCGAGGGTCTGGCGATTGACCGCGACATCTCGATGGCGAACCTCAAGTGGGTGCTGGAAGAGTTCTTTTCCGCCTTCTTCGAGATCGACGGCATCAAGACCCGCTTTCGCGCCTCGCATTTCCCATTCACGGAACCTTCGGCCGAGGTTGATATCCAGTGTTCGTGGGAAGACGGTCAGCTCAAGATCGGGCAGGGTGACGGCTGGCTCGAAGTGCTGGGGTCGGGTATGGTCCACCCCAAGGTGCTGAGCGCCGCGGGCGTCGATCCTTCCGAATGGCAGGGCTTTGCCTTTGGCATGGGCATCGACCGCATTGCCATGCTGAAGTACGGCATCCCCGACCTGCGCGCCTTCTTCGATTCTGATCTGCGTTGGTTGCGGCACTACGGCTTTGCCAGCCTTGATGTGCCGACGCTGCACGGTGGTTTGTCCCGCTGATGGACACCCAGCCGATCGCGGATTGCGTGACCGCCTGCCAAGGACTCGCTTGGCTTGATCTCGTCCGTGATTGGCTGCCTCTGGCCATTGCCTTTGTCGTCGCCGTTGCCACGTACGTTTGGCAAAAACAACGCGACCGTAAAACAGCGATGCTTAGCGAGCAGCGCGACGCCTACCGGGATTTTCTGGCCGACTGCATTGACCTTCGCCATTCGGTTCAGGCGATTGCCCATGATCGCGATACCTACAGTTCGGTGGAAGACGCGGTTAACGCGCTGTTCGACGTGAAGGAAGCGATGGAAATGGCCTTGGAGAATCTGTCTCTGATCGCCTCGCAATCTGTCTTGGACATCGCCGTAAATGCTGATGGCGTACTGAACGAAATCATCACCTTGCTCACGTCGGTGGTGCGCGACGCGCAAGATGACGATGGGAACGGCGGATCGGTTGCGATGGACGAGGCCGCAGCCCAAGAGTTTGACTATACGGCAAGGCGGCTTCTGGAAATCGAATTGCTTCTGATCTCGTTGGTACGCGCCGAGCAATTTGGCGACGACATCGGGTTCCAGATCGAAATGGCCGACTACCAGCTCCGTACGGATACCGACAGAGTAGGCTTTCACCCGTCAAGGACGTCGCGCCACCCCAAGTCATGACGGCTTGGCCCATGGCCATGGCGCGCCGGAAGGCGGCGGCAGCTTTGCATATCGACTCGTGACGCCATTGTGAAACGCGCTAGGCTGTGGGCAGATCGAAACGACCCAAGGCCAGTCCGATGCCCCTTTTTTCCCACGAAAACCGAGAGCGAAATGAAGACACGCGGCGCCTTTATGCTGCCTTCGAGATCGCCCACACTGTGGTCGACTTCCTTGCGGCCTTTTCCTTTCTCATCGGCTCGATCCTGTTTTTCTGGCCCAAGTATGAAACCCCGGCGATCTGGCTGTTCGTCATTGGCTCGGCCTTCTTTGCCATGAAGCCGACGCTGCGCCTGATCCGCGAACTCAAGCTGGCCGCCATGGGCGACGCCGAGGATCTGGCGCAACGATATCAGCCCTGATCCGACGGTTTCCGCTTCCGTTCCTCGGCACAGGCTGCGCTCGGCGTGCACCCATGGTGTGCCTGCCTCTTTTCACCCCTTGCGGGTTCCGGTAAGGACGGGCGGAACGCACTGACAATCCGGGGCCCCAGGCATGAAATTCACCCTCTCGTGGCTCAAAGAGCACCTCGATACCACCGCATCCGTCGACGAGATCGCCGAGGCGCTGACCGACCTTGGCCTTGAGGTCGAAGGCGTCGAAAACCCGGCCGCCAAGCTGTCGGCCTTTACGCTGGCCAAAGTGACCCACGCCGAACAGCACCCCGATGCTGACCGTCTGCGGGTGTGCACAGTGCTGACCGACGAGGGCGAAAAGCAGATCGTTTGCGGCGCGCCAAACGCGCGGGCGGGGATCACCGTGGTGCTGGCGAAACCGGGCGACTACGTGCCGGGGATCGACGTGACGCTGTCGGTTGGCAACATCCGCGGGGTGGAAAGCCACGGCATGATGGCCTCTGAGCGCGAGCTGGAACTGTCGGACGAGCACGATGGAATCATTGAGCTTTCCTCTGGCGAGGTTGGTCAGAAATTCATCGATTGGCTGGCGCAGAACGATCCGGCCAAGGTCGATCCGGTGATCGAGATCGCCATCACGCCGAACCGCCCTGACGCGCTGGGCGTGCATGGCATCGCCCGTGATCTGGCAGCGCGCGGTTTGGGCACGCTCAAACCGTTGAAGAGCTATGGCATCGACGGTGAATTCCCCTGTCCGATCCATGTGTCGATCAATGAAGACACCCAAGGCGAGGGCGGATGTCACGTGTTTGCCGGGCGCTTGATCCGCGGTGTTCAGAACGGCCCCAGCCCGCAGTGGTTGCAGGATCGCCTGCGCGCCATCGGCCTGCGTCCGATCTCGAAACTTGTTGATATCACGAACTTTTTCACCTTTGATCGTAACCGTCCGCTGCATGTCTTCGACGCGGACAAGGTGCATGGAAACCTGCGCATCCACCGCGCCGAGGCTGGCAAGACCTTGGTCGGTCTGGATGAGAAAACCTATACCTTCTCGGACGGACAGGTGGTGATTTCCGACGATCATGGCATTGAATCCATTGGCGGAATCATGGGTGGCCTCGAAACGGGCTGCACCGATGAGACGGTTAATGTCTTTCTTGAGGCGGCCTATTGGGACAACGTGCAGATCGCTACCACGGGCCGGGCGCTCAAGATCAATTCGGACGCGCGTTATCGCAACGAACGCGGAATCGATCCGGGCTACAATATGCAGGCGATGGAAGACGCGACGCAGATGATCCTTGATCTGTGCGGTGGTGAGCCGTCCAAGGTCACCGTCGCAGGCACCGTTCCGGACGTCAGTCGTGCCTACAAGCTGGATGCCAAGCGGGTGATTTCGCTGGTCGGCATGGAGATCCCCGAATCTGAGCAACGCCAGACTCTGACCGCGCTAGGCTTCAAGATGGTCGGCGATATGGCCAATGTGCCGTCATGGCGCCCGGATGTGATGGGCGAAGCCGATCTGGTGGAAGAAGTGGCGCGCGTAGCCTCGCTGACCAAGCTTCAGGGCAAACCGTTGCCACGTATGACCTCTGGCGTGCCGCGGCCGATCCTGTCGCCGGTGCAAAAACGCGAACAGATCGCGCGGCGCACTACGGCGGCACTGGGCTACAACGAATGCGTCACCTACAGCTTTATCGACCGCGCCTCGGCCGCTCTGTTTGGCGGCGGCGAAGATGCGACCATGCTCGCCAACCCGATTAGCAGCGAGATGAGCCACCTGCGCCCGTCGCTTTTGCCGGGTCTGCTGCAAGCGGCGGCGCGCAATCAGGCGCGCGGTTTCATGGACTTGGCCCTGTTCGAAGTTGGCGCGGCGTTCAGCGGCGGCGAGCCCGGCGAACAACACCTTCAGGCGGCAGGCATTCTGGTGGGCAACACCGGGCCGAAAGACGTGCACGGCGCGTCCCGTCCGGTTGATCTGTTCGATGCCAAGGCAGACGTCGAGGCTGTGCTTTCCGCCATTGGCGCACCTGCCAAGATGCAGGTTTTGCGCAATGGGCCGGACTGGTGGCACCCCGGGCGTCACGGTGTGATGTGTCTTGGCCCCAAGAAGGTTCTGGCGATCTTTGGCGAGCTGCACCCCAAGGTGTTGCAAGAGATGAACGTCAAGGGTCCGGCAGTCGGCTTTACCATCTGGCCCGCCGAAATTCCTGTGCCGCGCAAGACTGTGTCCACGCGCAAAGCGCTTGAGATCCGGGATTTGCAGCCGGTCGAGCGTGACTTTGCCTTTGTCGTGGACGCAGGTGTTCAGGCACTGGATCTGGTGAACGCGGCGGCGGGCGCGGACAAGGCCCTGATTGAAAGCGTCAGGGTGTTCGACGAATTCATCGGAGGATCTTTGGGTGAGGGCAAGAAATCCCTGGCGATCACTGTGCGGATCCAGCCGGTCGAAAAAACACTGAAAGAAAAAGACATCGAAGCCGTTGGCGCCAAGATTGTCGAAAAGGTCAGCAAGGCGACAGGTGGCGTGCTGCGCAGCTAAGCTCCAATCTGATTGGTAAAGGTGGGCAGGGCCAACTGGGC
Source organism: Pacificoceanicola algae (assembly GCF_049341065.1). NCBI lineage: Bacteria > Pseudomonadati > Pseudomonadota > Alphaproteobacteria > Rhodobacterales > Roseobacteraceae > Pacificoceanicola > Pacificoceanicola algae. The sequence goes on along the minus strand of NZ_JBMPIX010000009.1, from coordinate 115,741 downwards.
TCTGCCCGGAATGTTAGAAGGCCCCGAACTTTGAGACGGGGCCTTTTTCATTGGGCTCAGTTGTTTGCCTTTTTGCCCTGACCTTCACCCATGCCGCGACGCATGGCGAAATCTTTGGTGGTGATGACGCCGTCCTTGTCCAGATCCATGCTGGTGATCCAAACCTCGGCCTGACCGATGAATTCGTCGCGGCTGACCTTGCCGTCACCGTCCACGTCATTCAGTGCTTTTTCCATCCCTTCAGCGGCGTTTTGCATGTTGCCTTGGCCGTGGCCGCCTTGCCCTTCCATATCGGTTGCGCGGGCCTCGTCGAACAGAGTGTACTCGGCGTCGTCCAGAAAACCGTCTTCGTCGGCGTCAAAGGTGGTGAAAACGTCGCCGCGACGCTCGACCGCTTCCTCAAGCGAGACCGAGCCATTGCCGTCCAGATCCCAGTTTTCGACAAAATGTGCGCCGGGCTGGCCTTGCTGTGCAAAGGCAAGCGCCGGGGCAGAGGCGAGAAGCAGGGCGAGAGCGATGGATTTCATGATATGTTCCTAACATTGTGTTATTTGCATATATCAAACGGACGACCAGAGGCCGTCCGTCGTGACAGGGTGTCGCAGTCGTAGTTCTTTGAAATCGGTGAAGATTTATGAGTTTTCCGACATCTCATCAAAGGCCGCGATGGCCTTTGCGGAATACATCAGGCCTGGCCCGCCGGACATCTGGATTGCGGTTCCCAGAACTTCGGAAACCTCTTCCCGGGTGCCACCGGCGCGGATGACGGCGCTGACGTGAGAGGTGATGCAATCTTCGCAGCGCAGGGCGACCGCGATGCCAAGCGCGATGAATTCCTTTTCCTTGTGGGTCAAGGCTCCTTCGGCGCTGGCGGCTTGCTCCATCTGTACAAAGCCACCGAAGGTCTCGGGGATGACTTTGCGTAAGGTGCGTAGGTTGTTGCGCGTTTCCGCGAACTTTTCCTTGAATGACATATTAGGCTCCTGAGATATGTTTGATGTCTCAAGACCATGGATGCTGCGCTGCGGCTTTGAGATGGATCAAAAGGGCGCGCTGCCCGCTCTCTCGGGAAATTTTTGGGCCAGTGAAGCCTGCAGAAACAGAAAAGGCCCCGCCGTCGGGCGAGGCCTTGTAGGAGTGCATGCAAGCTCAGGCCAGTAGGCGGCGTGCGATGACCTGCGCCTGAATTTCGGCGGCACCTTCAAAGATGTTCAGGATGCGGGCATCGCAAAGGATGCGGGACACCGTGTACTCCAGCGCGAAACCATTTCCGCCGTGGATCTGCAGGGCGTTGTCAGCAGCAGCCCATGCGACACGGGCGCCGAGGAGTTTGGCCATGCCAGCCTCCAGATCGCAGCGGCGGCCGTGGTCCTTTTCCCAAGCCGAAAAATAGGTCAACTGGCGCGCGATCATGATTTCGACGGCCATCATCGCCAGTTTGCCCGAAACACGCGGAAAGGCGATCAGCGCTTTGCCGAATTGCTTGCGATCCTGCGCGTATTTCATGCCGACATCCAGCGCCGACTGGGCGACACCGATGGCGCGCGCGGCGGTCTGGATGCGGGCGCTTTCGAAGGTCTCCATAAGCTGTTTGAAGCCTTTGCCTTCCTCGCCGCCCAGCAGGTTTTCGCCTTTGACCTTGAAGCCGTCGAAGCCCAGCTCGTATTCCTTCATGCCGCGATAGCCGAGGACTTCGATTTCGCCGCCTGTCATCCCTTCAGTCGGGAAGGGATTGGCGTCGTCGCCCGGGGTCTTTTCCGCGAGGAACATGGACAGGCCCTTGTAATCGCTGGTGTTCGGATCGGTCCGGGCCAGCAGAGTCATCACATGCGTCCGGGCGGCATGGGTGATCCAGGTCTTGTTGCCGGTTACGGTGTAATCGCCGTTCTCGTCCTTGACCGCGCGGGTGCGCAAGGAGCCAAGATCCGAGCCTGTGTTCGGTTCCGTAAACACGGCCGTGGGCAGCTTTTCCCCGGAGGCGAGAGCGGGCAGCCACTTCTGTTTCTGCTCTTCTGTGCCGCCAGCGATGATCAACTCTGCCGCGATCTCCGAGCGCGTGCCGAGCGAGCCAACGCCGATGTACCCGCGCGAGAGTTCTTCGGAGACCACGCACATTGACGCCTTGGACAGGCCAAAGCCACCATATTCCTCGGGGATGGTCAGGCCAAAGACGCCCATTTCAGCCAGTTCCTCGATCACCTCGATCGGGATCAGTTCGTCCTTGAGGTGCCATTCGTGGGCAAAGGGTTCGACCTTGTCCACCGCGTAGCGGCGGAACTGTTCGCGGATCATTTCGAGCTCTTCGTCGAGGCCGGTTTTTCCCACGGTGATCTCGGCGGCGCGGTCTTCCATCAGTTGCACCAGACGGGTGCGGGCGGCGGTCGAATTCGCCTCGGTCATCAATTTGTTGATCTCGGGGGTGTCCAGCGCAGCGGTGTCTTCGGCGGACAGGCCGAGGTCGTGCAGGCGGACAATTTCGCCCTGATTCATCAGAATGCCGCCGCGAATCTGGCCGAGGTATTCGCCAAAAGCGATCTGGTGGAGCAATTCCTCGACTTCGCCGAAGGTGCCTTCGGACTGTAATTTCTGCGCCCAGTTTTGCATCTGGCGCAGCGCTTCGAGGTAGGTTGCCAGCCAGGCCAGCCCATGGGCGGCAGTCTGGTTGGCCTCGATCGCGGCACCGGAGACGCGGCCATCGACGCTGACCAGTTCGCGGACCTTGCCGCGCGCGGTTTCAAAAATGCTCTCGACCGGGGCAATTGCCGCGCCGGTCAGGCCAAGAAGGTCAGGCAGAGTTGCGCCTGCAAGGGGCAGGTCTTGTCCATCATGCGCCATGAATCACGTCCTCTTTTACTGTTCTGGGCTGGATAGCCACTTTGCAGGTGCAGCGCAACAAAAATACCTTTGCGCGTAGCGTATTGTTCGTTTATTGCGCATTCGTTTTCTTGCGGTGCAGCGCAAAATGACGTGCTAACAGGCAATTATGGAAACGCTATTGCCTGAACTGACACCCGCCCTTTGGATCGTTGCCTTGTCAATTGCGCTGCTTGCGGGCGTGGTCAAGGGCATGGTCGGGTTTGCCATGCCGATGATCCTTGTCTCGGGCTTGTCCAGTTTCCTGCCGCCCAGCCTTGCCTTGGCGGGGTTGATCCTGCCGACCGTCGTGTCGAACGGAATGCAGGCACTGCGGCAGGGGCCAAGCGCTGCGATTGGCTCGGTCCGGCGATTCCGGGTCTTTCTGTTGGCTGGTTTGGTGATGCTGTTGTCGTCGTCATTGTTGGTGGCCGTTTTGCCCGAACGCCTGTTCATGTTGGCGATTGCTGTTCCGGTGGTTTTGTTCGTGCTGATGCAACTGTCCGGCTGGCAGCCCAAGCTGGCGGACGAGAACCCAAGGCTCGAGGCTGGAATTGGCGCTTTTGCCGGGTTTATCGGCGGTGTTTCCGGGGTCTGGGGCCCGCCCACCGTGGCCTATCTGACGGCAATGGGCACGGAGAAACACGAACAGATGCGCGTTCAGGGCGTGATTTATGGCCTTGGCGCGGTGGCGCTGACTTTTGCCCATATCGGTTCGGGCATTTTGAACAGCCGGACCGTCTGGCTGTCTCTGGCGCTGTTGGGGCCAGCTGTTCTGGGGATGTGGCTTGGCGGCAAGGTTCAGGACCGGATCGACCAGAAAGCGTTTCGCCGCGCGACATTGATTATCCTGCTGATCGCGGGTTTGAACCTTTTGCGGCGCGCGATCTACACCTGACACCCGTTTAAATTGAAAAACTTTCCTGAAGCCTCCCAAAGTCGGGTATTCTGAGACGCGGAGCGCGAGCATTTTTACGCGCTGGTCAGATTTTGAATACGCGGGATAGAAACATGGACTTTACATATTTGACAGTGGCCGTGCCGTTTTCCGGTGCTCGGCAAGAGGCCGTCGATCAGATTTTGGCAGAACAGGGCCGGCAAGCATATCGCGGCGGGTCGATCCGCGACGCGCTCCGCGGGCAAGGCGTGCATTTTCTGAGCATCACAACGGTTCCCGAGGATGATGGGCATTCGGCTTTTCTGGTGCTCGAATCCTCGCATGATGGGGGCAAGGCGCAGGCGATCAACGTGTTGGCCCGCCACATCCCCGAGACTTTGACCGCAATACTTCAGGCCGCACAGATTTCGGTGCCTTCGGACCTTGCCCGGTTCTTGCGCGACCAGTCCATCGAGACCGGAACCAAGCTGCGCGCCGTTCCTGGGCTGCCGCATCGCGGGGCACCGGGGATGACGGTGGACAGGATCTATAAGGAAGAGGCCTTTGCCCGGCGCCTGCGCGAGATGGTCGCGCGTGATCGCAGCGACGGCGGCGCATTGCACCGGCTGGGGCTGATCCGCGCCCGTATTGCCGATGAAGTCGCCTTCAAAGAGATGATGACCAAGGCCGATGTCGGCTTTCTTGCTCCGGCCAAGGGCGGCGGCGGTTTGGCGTCGTTGTTGGGCATGGTGCTGCGCGGGGTCGGCAACTTCTTTTGGCCGGTGCTGGGGGTGGTGGCGCTTTTGGTTTTGGGCTTTGGCCTATGGGCCGGGGTGACAGGCGGCATTTGGGCGGGCATTGGCATTGCCGCGTTGACGGCGGTGCTGGCCTTGGCGGCGCTGCTTGCGTGGATCGGGGCGTTATATGTCGCGTTGCGACGGGCCGAAAAAACCGACGAGGTGGACGACAGCCCGCCCGATTACAAGGTCCTCAGCGAGGTCATGCAGATCGAGGATGACGGCGTCGTCAATCATCTGGCCGGGATTTCAAAGATGAAACCGGGGCGTTTGCGGCGCCTGTCCCTTCGGCTTGCCTTTTGGGTGATCGCCCAATTGGCTACGCGGCAGTTTCGTCCAGGGTTTCTCGGTGAGATCGGAACCATTCATTCGGCACGCTGGGTGCTGGTGCCGGGCACGGACAAGCTGCTGTTCTTCTCCAATTACAGCGGCAGTTGGGAAAGCTACCTTGAGGATTTCATAACCAAGGCGAACAGCGGACTGACCGGGGTCTGGTCCAATACCATCGGGTTTCCACGCACCTCGAACCTGTTTTTCGATGGCGCCACCGATGGTGACAGGTTCAAGCGCTGGGCAAGGCGGCAACAGCGCCCGTCGTATTTCTGGTATCGGGCTTACCCAAATACCACGGCGCATCAGGTGCGGCTCCATGCAGCGATCCGGCACGGTCTGTTGACCGCCAGCACCGAGGACGAGGCGCAGGACTGGTTTGACCTGTTCGGCTCGCGTCCGCGTCGGACCCGCTCGCTTGAAACGGATGAGATCCAGAAGATCGTCTTTGGCGGAATGCGACGTTTGCAGGACGGGGTGTTCTACGGCCTCCGCCTGCCGGAAAATACGCAGGCCGCGCGCAATTGGCTGCGCGAGACTCTGCCCACGGTGTCCTTTGGCGATGGCAAGCCTTTGGACAGCGCACATATTCTGGCGCTCAGCGCGACAGGCTTGGCGCGGCTTGGCCTGAACAAGGTCGATATGGCCCAGTTTCCGGTCGCTTTTCTTCAGGGCATGGACGACGAAAAGCGGGCCGCGCGGGTGCTGATGGACACTGGCGAGGATGAGCCGGCGCGCTGGAAATGGGGCAACGGGACAAGCGGAGTCGATCTTGCGCTGATGGTCGTTGCGCGTCCGGCCCAAGGACTCGAAAACGCGGCTGTGGACAGTGCAGCCCAGACCGTGGCAGCGCTGCAAAAACACGGCGGCGCGGTGGTTGCCAAGATTGCAACCCGGCAATTGCCCAAGGAGGGGCCGGTGCGCGAACCCTTTGGGTTTGTCGATGGTGTGTCGCAGCCCATTCTGCGCGGGTCCCGGCGCTGGGCGCAGGATCAGACCTCGCGTGATGTGGTAGAGCCCGGAGAGTTTCTGCTGGGGTACCCCGACAATCGGGGATTTTTGCCGGTGTCCCCCTGCGTGCCGCCAGAGCGCGATCCGGACAACATCTTGCCCGCGCGGACATCAAAGACTGCGGACACGGACTGGCCGGACTTTCAGCGTGACACCGCCAGCATCGCCCGCGATCTGGGGCGAAATGGCTCGTTCATGGTGGTCCGGCAACTGGAGCAAGCGGTAGAGAAATTCCATCAGCAATCGCTGGATCAGGCCGACAGGCTCGAGACGCATCCCGGCGTGCCCCCGGGTCTGTCACGGGACCAAAGGGCGACATGGATCAGGGCCAAGGCGGTGGGGCGTTGGCCTGACGGATCATCCCTGACCCGCCACCCACATGAGCCGGCCGGCGGTTGGGCAGGCGAAAAGGACAGTGTGCCAGACAACGATTTCCTGCATGGCCAAGAGGACCCGGCCGGGCGTCGTTGTCCTTTCAGCGCCCATATCCGGCGTAGCAACCCGCGCGACAGTTTTGAGCCGGGGTCGGAAAAGCAGATGGGGATCGTGAATCGTCACAGGATCTTGAGGATCGGCAGACCCTATGACGAGGGCGCCGCGCAGGGCCTGCTGTTCATGTGTCTCAACGCCGATCTGGAACGGCAGTTTGAATTTGTCCAACAGACATGGGCGATGTCGCGCCATTTCCACGGGTTGACCGAGGAAGTGGATGCGATCCTCGGCCGTGGCGGCAAAGGCGGGCAACTCACCGTCCCGACCGAGGCCGGGCCGGTGATCGTCGAGGGCTTCAACGATGTTGTGCGGATGTGCGGCGGCGGCTATTTCTTCCTGCCCGGACGCAGCGCGTTGCGCTATCTCGCGGGGTAGACGAACGGCGCGCTATGCAAAGCGCCGGGGCGACAACGCCTCGAGCAGCGCCGCGTCGTTGTCCCCCTTGCCAAGGCACAGGGCACAGGCCAGATCGGCCAACGCAGGCGCGGTCTGAATGCCATAGCCGCCTTGACCGGCCAGCCAGAAAAAGCCTTCGGCCTGCGGATCAAAGCCGACCACTGGGGTTTTGTCCGGGGCAAAGGTGCGTAGCCCTGCCCAAGTGTGCTCGACCCTCGTGACCGGCACCGTGACCGAACTTTCGTAGCGATGCAGCCCTTCGGCGATAACCATGTCGTCGGGCCATGCGTCTTGCGGTTCGACCGGGTCGGCGTCGGCGGGGCTGACCATCAGCTTGCCCGCGTCGGGTTTTGCGTACCAATCTTCGGCGACCGACCCGAAAACTGGCCAATTGTCGATCTCAAAGCCGTCTGGCGCGGGCAAAAGCGCAGCCGAGCGGCGGCACGGGGTCAGCGTGATCGGCAAGGCGCCCGCCATCTGACCGAGCACTCCGGCCCATGCGCCGCCTGCGTTCACCACCAAGGGGGCGCTGTAGCTGCCGCTTTCGGTTGTCACCACCCACTGGCCGTTGCTGCGGGTCAGCGCGTTGACCCGCGCCTTGGTGACAATCTGGCCGCCGCGATCCCTGAGGAATCGGGCAAAGCCCTGCAACATTCGATCCACGTCAATGCCCTGCGCGTCCGCCTCATACAGCCCGGCGACAAAGATGTCGTCCCGCAGGATCGGAACCAATTCATGGGCCTCGGCCGGGGTCAGCCATTCCAGCCCTTCCGCGCCAGCGGCATAGTCTTCGGCATCGCTCATGTTGGCTTCTGTCGCCATCAAAAGCTCGCCGCGCGGCGACAAGAGAGAGGTTTCGGACACGCCTTCGGGGGCCTCCAGAAACCCGACCGAGCGGGCATTCAAGGCGCGCAGCGTGGCGTTGCCGTAGTTCAGGATAAAGATCGCCGCAGAGCGCCCTGTGGAATGGTAGCCAAGCTGCGTTTCCGCCTCAAGGGCGATCACACGCGCATGTTCGGACAAGCGCGCCGCCGCGCTGATCCCAGCCATGCCGCCGCCAATCACGATGATATCTGCCTGTGTCATGCGTCCCCGTATCCTTTCAGCGTGCGTGTCAGATTGATGCCCAGCGTGTCGCTCAGATAACCGCCTTCCTGCACGAACAACGTCGGCAGACCCATCCCGGCTATTGCAGCGCCGATGCGGGCAAAACCGTCTTGCGTTACGGCCAGCCCTTGAAACGGATCGTCGATCGACGCGTCCAGCCCCAGCGCCACCACCAGCGCATCGCAGCCAAAGGCGCGCACGCGGGCCAAAGCGGTGTCCAGCGTCTTCAGAAAATCTGCATCCCCGGTGCCGCGCGGCAGCGGCAGATTGAGGTTGTAACCCAGCCCGCGCCCGGTGCCGCGTTCATCCGCATGGCCCCAGAAAAAGGGGTAAAAGCGCGCAGGGTCGGCGTGAATCGAAACGGTCAACACGTCGTCGCGGTCGTAAAAGATACCTTGCGTGCCATTTCCGTGGTGCACGTCCACGTCCAGAATCGCGGGGCGCATGCCTTTGGTGCGCAACCGCTCGGCGGCGATGCCAGAGTTGTTGAGAAAGCAAAATCCCCCCGCCAGATCGCCAAAGGCATGGTGGCCGGGCGGGCGCGACAGCGCATAGGCGTTGCCGCCGCCAGCGATGTGATCAGCGCCAGAGATGGCGGTCTGGGCAGACCAATAGGCCGCCTCCCACGTGCCTTCGGTAATCGGGCAGGCGGTGTCGGCCTGATGGAAACCCGCCTGACCAACAGCGGATTTCGGATATCCGTTGTTGCGGCTGGCGGGGTGGATATTGGGGATCACCTCGGGGCCGGCGCCATCAATGCGGCGCCATCGGGTGTAGATGTTCTGCAAAAAAACCAGATACTCCGGCGAATGCAGCGCGGCGATGGGGCCAAGACCCGCGTCGCCGGGCGCCTCGAAGCCGATGCCAGCCTCTTCGGCGGCCGCCTTGAGAACCTCGATGCGACGCGGCTGCTCGGGGTTGGGCATGATCGCGCCATTGGCCATGAAATGCTTGGGGTCATGCTTCCACTGGCGGTCGTCGAAAAAACCTTTCATGTCGGTCCTCGCAGTGTTTCGGCTGAAATGCTCAGCTCGCTTTGGTTTGTGGTCGGGACAAAGCCCAGGTTCTCGTAAAAGGCGCGTGTTTCGGGCCGGTGGTCGTAGACGAACAATTTTAGCCATCTTGCGTTCCAGACGCTGCTGGCGTCCTGCATCACAGCCCTGAGCAAGCGACGCCCCAACCCTTTGCCGCGACGGGAATCGCAGACCCACAGATCCGAGACATAAACCCATGCGCCGCCCCGCGCGGTGGAAAACCCGGGCGAGTAAAAGGCCAACCCGGTCACGTCATCGCCATCTTCGGCCAGCAGCGCGCGCGCGATCGGGCGCTGTCCTGCAAGGGCGGCTTCGATCTGGGCGTCGGTGGCGCGATGGGTGTCGCTCAGATCACGCGACAGACGGGCCAAGGCGCGATTGAGCCGCGCTGCGTCGCTGCGGTTTGCTTGCCGGATCTGTGTCATATCGCCGTGCGGTCCGCGCCTTTGAGGCCCAGCATCGCGCGTGCGTCATCGGGTGTCGCAACCTCGCGGCCCATATCTTCGACGATGCGGCGGATCTTGGCGACCTGCTCGGCGTTGTTTTTGGCCAACTGTCCACGCGCGATGGAGAGGCTGTCTTCAAGCCCGACGCGGACATGCCCGCCAAGCGCCGCCGACATCGAGGTTAGCGGAATTTGGTGGCGTCCCGCGGCCAGCACCGAAAAAGTGTAATCGTCGCCGAACAGCTTGTCGGCGATTGTCTTCATATGCATCAGGTTTTCCGGATCAGCGCCAATGCCGCCGAGCACACCAAAAACAAACTGGACAAAGACCGGTGCTTTGACCAGCCCGCGATCCATGAAATGGCGCAGCATATACAGGTGGCCAACCTCGTAACATTCGAACTCAAACTTCGCGCCACGTTCAAGACCCAAGTGGGTCAGCACCTGGGCAATGTCGCGCGGGGTATTCTTGAAGACCAGATCGTCGGAATTTTCCAGAAACGGCTTTTCCCAGTCGTATTTCCAATCCGTGATCCGCTCTGCTGCCGGGTACAAGGCAAAGTTCATCGATCCCATGTTGAGGCTGCACATTTCCGGCTCGGCCCTTTTGGGGGCGGCAAGACGCTCTTCCAGCGACATCACCGCGCTACCGCCTGTGGTAATGTTCAGCACTGCGCTCGTCGCCTGTTTGATGCGCGGCAGGAAAGCCATGAAATGTTCCGGGCTGGCCGAGGGGCGCCCATCATCCGGATCGCGGGCGTGCAGATGCAGGATCGCGGCGCCCGCCTCGGCGGCGCCCACCGCCTGTTCGGTAATCTGATCCGGGGTGATCGGCAGATAGGGCGACATTGAAGGCGTGTGGATCGAGCCGGTGATGGCGCAGGAGATCAGGATCTTGGACATCAGGCGCTTTCACGAAGGCCAGGTATTTCGGCAGTGAATTGGGTCAGCGATTGGTCGAGCACCTCGGTGATTTCGTCAAGGTGGGTGTCATTGACGATCAGTGGCGGGCAGACAAGGATGTGATCGCCTTCGAGGCCATCGCGTGTCCGCCGGGAATAGACGATCAGCCCCTTGTCATAGGCGATCTGAACAAAGCGGTCATGGGCGTTCCAACTGCGCGGAAGCGGCGCTTTGGTCGTTCGGTCGGACATGAATTCGAACGCCAGAAGCAGCCCTTTGCCGCGCACGTCGCCGATGATTTCGTGGCGCTGCATCAGGGCCTGAAGGCGGGCTTTCAGTTTGTCGCCCATGGTGGCGGCATTGGCCACCAATCCCTGCGAGTCGATCTCTTCCAGAACCGCATGTCCTGCGGCGCAAGCCAGAGGGTTGCCGGCATAGGTAAACCCATGCGCAAAGCCGCCCTTGTCCAGCACCGGGTCGACGATCCATTCTGGGGCAACCATGCCGCCAAGCGGCGCATAGCCAGCCGCAAAACCCTTGGACATCACGACGATATCGGGGCGGGTGTTCCAGTGTTCGCACCCCAGAAAAGCGCCGGTACGGCCCGCGCCGGTCATGACCTCGTCCATGATCAGCAGCACGCTGTATTCATCGCAAATCTCGCGCACCCGCTCCATATAACCCGCGGGCGGCACCAGCGCCCCGGTCGAAGCGCCACCTACGGGTTCAAGGATAAAGGCCAGCACGCTTTCCGGACCCTCGGCCTCGATCTGCCGGGCCAGCATTTCGGCGTAGTGGTGCCCGGTGGCCGGATCGTCCGGATCCAACCCGTCCAGATAGGCGCGGGGGGCGGGCACCTTGGGCATCTCGCGCATCATGGGCGCGAAAGGCGTCGTCAGGGTGGAATACCCCGTCACCGCCAGCGCGCCCAGGGTGCAGCCGTGATAGGATGGGCTGCGCGAAATCACCTTCCAACGCTCGGACTGGCCGACGGCCAGCGCATATTGCCGGGCCAGCTTCATGGCGCTTTCCACCGCCTCAGAGCCGCCCGAGACGAAAAAGACCTTGGTCAGCCCGTCCGGCATCTTTTCAGCGGTCTTGGCGGCCAGCTTTTCCGAGGCTTCAGTTTCGAAATGCAGCCGGTAGCCAAAGGTCGATCGCTCCATCTGAGCGCGCATGGCGTCCAGCACGTTCTCGTTGGAATGTCCGATGTTGCACACCATCGCGCCGCTGGAGCCGTCGAGATAGCGCTTGCCGTCGGTGTCCCACATGTAGACGCCGCGGGCCTGATCCAGCACGGGTTTGCGGCCGCGCCCTTGGTAGAACAGGTGGCTCATCACTGCCCCCCTCTGAGGGCCGCGCAATCCTTGGGTCGAAAGGCGACCTGAACGGACTGTCCCTGCTCGAACGGGCGGACGTCGATCATGTTGATGGCCTGAAGTTGCGTGTCCCCGACGCGCAGGAAATAACGCACGGTCTGGCCCTGGTAATCCACGGTTTCCACGGTTGCGGGCGCGGCGCACAGGCCATCGGTTGGGGCGTCCCCCGCCCGAACGTGCAACTTTTCGGCCCGCAGAACCAGCTTGGCGGGGCCTTCGGTTATCTCTGCCATCTTGTCCGGCGGCACAAGAACCGAGCCAAAAAGTGTGGTTTCCAACGCGGCCCCGTCGGCGGTGATGGCGGCGCATTGCGCTTGCAGAATGTTGGAAGCACCAAGGAAATTGGCGACGAATTCGCTGGCCGGACGGTTATAGACCTCTTCGGGGGTGCCGACCTGTTCAACCCGGCCCGCGCTCATCACCACGATCTGATCGGACATCGCCAGGGCTTCGGACTGGTCGTGGGTGACAAACACCGTGGTTACACCGATCTGGTCCTGAATCCGCTTGAGCTCGACCCGCATGTCTTCGCGCAGGTTGGCATCCAGCGCGGACAGGGGTTCGTCAAGCAGCAGAACATCCGGTTCGATGACAATGGCGCGGGCCAGTGCGATGCGCTGTTGCTGGCCACCGGACAGCGCCTTTGGATAGCGGTCGCCAACATCAGGCAGTTGCACAAGTTCCAGCGCGCGCTGCACACGGCCGGCGATTTCTGCGCTTGGCACATCGCGGTATTTCAGGCCAAAGGCGACGTTTTCGGCCACGGTCTTGTGCGGGAAAAGGGCATAGTTCTGAAAGACGATGCCAAGGTTGCGCTTGTGGATCGGCACGTCGTTGACGCGCTTGCCACCGATCAGGATTTCACCTTCGGTCGGGTCCAGCAGACCGGCGATCATCCGCAGGTTCGTTGTCTTGCCGCAGCCCGACGGGCCCAGAAGCGTCACAAAGGCGCCCTCGGGGATCTCAAGATTGGTCTGATGCACAGCGGTGAAGTTGTGGAACCGCTTGACAATGTTTTTCAGCGTAACCGAGCTCATGTGGGTATCCTGAAGGGGGTGTCGGGGCAGGCCGCAGGGCCTGCCCCCTTGGGCTTAGTAGCCCTTTTGAACGCGGCCAAAGGTTTTTGACCACTCGGCCTCGTTGCCGTTCCAATAGGCCGGATCGGCAAAGGTCAGCCCCTCCAGCGTGCCGCTGGGATCAAAGGCGGGCAAGGTCGGGATCTTCGACCCCAGATCGACCTTCTGCGGGTCCAGCGCAGGCGGATAGTTCTGCCCTTCGGCCACCGCGATCGAGGTTTCGGGTGCCAACATGAAGTTCAACAGTTCTTCGCAGGCCTCCATCGGCGATCCTTTGATCACGAACATGCATTCCTGCCAGCCATAGCCATTGGGCGGGTCCATGTAGCCGATATCATGGCCCTGCTCCTGCAGCGCATAGATGCGGCCCGACCAGCCTTCGGTCACATAGATTTCTTCCTCGGCCAGAAGGCTCATCAGTTCCGCGCCCGAGCCCCAGTATTTCAGCGACAGGTCGCGGTGTTTGCGGATGGCGTCCCAGACGGCGTCCATATCGGTGGCACCGTTCGGATCCTGCCCGGTCTGCAACGAGGCAAACCAAATGCGGGTGCGCCAGTCGCCCCAGCCGGAAATCTTGCCCTTGAGGTTTTCGTCGATGAGGATTTTCGCGCCCATCTCCTGCATCTGATCGTCGCTGATGTGCTTGCGGTTATAGGCGATGCCCGTGGTGCCATAGTCATAGGGCACGCAGGACAGCTTGCCGTCGGTCACGGCGCGGAAGACATCGACCAGCTTGGGGATCACGAACTTGAGGTTGGGAATGTTGTCTTCGTTCAATTCCGAGGTCAGCCCGAGCCCGTGATAACGTGCATAGTCGAAGACGCCGGACAGGTGGGCGATGTTGTATTCGCCCGGCTGGCTGGCCTTGACGCGGCTGATGTATTCGTCGCCGCCGCCAAAGGTACCATCAACCACCTCGATGCCGGTTGCGGCGGTGTAGGGATCGAAGGCGTATTTGCGGAAGGCTTCCGACACGACGCCGCCCCAGCCGTCAAAACGGACCTGGCTGACGCTTTGGGCCATGGCGCGATAGGGTGTCACAAGGCCATAGGCCGCACCGGCTGCGCCCAGCAACCCAAGGAAAGAGCGGCGATCGATATCGCCATTCATGTAACGCTCGCGCAGGCGTTCGTAGCGGGTTGTGTTGTCCATTTTCTTCATCTGTTTCTCCTTGTCGGTTGGGGGAACGCGGCCTTAGACGCCGCTTTTCTTGGAAATTTGCCGCGCGATGGCCGCGCCCAACAGGGGCAGGCCGACCGTCATCACAATCATCACGGTGCCAAGGGCGTTGATTTCTGGACTGATGGAATTGCGCAGCATGGCGAAAATCTGTGTCGGCACGGTTTCGACACCGCCGGGCTTCCAGAACAGGGTGCCGGTGATATCGTCAAAACTGATGGTAAAGGCGAACAGCCCTCCGGCCAGAACCGCCGGAAGCATCAGCGGCAGAGTGATCTGGAAAAAGGTTTGAATGGGCGAGGCGCCAAGGCTCATCGCGGCCTCTTCCACGTCGCGGCGGATGGCGACAAGTCGGGCCTGCACCACAAGGATCACGAAAGGCAGGGTAAAGATCACATGGCCGAACAGCAGCAGAGTGAAACTCTTGTTCACACCAAGGAAATTGAGAAACAGAAGCAGAGCAACGGCCAGAACCACCTCGGGGACCAGAATGGGCGCGATCAGGATGGTCGAGATCATGTTGGCCCCGGGCACCCGGTAGCGGACAAGCGCAAGACTGGCGAGCACGCCAAGAGTGGTCGAGATTGCGGCCGTCAGAAGCCCCAGAATGACCGAGGTGCGAAAGGCGCGCAGGATGGCGTCGTTGTTCCATAGCTCAAGAAACCAGCGAAAGGAAAAGCCGGTCATGGGAAAGCTGCCGAACTGGCTGGCATTAAAGGACAGAAGGACCACCACCGCCACCGGCAGGAACATGAAGATATAGACCAGCACTGCGTAAGCGCGGATCAATTGCCATCCCATGCCGCCCATCAGCCCAGCCCCTTCATCAATTGCGCCATGCCAAGGTAGCGATTGTAGATCATCACCAGCGCGCCCAGCACCGCCAGCAGCATCAGCGACAGGGCCGACCCAAGCGGCCAGTTCAATTGGGTGATGATTGCCTCGAACACGAGGTTGGCGAACATCGCGTCGGTCGGCCCGCCCAGAACCAGCGGTGTGATATAGGTGCCCGCCCCCAGAACGAAACACAGCAGCCCTCCGGCGGCGAGACCGGGCAGGGACAGCGGCAGGGTGACTTGCAAGAACGCCTGCCAGCGGGTGGCTCCAAGCGAATTGGCGGCATCCTCAAGCGTCACGTCGATGCCTTCGAGGCTGACAAAGACATTGAGGATCATGAAAGGCAGCAGGAAATGCACGAGGCCAAGGATCACCGTCGTCTGGTTGTAGAGCAGTTGAAGCGGCTCATTGATAATGCCGATCCACATCAGGAAGGTGTTCAACGCCCCCGAGACTCCCAGAATGTTGATCCAGCTCATCGTGCGGATGATGTAGCTGATCCAGAACGGCAGCATGAGCATCAGCAGCAGGACAGGCTTGTTGCCACGCGATCGGGCGATGAAATAGGCCGCCGGATAGCCCATGACGGCGCAAACCACGGTGGTGATCGCGGCGATCTTCAGCGTATTCAGCAGGATGTCGCGGTAAAAGGCGTCAGTCAGCGCCTCTTGCCAGTTGTCGAGGAAGAACCCCACCTGATCCGCGCCAGTCGCAGTGCGCAGCCAAAAGCTGTAGACCACGATGAACATCAGCGGCACGAAGAGCAACAGGGCAACTGCCGTCAGGGACGGTGCGAGCAATATCCATGGTTGGCGCGCCTCGCGGGCTTCGACCGACATTTGGGATTCCCTAGGTCATTCGGGTTATCCAAGACCTTGCGAAGGGGCGAGGTATCACGCAAATAGATAATGGATATTGTCAATATAGAGGTGATCTATGGTCGGCACGCAGTCGGACAGTTGGTACGACCCGGATCGCATTGCGCGCGAGCTGGATTGGAACCTGTTGCGGACCTTCGTTGTCCTTGCCGAAAGCCGCTCGATCACCGAGGCGGCGGGCAGGTTGCGGCTGAAACAGCCATCGGTCTCTACCGCTTTGAAAAGGCTGGAAGATCGGGTTGGCCGTAAACTGATAAAACGCGGGCCGGGGCAATACGCGCTGACCGAAGCAGGAGAGTTGCTGTACCGTGAAGCGGTGGACATCAACGGCTCGATTCTGCGGCTGTCGACGCTGCTGCGCGAGATGACCGATGAGGTGCGCGGCCATGTCAAGATCGCCGTGGCCAGCCATGTGGTCTGTCCATTATTTGATCAGACCCTGGGCGCTTTTCATGCGCAGCACCCGGCGGCGGGCTTGACGATCAACGTCTTGTCCAGTGCGGATGCCATCGCCGAGGTGCAGGCCAAGCGCGCGTCTTTCGCGGTCTGCCTTGTGCGGGACCGCAACCCGCGGCTGGAATACCGACGCCTTTATCGCGAGTTTTTCGGGTTGTTCTGCGGGCCGGACCATTCGCTCTTTGGCCGAAAAGGTCTGACCCATGCGGATCTGGCCGGGCAGACCGCCGTCAGCTTTGACACCGACCGTCTGCAGGACGTGCTGCGCCCGGTCACTGTGATGCGGGCGCAATCGCAATTGGGTGAACGGGTGGTTGCGACCTCTTCCAACCTCGAAGAAGTGCGGCGGATGATCATTGCGGGGCTGGGGATAGGGCCTTTGCCGGTGCACGTCGTGCGGAGGGATCTGGAGGATGGTCTGCTGTGGCAAGTGCCGCCTTATGACGATCTGCCGCCCATTGACGTGCATCTGGTATGGAACCCCAGCGCGATCCTGAACCGCGCCGAGGAGATTTTGTTGACCATGTTGCAAGAGGTGATCGACGACACGCCCATGGCGCAGCGCACCTATGCCTGATCTCTATAGTGCCGCGAAGACCGCCAGAACCTGTTGCTCGATCTCGGACATCCGGGTTTCAAGCTGGTCGATCCGGTCAAAGCTGTTGGCGATCTCGGTTTCGGTCTTGTCCAGCGCGGTCAGATAACGGTTGCGCAGGGCCTCTTGGGTGACACTCTCAAGGTTCTCGCGCAGGCGTTCCTGTTCCCCGACCAGCGAGGAATAGCGGTTGCGAACCGACGACACCTCGCGCTGGGCTGCTTCGAATTGGGTCTTCAGGCGGCTGGCCTGATCAAAGGCGGCACGGTAGTCCTGCGAGAGTTCAATTTGCCCGGCTTCGATCTCGGCCAGCAATGAACCGAAATCGCCCGCGCCCAGACGGACCTGCTTTTGAACCGTCTCTTTCTCGACAAGCCGCACGGTGCCTGTGCCGTCCGCAACCGGGACGGTGACCCGGTAAAACCCGTCGCCGCGTTCGGCTGTGCCGTTCGAGCTGTCCAGCGCGCCATAGCCGATGGGGTGCTCGACGGTGAACAGATCGACCATTTCAGGCAGAGCCCCGGAATAGGTGGTGGTGCGGGTGCGCAGGAGTTCCAGTGTCAGAATGCCCTCTTGATGCACGATGGATGTCAGCCGGGCGATGGCCTGACTGTCGGTATGGATCGCCCCGCCCGAGACCGAGGCAAAGGGCAGCAGGCGGGTTTGATCGGCCAGCATCCCCTGAAACGGCGCATCGCCGACAAAGCCATCCGCGTCCTGCACCGACACAAGCCCCGAGGCCAGCGGCTGATCAGCGGTGATCGAAGCCGCCAGCAACAATGTCCTGCTCCGCTCGGTTGCGCGGTACAGGCCGCGGATTTCCGGCTCGATCGGCAGATCAAGGTACATCAGGTTCGCGGTTCGGCCGTTCTCCAGATCAACCGTTTCGGGCAGGGTGTAGCGCAGGATGCCGCTGTCGTTTGACGCCGCTGCCTCTGACGCGCTGCCAGACGGCGGCGCGGGCATTGGTCTTAGTGTCCGTGACTCCGATTGGGCCGTGCCGTTGTAAAGGTTCATCAATCCCGTAACGCCATTATCCGCCTTGGCCGTGATCGGTTTGGGTGCGGTGTCGTCTGACTCGTTCCGGGCGATGAACAGCGGGTCGATCAGATCGCGGCGATAGGCCACCGGGGCGCCGGTCGTCAGGGTCAGTTGCACATCGTCCCAACCGGCGCCGGACACGTTTTCAAAGGTGGCCCAGCCTTGCAAGCGCCCTTCGTCCAGCAGCAGGCGCCACGAGTTTTTCCACGCGGCGGCTTCGGTCACATAAGACAGATCCACCGAGCGGGGGCTTTCGGCCTCAAGGGTCAGATCGAAACGGCGGCTGTCATCGCGGTTTTGGGCTGAGGCCATGGCTTCCGCCAGATGGCGCGCTGCCGCCTCGGAAAACCCGACCTTGGTGCCAGGGGACAGGACCACCTCGGCCACGCCGGACTGGTTCAGCAAAAGCGCGGCCATGCGGTCAACCCGCTGCCCATCTTCGACAGCATCAAAGCGGCGCAGGCCCATGACCTGACCCGTGGTGCTGCCAAGCGAAGTTGTCAGGGTCACCGTCTGTCCGGTCAGCGCCGCCAGCAGGCTGGGCGTGTCCGTCGGGATGCCCGCGGCAAAGGCGGTCTCGCGCAGCGCTGCGGTCGCCGAGCCGGGCGTTTCGGTCTGAAGGTCCACCACGCCGCCCGCCGGATCACGCACCACAAGCGAGGCCAGCACATCGCTGGAGGCGCCTTTGGGAACGGTGAAGGTGATCAGATTGCCTGTGGTCTCGGCGGTCATCGTGTAGCGGGCGATACCGGCCTGACCCAATTCGATCCGGGTGATTTCGGGGATGCTTTGGGCCTGGGCCAGACCGGCAAGGCAGGTCGAGGCAAGCAGGGCTGCGGACAGGGTGAAATGGGGGCGGAACATAAGGGCTCTCCTTTGAAACGGTGTTTGACGTGTCGGCCTGCGTTGGCCGCGTGGCGATCAAAAGGCCCGAAACCGGGCCAAAGGGCACTGGGGGAAATACCCCATAAGTCGCCCCTTCGAATGGGGTGTTTCCCCGATCCCGAAGTCGGCGACCAACGGGCATTGTGAGGTCATCGAACGGCACACCAGCCGATCCGAGAAACAGCAACCGCCGGGGCACAAACAGAAATCCGGCACACACACAAGGACCAGAACAATGATCACCAAGACGCTCCTCACCACCGCAATCCTCGCCATGGCCGCCACGGTTGCCACCCCCAGCTTTGCCCGCGGAACCTGCAAGGACGCCTATGTCGTCGCCACCAATGACACCGGCCACAAGGTCAAGGTTGTCGACATGCACTACCAGATCTCGGGCTACGGCAAGAAATCCGAACCGATCCGCAATCAGGACATCCCGGCCGGGCAGGTCTTCAGCATCACCCGCAACCTTGAGCGCGCCAATGAGCGCAACACTCAGGTGATCGTAGTCTACCGGGTTCGCACCGACAACGCGCACTTCAACAAGTGGTCGGGTCTGAAACGGGCAACCTCCGATTTCCAGGAATGCACACGCAACCACGTCTACGAAGTTTCGCTGACCGACTGATCCCCACAAACCGAAACGCGGAGGAAGACCAATGAAAAGCTTTGTCAAACGCACGATGATGGTGGTGGCCCTTGGTTTGGCCTCCGCGAGTTTCGCCCCGGCTTCGATGGCCGAAGCAAAAAGCTGCGGCAGCAACGGCCAGAAAGCCTGCCCGTGGCACCACAAGGGGCCATCATGCAAGCCGGGCTTGCGGAACAAGTGGGGCAAATGTGTCCCGGCCAGCCAGACGATCGTTGGAAAGGTTGGTGAGGGTCTCAAAGACATCGGTGACGGTGTCGGAGACAAGTTGCAGGATGTGGGCAGCGGCATTGGCAATGTCTTCAGCGGCGGTAACAAGGAAAAGGTCCGCGCGGCTGCCAGAACGCAGGGCGCCCAGATCGCCGACATTGCCCGCCAGATCAGCAAGGCCCTGCCCAGTGGCCGTGACGCCAAGGATCTGGCGAAGGCGATCAGGGACAAGGATGGCAACCGCGTGCAAAGCATCCTCAAGCGCAACACCCAAATGCGGCAAAGCTTTGACCAGCTTGAAAGGCTGGGGTTCCGGACCATCACAGTGGGGATCGAATCCAGCGGCTCCTATGGGATCGGCGGGGCGCATGAAACCGGGTTTTCCATGGATATGGATTTCGACAGCGCCGCCAAGGTTTACACGACAACGTCGCTGTCCGGCGGATACCATTTTGGTGGTGGCAACGATCTGGTCTTTTCCTTCTTCAAATCCGGAAACGCGCATATCGACGGCCATGCCTTTGGCTCGATTGCCGAGTTTGACGTCGGCAGCGGCGCAGGGCTGAACATGTGGTTCTCTGCCAAGCCTTTTGATTTCCAGGGATTTTCTTTGGGTGTCGGGATCGGCAGCATCGGTGGCGGCGGGGCTTTGACCTACGCCTACACGAAACTCTGGAATTGATCTGCGGGTCTGCCCATGATCGGGTAGACCTTTTCGCTTGGGCCGCGGCCCGATTGTTCACGAAGGAATATCGCCATGACGCTTTTTCACCCACAGCCATTCGGGGAACAGCAGGCTCACCGTGGATCGCCGTTGTCCCGAAATGTTTTTGTGCTGACCATAGCGGCGATCCTAAGCGCAGGGCTGGCCCATGCCGCCGAGGATGACGCCTTGCTGGCCCTGCGCGACGCACTGGCCCCGGGTGAATGCTCCCTGCCCGGCGATGTCATCAGCCAGCCCTTCGGAAATGGCGTGCTGCACCAGATGCCCTGCCGGACGACCTTTGCCGACGAACTTTCGGTCATGGTTTTCGAGATTGACGGCAGGCTGATGCCGCTGAGTTTTGCTCAGCCTTCCTTTGAATTCGATTATGGGCCGGACGAGCTGATCAACTGGTCCCGTCCCAATTTGGGCGCGATCCACAGTTCGCCGCTGCTGTCGTCAGGGTTTGTTCGACCAGAGGAAATGCTGATCGAATCCGCCTCAAGGATCGCTCCCGGTATGGGGGAAGGGGCGTTTGTCTACCGCTACGCGGTCAGCGAATGGGGCGCGGCGCTTGAAAGCGCGGCGGTGAGCCTGGATTCCGGTGAAGTGACAATCTGGCCGCCACAGCGTCCGTCCATACTGGAAGAGCTTGGCCTGTCCTTCGATCTGAACGGGTTTGACGTGCTCGCCTCACCCGACTGGTCGCTAAAGACCCCGCGAGAGATCGTCGCCATGCTTGATGTCGATTTCCCTTCGTTGGAAGAGGGCAGACCGCGCATGCAGGTTGCGATGGAGCAAAGCGGCGACAAGGTTGCGGCGAACGTTCTGGATTTCGGCTGGGCGGACGACTCGGTTGCAGGGCAGGTTTACCGCGTGCTGATGGAAAAGCGCGGTGACGAATGGGCCGTGACGGAGCTTGGCCGTGCAAATGTCTGCCAGCGCGGGACGCCGCAGGTGACAACCGGACGATGCCCCTAAACGGTCAGTGAAAAGCAGGTGCCGCGCCCTTTGACCGAGGTCACATCCAGCGACATCCCGTTGGCGCGGGCCAGTTCAAAACAGACGGACAAGCCAAGGCCGTGCCCGGTCGAGTTTTCGCCTTTGGCATAGGCTTGGCGGAAGGCGGCGATTTCGGTCTCGGTCATGCCGGGGCCGGTGTCAATCACGCAGATCCGAGGGCCATTGGCGCGGCGCACCCCCACGACAACCCGGCCGTCTGCTGTGTATTTGATGGCGTTGGAGACAAGGTTGGTGACGATCCGCATCAGGGCGATGGGCGGCACGGTCACGTCAAGCGAAGTCGGCAGAACACGAAGTTTGATGCCCTTCGACACCGCCTCGTTTTCGAACATCTGGCGGGTCGTGCCCAATGGAACCGCAAGCGGATAGGCTTCGGTTTCCGGGGGCTCGGGTTCGGTGTCGGGCACGCTGTCATCGACATAGCCAGTGGCCAGCGCGCCAAGATAGTCGAAGGCTTCGTTCAGACGGGTCTTTACCTCGGGCTGCATCTCCGAGGCGAGCGTGTCAAAGGTCATGCGCAGGGACATCAGAGGTTGCCGCAGGTCGTGCGAGGCGGTCGCCAACTGCCGTTGGCGCAGGGCGGCCAATTCGCGGGCGCGGACATAGTTGCGTTCGGCCTCCAGCAATTCGCGGCTGCGTTCGGCCTCGGCCTCGAGCGCGATGACGCGGGCTTCGACGGCGCTCAGATGGCGGCGGCGCAGCGCGATGACATTGGCGGTGAGAAAGGTCATGGTCGCCAGCAGCAAAAAGGCAAAGACCATGCGCATGGCATTCGGCGCATCCAGCCAGCGTCCACCCCATCCGCTGAGGATAAGGGCTATCACCGCCAGAGCCCCCAACACAGCCAGAGCCGCAACGACAACTGCACCAACGGGCGGCGCAACGTGATCATTTTGCATGGCGCGGGCGGCCGGAATCTGGGCGGCCAGCATGACGCCGATCAAGACGTAGGCAAAGCTTGCCGTAAGCGGTCCGGGCACCAACAGCGCCAGCAGGAAGCCCACAAAAGACAGCAGCGAAAGCGCAGAGACAGCCCGCGCACGGCTAGGCGCGGCACTTCTGATACCCGCGCCCGCCACCAGAAACCCCGCGCCTGAAAGGGCGAAAAGCAGACCAAAGCCGATCGGGGACTGAAGCTCGGGGTGCTGCGGGTAAAAGGCGCGGAACAGCAGCCCATCGACAAAGGCGATCAGCCCGAGAAAGGCGAGGAACAGCAGCGTGTTCCACGCTCCGACGGCGCTGCGCATGGCCACCTGAAACCCGAAGAAAAAGATCAGGCAGCTCAGCGCAAAAGCGTAAAAAGCTGTGTGTCCGATCCCCCAAAGAAACGTCGCTTCGGTCAGGTGTTCAGGGCTGTGCAGGGCCATGCCGAAATCGGGAAACGGGCCAAGCTGCACGTGCGCAAGAAGCGTCACCTGTTCGCCGGGGGCCAAATCGAATTCGGGGGTGCGCAGACGGGTCACGGCATGGTCCAGCGGATCAAAGGGCGCGAAGATCGAATAGTCGGTCAGGTTCTCGGTCAGCCCGTCCGCGCGTACCAGAAAAATCCTGAGCCCACTGACCAAGGGCGCGTCTATCGTTACGGCAAAACGGTCTGGCGGGCGTCCGTCCGCTGCGGTCCGGTTGACGATTTCCACGGCGGCCCATGTTTCAGGCGAATACCCGGCGCTATAGGCGACGGTCTTCATCTCGCGTTCGAATTGGCCTTCGCGATAGGCCGTGATCGCATTGCTGACCTCTGGGTCCAGCGAGGGCCAATAGCGCAGATCGGGAACCAGATCTGCAACCTGATGGCCCGGGTCCAATTCGACCAGTTGTGCCTGAGCGGCGCCAGACATCAGCAAAAACAGCAGGAAAGCCGCGAAAATTCTGGGTATTCTCAGGCGGGCGTGGCACATTTTGGGCAAAAGGTTTTGGGATAATGATATAATGAGAGAGCGTGGAAAGTACTATGCGGTCGTCGCCGACGATCATGCAATAGTGCGCAGCGGGTTGCGCAGCGCTTTGGAGCAGCCCGGTTTGATCGAACCCCAAGGCATCGAGGTCCTGGCCGAGTCCGAAAATGGTCTTGAGGCCATCGCACAAACGCGCGTGCACAAACCCGACCTGTTGTTGCTGGATGTTCAGATGCCGATGGCGGGCGGCGTCGAAGTGATTGTCGAAGTGCAGCGTTGGAGCCCAGCGACCAAGATCGTCGTGCTGACGGGGGTCACCGCGCTGGGCATGATCAGCTCTCTTGTGGAAAGCGGCGTTGATGGGTTGTTTTCCAAGGGGGACGACAATCAGGAACTTTACACCCGCTTGCCCGGTATCCTGCGCGGCCAGCGCCATATCGCGGATCGGTTCGTCACCGCCCTGAAGGACAAACCCGAAGCCGGGCTGCTGACGGGGCGCGAAAAGCAGATCCTGAACATGATCCTTGGCGGCCATTCCAACAAGGAAATCGCGGCGCTTTTGGGGATCAGCGCCAAGACCGTGGACAAGCATCGCACCAGCATGATGCAAAAGCTGGACGTGCATTCGGTACCGCAACTGATGGCCTATGCGCTGCGCGAAGGTCTGGTCGATCCGGCCTCGGAACTTTAGGCGATTGGGGTGATCACCCCATGGGGGCGGATGGGGGCCTTGGCTACCTTGGTCAAATGCGGTGCACGGCGCTCCGCGCGATCCAGGGAGACCGGTCATGTTCCTTCTACGCCACGCCGCTACGTTGGTGGCGACACTTCTCACATTGGGCGCGCCGCAGTTTGGGCAGGCCGGATCGGCCGACATGTTGGTTCTGCAAAGCGCCTCGGGTGATCAAGTGCAGATTCAAGAAAGGATCGGGCCGGGTTGCGATCATGTACCTTGCCCGGTGCGCCTTTGCCTTGAAAACCCCAGTTACAATTCCGGAGCCAAAGCGCTGAGCAATCGTCGCCTGCCACCGCCAGAGGCGTCGATATTGTCCGGGCAGGCGGGCTGCATCACCGTGGCTGCTGTGCGCCAGTCGCTGGTTCTGTGGCGACAAGGCGCTGCCGGAGGACTGGTGCCCGCGCTGGTGGCCCCTTTGGACTTGCGCGGCAAGGCGGGGCGGCTCATCTTTCTCGAATGGTTGGTCGAAGCCCCCATGGGCGCCTTGAAACAGGAGCCATGAGTATGAAACCCGTTCTGGTCAGTTTAATGCTGCTGCCGCTGCCGCTGTCGGCTCAGGTCTTTTCCGCCACGGACCAAGAAGTTGATGCCTTTGTTGCGGCGGACAAAAACCGCGATGGGGTCCTGACCTTGCGCGAATTTCGCACCTTTGTGCAGGCCATGGCGCGCAGCGGCCAGCCCACGGCCAAGACGATCCGGACCTTCGGAGCCTATGGCTTTGCCTTCAATATCGTCGATGTGAACAAGGACGGACTGGCCTCGCCCGAGGAATTGCGCTCGGCGGATGACGATTATCGGGGCGATTGAGGCGAACGGTATCGACAGGATATTGAATTCAGTTCAAAGCGAACGAATTGAACTTTCCGGAAGGCTCGGCCATGCTGTCCTTTCAAAGCCAGGCAAGGCATGTCGGGGGGGGATGATGGCGGATCAGGCCAAAGTCAGGGCAGAATTTATCGAGAAAGTCGGGCTGATCGCTCAGGGCGAAAACTTGCCCCGGATCGCCGGGCGGGTTCTGGGGCTGTTGATCTTTGACGGGCAGGCGGTGTCCTTTGGCAGTCTTGCGGATGAATTGCAGGTCAGTCGGGGTAGCATCAGCACCTCGACCCGCACCTTGATTGATCGCGGATTGATCAAGCGAGTGACCAAGCCCGGAGAACGGCAGGACTATTTTCAACTGGGCGAACGTCCCTATGCCACGATGATGCGCAACGCCCGGCTTTCCTTTGACCGCTCCAAGGCCGAAGTCGAGGCCACCGTGGCGCAGCTTTCGGACGGTGCAGCCCGCGACCGGGTGCGCGCCTATGCCGAATTTTACAGCGCGTTAAGTGATCTGGCGCAGGACAGCGCAGAGCGGTTGGACAGGGATTAAACAGGGCCCGACCCAACGTCATACGCTTGGACAGTCAATTTGTTCAGGTTGTACTAAACAAAATACTTGAATTGCTGCGCGTGCAGCGTATTTCTACCAAGATCATAGTCACTCAACCAGGGCCCTTGTTAATGCACACTCCATGTTCCGCTCCGCTTCGATCGGTGCCCGCCTTGGCATTGACGGTTCTCTTCGCCCTGTTCGGCGCGGCATTGCCAGCGCAGACTGACATGCCCGCCGACAAATCGGCGCTTGTTCCGCATGTCACGGTCGCCCGGGCAAGCCGGGCGGAAGTGGTGGACGAAATTCCGGTTTCGGGGTCAACGACCCCCCGGCAAGAAGTGCTGGTCTTCCCAAAAGTCGGTGGCTTCGCCTTTGAAAGCATCTTTGTCGATGTTGGCGATCAGGTCAGTGCAGGCGACGTACTGGCGCAGATGGAAACTCGGGTTCTGGAAAGCCAGCTGTTGCAGGCCAAGGCCGAACAAAGCAGCGCGCAGGCGTCGGTCCGTCAGGCGCAAAGCCAGATCGACGCCGCTGAGGCTGCCTTGGACAATGCGGAGAACAAACTGACCCGGGCGCAGCAGTTGGCTGACCGGGGCAATCTGGCAAATGCCGATCTTGAAACCGCGCGGGCCAATGCACAGTCGGCGCGGGCCTCGGCGGCCTCGGCGCACGATGGTCTGGCGGCGGCAAAGGCCGCTGCCGAGCGGACGGATGCGGCGGTTGGGATTGCAGAGTCCAATCTGGGTCATGCCACGATCAATGCGCCGGTCGATGGGCTGATCCTTGCCCGCAACGGCAACATCGGCATGATCGCTACCACCGGCGGGGATCCGATGTTCCGGATCGCCGAAAATGGCCGGATCGAGGTCGAGGCCGAGGTGATCGAAACCGCGCTTGGCTCTGTCTCGGAAGGCGATCCTGTCGCGCTTGAGATTGCCGGTGTTGGCGCGGTTCCTGGCAAAGTGCGGCTGATCTCGCCGGCGGTGAACCCGGCGACGCGACTGGGAAGGATCTACATCGAAACCGATGAGCAACGCAGCCTTCCCAGCGGTGTTTTTGCAAGCGGTATGATCACGATTGACCGGCATCAGGGTCTGACCGTCCCGTCGTCCGCCGTTTTGGTGGACAAAGATAGCACCTATGTTCTGCGGATCACCGAAGAGGGCGTGGTTCAGCGCGTGGATGTGACGGCGGGGCTG
The DNA here is from genome assembly GCF_049341065.1 of Pacificoceanicola algae. Lineage (NCBI taxonomy): Bacteria > Pseudomonadati > Pseudomonadota > Alphaproteobacteria > Rhodobacterales > Roseobacteraceae > Pacificoceanicola > Pacificoceanicola algae. Next base: position 89,383 of record NZ_JBMPIX010000009.1, on the reverse strand, counting down.
ATCTATCAGAACCAGCGGGAGATCCTGAATGGATTGGCCGAAGGCGACGTGGTGATGCTGCGCGCCGGAACGTTCTTTGGCGACGGCGACAAGGTCCAGCCTGTCTTTGCCGAGGGGGCGGGGCAATGAACATCTCGACATGGTCGATCCGGTCGCCGGTTGTCCCGGTGGCGCTGTTTCTGGTGCTGGTCGTGGCCGGGATGTTTGGCTTTCGCTCGCTTCCCGTGACCGACATGCCGAATGTCGATATCCCGGTTGTCTCGGTTTCGGTGACGCAGGCGGGGGCATCGCCGTCCGAGATTGTGAACCAGATCATCAAGCCGATCGAAGACGTGGTCACGGACGTGACGGGCGTCGATACCGTAAACGCCACCGCCACCGATGGCAGCGCGTCGATTGTGATCAACTTTGATCTTGAGGTCGATTTTGACCGCGCTGTGGCCGATATCAAAGATGCGGTGAGCAAGGTGCGCAGCGACTTGCCGGACGGCATTCTGGAGCCGCAGGTCACCCGGGTTGACGTGATCGGGGCGCCGATCCTCAGCTATGCCATTTCCGACCCGACCCGCAGCATCGAAGAGCTGTCCTATTTCGCGGATGACGTTGTCGCCCGGGATGTCGGCAATGCCGAAGGCGTAGGCAAAGTGGAGCGGATCGGCGGGGCGGATCGCGCCATCGAAGTGGCGCTCGACCCGGACCGTTTGCTGGCGCTGGGGTTGACTGCAAGCACCGTGAACAATCAGATCCGGCAGGCAAACGTCAATCTGGGCGGTGGTAGCGGCAGCCTTGCTGGGCAAGAATATGCTATACGCGCGCTGGGCTCGGCTGACAGCATCGAGGCGCTTGCCAAAATGCCGATCCCGACGCCGGCAGGCAGCACTGTGCGCCTGGGCGATCTGGGGCGCGTTATCGATGGCGCCGAAGAGACAAACAGCTTTGCCTTGCTGGACGGCGGCCCGGTGGTCGCCATCGGCGTCTATCGCGCCAGCGGTGCCAGTGACCTGATTGCCGGAAATGCCGCAAAGGAAAAGATTGCCGAGCTGTCGCAGGCCTATCCGGACGTCACCTTTTCGCTGATCGACGATGCCACGGTCTATACCGAGGGCAGCTATCACGCCGCCATGGACACGCTTTACGAAGGGGCGTTTCTGGCGGTCTTCGTGGTGTTCTTGTTCCTGCGCAACTGGCGCGCGACGATCATCACCGCTCTTGCCCTGCCGCTGTCGATCATCCCGACCTTTATCGTGATGAACATGCTGGGGTTTTCGCTGAACACCGTGTCGCTGCTTGGGATCACGCTGGTCACAGGGATTCTGGTCGACGATGCAATTGTCGAGATCGAGAACATTGTCCGGCACATCCACATGGGCAAACCGGCCTACGAAGCCAGCGAAGAAGCCGCTGGCGAGATTGGCATGACGGTGATCGCCATCAGTTTCACCATCGTCGCGGTCTTTGCCCCGGTCAGCTTCATGTCCGGCATCGGCGGGCAGTTCTTTGAGCAGTTCGGCCTGACCGTCGCCGTGGCGGTGCTGTTTTCCCTGTTGGTCGCGCGTCTGATCACGCCGATGCTGGCCGCTTATTTTTTGCGCGACGGCCTGCCCGCAGAAGAGGAAAAGGACGGGTTGGTCATGCGCCTTTACATGCGCATGCTGAACTGGACGCTCCGCAACCGGGTTGTGACGCTGATTGCCGGGCTATTGATTTTTGCCGCCTCGATCTTTTCTGCCTCGCTGTTGCCCTCGGAATTTGTACCTGCCTCGGACACCGGACGGACCATCATCTCGGTCGAAATGCCTCCGGGCGTCGAGATCGCGGACATGCGCGAAACTGCCGGGATGATCACCGCGCGCGTTGAGCAGGTTCCCGAAGTGCGCTCGGTTTTCGTCAGTGCCACTTCGGCCACGAAGGCACGTGTGACCGTGAACTTTGGCCAGAAGGACACGCGCGAGCGCGGTTTCAAGGCCATCGAGGCGGACATCCACGCGGCGCTTCAGGACGTGCCCGACGTGCGTCTGATCGTTTCGGAAACCGGCCAGCGGGACGTGATCCTCAACATCCTTGGCGATAGTCAGGATGCGGTGGTCAGCGCCGCCGCCGAGCTTGCCAACCAGATCGAAGCCCTGCCCGAGTTGACCGACGCGCAGACCGACGCGGCGCTGGTCCGGCCCGAGATCCGTATCACCCCGCGCCCCGAACAGGCGGCCGAACTGGGGGTGACGGCCTCGGCGCTTGCCTCGACCATCCGCATCGCCACTTTGGGTGAAACAGGGGCGAATGCAGCCAAGTTCAATGCCGGAGACCGCCAGATTCCCATCGTTGTGCGAATGAAGGAAGAGGTGCGCGACAATCTGGTTCTGATGCGCGGCCAACGTATTCCGTCGTCCTTCGGTATGCAGGTGCCGCTTGAGGCGGTGGCTGATATCTCGTTGTCCTCGGGGGCGAGCACGATCTCGCGGGTCGATGGGCAATACAACACGACCGTCTCCGCCAACCTTGCCAATGGCGCGATCCTTGGACCGGCGACCGAGGCGATTTATGCCCTGCCAGCCGCCCAAAATATGCCTGACGGTACCGAAATCGACGCCTCGGGCGATGCCAAGATCATGGCGGATATCTTTGGCCAGTTCGCCTTGGCGATGATCGCGGGGATCTTGCTGGTTTATGTGGTGCTGGTGGTCCTGTTCAAAAGCTTTGTCACCCCGGTGACGATCCTGTTGTCGCTGCCTTTGGCAATCGGCGGCGCGATCTTTGCGCTGTACCTGACAGACAACGCGATCGGTCTGTCGGTGATCATCGGGTTCCTGATGCTGATGGGGATCGTGACCAAGAACGCGATCATGCTGGTGGAATTCGCGCTGGATGCGATGTCCAACGGCGTTCAAAAGTCCGAAGCCATGCTGGATGCCTGCCACAAACGCGCGCGCCCGATCATCATGACAACCATTGCGATGACGGCGGGCATGGTGCCGTCGGCGCTGGCGTTGGGGACGGGCGGCGAATTCCGCGCGCCCATGGCGATTGCGGTGATCGGCGGGCTGCTGCTGTCCACAATGCTGTCGTTGGTCTTTGTGCCGTCGCTGTTCAGCGTGATTGATGGCGGGCGCGGAAGATCGCTTGGGTTCCTCGTGCGCCTGCTCAAGGTCAATAAACCGGCCGAGGCTTAGGGCTGGGCCTGGTGCGGTTGGCCGCCTGCCCCAGCCAGACGGCTGACAGGACGACAACCGCGCCAATGGCCTGAACCGGCGTCAGTGCCTGCCCCAGCCAGAGCCAGCCCAGCCCGACGGCGGTCACCGGGCTCATCATGCCCAGCATCGACACCGTGCCGGGGTCGAGCCGGGCGATGCCGCGAAACCACAGGACATAAGTGCCTGCGGCGCCGATCACGCCAAGCCAGACAAGCCCGCTGAGGTTCAGCGCCGATAAAGGCGGCAGCGATGGTTCAAACATCAGGGCGACCGGCGCCAGTATCAGACCGCCTGCCGTCAACTGCCATCCGGCAAAGTTGAGCGGAGAGACCGGCGGCTGCCATCTGCGGCTGAGCACAGTGCCCGCTGCCATCGAGGCCGCGCCGCCAAGACCGGCCGCCACGCCAATCGGATCAAGCCGGGCTTCGGGGCCAAGCACCAGCAGCGCCACGCCGCCCAGCCCAGCCAGTGCGGCCAGGACCGCCGCCGCACGGATGGGCGTGCCTAGAAAGCCAAAGCTGAGGGCGATGACCATAAGGGGCTGCAGGGCGCCCAGCGTCGCCGCCAATCCGCCGGGCAGGCGATAGGCGGCCACAAAAAGCAGCGTCCAGAACACCGCGAAATTCAGCGCCCCCAGCACAAGAACGCGCCCCAGCCAGTCGCGGTTCGGCAGGTTGCGCGTCAGCAGCAGCAAAAGCAGCCCGGCAGGAAGCGCTCTGAGCACCGCAAGGGTGATGGGATACCCCAGAGGCAGGGCTTCGGTCGTGACGATATAAGTGCTGCCCCAGATAGCAGGGGCCAGCGCAGTGAGCAGGATGTCGGATTGGCGGGACATGGTAAGCCTCCGGTTCAGGGAATGTCAGGCGGCCTGCGCCTGATCAGAGGTTGCGGCAAGGCGGGCAGCGATCCGGGCCACATGCGCGCCTTGGAAACGGGCGCCATCAAGATCGGTCCCGGTTGGGAGAAGCGATCCGTCTGCTCCGGCAATGGTCCCGGCTCCGTAGGGGGCGCCGCCGATGATCCCCTCGGCACCGGTCTGGCCAGCAAAGCTGTAAGGCAGTCCTGCGATCAGCAAGCCAAAGTGCATCAGCGGGATGTGCGTCGACAGCAAGGTCGCCTCGTGCCCGCCGTGCTGCGAGCCTGTCGAGGCAAAAACAGCCCCGACCTTGCCGACCAGCGCGTTGCGGGCCCAAAGGCCACCGGCTTGATCCAGAAACTGCTTCATCTGCCCTGCCATCATGCCAAAGCGCGTTGGCGTGCCGAAAATGATCCCGTCGTAGTTTTCCAGGTCCGCTGGGGCGGCGATCGGCGTGTCATCGTCGATGAAACCCGCGCTTTGGCGCACGGCCTCGGGGACAGTCTCGGGCACGCGGCGAATGTCGACTTGGGTGCCGGGGACGCTGTGCGCGCCGTCGGCTTCGGCCTCGGCCATGGTGCGGACGTGGCCATAGCTGGAATAATACAGAACAAGAATACGGGTCATGACGATCCTCCTTGGGGTCGGGTTGCGATCCCGGGAAGATGCATCCAAAGGTGCCTTGGAATAAGCGGCCCGCTTGCAAATCACTCTTAACGCTGAGTGAAGAATGCCGGCCTAGAGCGCGGCGCGCAGGTGATCCAGAAAGGCCGAAACCTTTGCATCGGCACCCAGTTGCGATGCGGTGACAGCATAGACATGGCGGCGCGGCAATTCATGCTGCGGCAGTACGCGCACCAGATCGCCGCGCGCTTCGGCCTCGGCCGAGATGAAATCGGGAAGGGTGCCAATGCCATGCCCGGCAATCAGCAGATCCCGCAGAACGACGCTGCTGCCAACGCGGACCTTTGGCGCAAGGTTGACGATATGGCTGCCCTCTGGCCCATTGAGTTGCCAAACCGCCAAATGGTCGGCCAGCAGGAACCCGATGGTCTCGTGCTGCTGCAGATCTTCTGGAGTGCTGGGCGCGCCTGCGCGATCAAGATAGGCAGGCGCGGCGAACACCCTTTGGCGCACGTCACCGATACGGCGGGCGCGCAATGCGCTGTCGGGCAACTCGGCTCGAATGCGCAACGACAGATCAAAGCCGCCTTCGATCATATCCACCACCTGATCATCAAGCGACAGCGTCACTTTCAGGTCAGGGTGCTGTTTCAGAAAATCCGGTAGCATGCGCGACAACACGAATTGCCCAAAGGAGTTCGGCGCATTGATCCTGAGGTGGCCGCGCACCAGACCGGACTGCGCCTGCAGGCGGCTTTCGATCCGGTCCACCGCGCCCAGAATGTCCTGTGCCGCGTCATAAAAAAGCCGCCCCTGGTCGGTCAGCGACATGCTGCGCGTGGTGCGGGTCAACAGCGTGCACCCCAGACTATTCTCAAGCAATTTGACCTCGCGGCTGAGCAAGGCAGCCGATACGCCAAGGTCCTCTGCGGCGCGGGCAAAGCTGCCGCGATCGACGATCCGGCAAAAGGCATTCATGACCGAGAGTTTGTCCAAGTGCCTGTCCTCGTGCGGCGGTTTCCGGCGGAAACTCTAACACGAAAAACACTTCTTGCCCCAAGCTTCGCAAGAACGGCGCACAAAGCCGAAACAGCCTGCGAACTGGCCAAGTCATCGCGCTATGAACCAAGGGATTTGGTGGAGCCTAGCGGGATCGAACCGCTGACCTCCTGCATGCCATGCAGGCGCTCTCCCAGCTGAGCTAAGGCCCCATCAGTGTTGGTGCCATGGGCACCGTCCGCGGGTGATTACGCAATGCTGCGGGCGGGATCAAGCAGAAAAATCCCGCCCGGCAACAAATTTTTCAAGACTCGTCGTCGTCGCCCGCTGCGACATCGGCGATGTCGTCAAGCGACACGTTGTCGTCGTCTTCGTCCTCGAGAACATCATCGTCTTCGAGATCGACATCAACGTCGTCGTCGTCCAGCAGATCGACCTCTTCGGTCGCTTCAGTTGCCTTGGACTTTGCTGCCTTATCTTCGCTATCCGCTTCGATTTGGCCGCGCTTTCCTGTGTCGAGGTTTACAGCCTCGCCGGTGTAGGGGCTGACGACAGGGTTGCGACCCAGATCGTAAAACCGCTTACCGGTTGTAGGGCAGATGCGCTTAACGCCCCATTCTTCTTTGGGCATCGGAGATTCCCTTCAAACTCGTGGTCATATCGACAATCCGGGCCAACTGCCATAACAGGGGGGGCATGTCAAAGGCTTTGGCGCGAAACAGACGGGCAAGCGGCATATGGGGCAGATTAGCCTACCTGGCAACCCTCCGATAAAGGTGATTCTACGCCGCTCGGCCCGGGCGCGGCGGCTGTCATTGCGCCTGTCACGTCTGGATGGCCGCGTGACGCTGACACTACCCAAGGGCGTGAGCGAATCCGAAGGGCGCGATTTTGTGCTGGCCAAGGAAAGCTGGCTGCGCGGCCATTTGGATCAGCAGCAGGCCGAGGTTTATGTCACCCATGGCGCGATCCTGCCCGTTTTGGGAGCTCCACTGCCGATTCTCGCCGGTGCGGGGCGGTCGGTGCGCCTGACCGAAGGGGCGATCGAAGTGCCGGGCGCCGAGGCGCAGGTGCCGCGGCGGGTGCAGGCCTTTCTCAAGACGTTGGCGCGTGATCGGCTGGCCGAAGCCTCGGACCGCTATTCGGGGGCGCTGGGACGGCCCTACACTCGCCTGACGCTGCGCGACACGCGGTCGCGCTGGGGATCCTGCACGGCGGATGGTGGGCTGATGTATTCGTGGCGGCTGATTCTCGCCCCGCCTGAGGTGTTGGAGTATGTCGCCGCGCATGAGGTGGCCCATCTGGCGGAGATGAACCATTCGGCGGCCTTTTGGCGCTTGGTCGAAGATCTCTATGGTGATTGGAAGCAGCCCCGCGGCTGGTTGCGCACCGAAGGCGCGGCCCTGCATCGCTATCGCTTTGGTGATTGACGCGGCTTTGAATTTTGTGATCACATCGCGCCATGCAAAGCATCATCCCTCGCGCCATCGATCCCTCGACTTCCGCACATGACCGCGTCTATCGCGGATTGCGGACACGCATCATGCACGGCCAGATCGAACCGGGCTTTGCCCTGACCCTGCGCGGCATCGGGCGCGAATTCGACGTGTCGATGACCCCGGCCCGCGAAGCCGTGAATCGGCTGGTCGCCGAAGGCGCGCTGAGCATGTCCAATTCGGGCCGCGTATCGACGCCCGAACTGTCAAATGAGCGGATTGAGGAACTCGCCGCCCTGCGGTCTCTGCTCGAGGTTGAATTGGCCAGCCGTGCCTTGCCGCGTGCGCATATGGCGCTGATCGAGCGCTTGCAAACCATCAATTCGACGATCGCCGATGCCGTCAGCAACCGCGATGCGGTGGGTTATATCCGCACCAATCTTGAATTTCACCGCGCGCTTTACCTGCGCGCGCAGGCCCCTGCGATGCTGGCCATGTGTGAAACCGTCTGGTTGCAACTGGGGCCAACGATGCGCGCGCTGTACGGGCGGTTGCGCCGATCCGAGCCGCCGCAGTACCACCGATTGATCATTGCGGCGCTCAAGGCTGGAGACGAACCTGGGTTGCGTCTTGCCGTGCGCTCTGATGTCACGCAGGGGTTGCGGATGCTGGCCGGGTAACGTTTCTTTCGCTCGAAACAGCTTTGCTGCGCTTCGCAGTTCGCCCAAGCTCCGAAAGACCACTATGACCGCCCCGAATTCCGCCAAACCTCACCTTCAGGTGTTTTTCAAATTCGCCCTGCTTTGCGCGCTTTTGGTTGGCTATTTCATATACCTCTGGTGGCGGTTTGACGCGGCGACCGGGGCCGTTACGGCGGCGTTGACATGGTCGTTCTTTGTGCTTTGCACGCCGATCGCGGATGCGGGGTTCCTGCTGGATTTCCCGCTGCGGCTGCTGTTCGGGGTCCGCATGGTGCTTTCTGAAATGGTGGTCTGGGTCTTGGCCGGAACGATCAACCTGAGCGTTCTTTTGATGGCGCCGCAGTTCTACGACACAACGGTTTTGACGCGTTTGTTTCACCAGATCCTGACCCACCCGATGCCCTACTGGGCGATCATCCTACTGTCCGGGGCAGGCACGTTTCTTTCGGTCCGGTTCGGCGACGAATTGATGGACGTCCTGCACCACCGCGACCGGAATTTTTTCCATTCGCACCAGTTCAAGCTGGAGCTGATCATGCTGGCGTTTTTCGCTGCGATTGTCGTCGCCTATTACGAGCTGATCGCCTCGCTCGGGCTGGAAAGCATGCTTTAGCCTATTCAGGCGGCAAGCCCCTTGGTGCCGAGATCCAGGAACTTTTGACGACGGGTGGTGATCAGCTCTTTGGGCGATTTTCCGTCAAGATCATCCAGCATTCCGGAAATCGCGGCACCGACCAGATCCATGGTGGTCGTGCGATCACGATGCGCGCCGCCCAGCGGTTCCGGGATCACCCGGTCCGCCACGCCAAGCCGCATGAGGTCCTGCGCGGTCAGGCGCAGCGCCTCGGCCGCTTCGCGCATCTTCTCGGCGTCCTTCCAAAGGATCGAAGCGCAGCCTTCCGGTGAGATCACCGAGTAGACCGAGTGTTCCAGCATCGCCAGCCGGTTCGATGTGGCAAAGGCCACCGCCCCGCCCGAGCCGCCTTCGCCAATGATGACCGACACCAGTGGCACGCCGATTTGCAGGCATTTTTCGGTGGACCGGGCGATGGCTTCGGACTGGCCACGTTCTTCTGCGCCTTTGCCGGGATAGGCGCCGGGGGTGTCGACCAGCGCAATCACGGGCAGGCCGAAATTATCTGCCATTTCCATAAGGCGGATCGCTTTGCGATAGCCTTCGGGGCGCGCCATGCCAAAGTTGCGTTCGATGCGCGATTGGGTGTCGTTGCCTTTTTCGTGGCCGATCACCATGACGGGGCGGTCATTGAACCGGGCAAGTCCGCCCATCACCGCATGGTCATCGGCAAAGCCGCGATCCCCAGCCAAAGGCATGTATTCGGTAAACAGCGCCTCAATGTAATCTTTGCAATGCGGGCGCTCGGGGTGCCGGGCGACCTGGCATTTGCGCCATGGCGTCAGCTTTTTATAGAGGTCCTGAAGCAGCGCGTTGGCCTTGCGGTCCAGCGCCTTGGCTTCGTCCTCGATGTCCATATCCTCATTGCCCTGCGCCATGGCGCGCAGCTCTTCCGCCTTGCCTTCGATCTCGGCCAGCGGTTTTTCAAAGTCGAGGTAATGGGTCATCATGGCCTCCTTGCAACTTGTCGCTATATGGCTGCTTGGCGCGCCGGATGCAATAAAGCTTGATTACCCGATCAGAACCGGAAGCATCGAGGCCACCAACAGGCCAGCCATGACCCAGTTGAAGACCCGCAAGCGCGCCGGTTTCGCCAGAAGGCGCCGAACACCGGTGCCCAGTGTCACCCATGTCAGGGCCGAAACGATCCCAATCGCCAGGAAGGCGCCCGCCACCCAGAGGATAGACGAAAGCTCGCGTCCGGTGGCGTATAGCGTGATCGCACCAAGGGCCATGGACCAGGCTTTGGGGTTTACCCACTGAAAGGCCGCAGCCTGAACAAAGCTTAGGGGGCGCGCCTCTGCGCTGCTTTCCCTGGGCGGGGCGGCATGGGCGATTTTCCAGGCCAGCCAGAGGATATAGACCACTGACAGGGCTTTGAGGATCAGATAGGCGGGCGGCCAGAGATCAAACAGCCGCATGACCCCCAGCCCCACGGGCACAATCATAAGCGGAAACCCCAAGGCAACGCCGCTGAGATGTGGCACCGTGCGGCGCAGGCCAAAGTTTGCCCCCGACGCCATCAGCATCAGGTTATTCGGCCCCGGCGTGAACAGGGTCGCAGCACAAAACAGCGCAAGCGCGAAAAGAATCTCGGGTGTCATGGCGCAATTTTCGCCGATTTAATGCGCCATGAAATTGCATTATCGACCGGTTTGGCGGTAGAGTTGCAATTTATGAGCGATTTGAATGAAATTGACGGCAGGATATTGCGCGAACTTTCCCGGGACGGGCGGTTGTCGAACATTGCCTTGGCAGAACGCGTGGGGCTGTCTCCTTCGGCCTGCTTGCGCCGGGTTGCCACCCTGGAAAAGCGTGGGGTGATCAAGGGTTATCGCGCGGTCCTGTCGCCGGACAAGACGGGGATTGGGTTCACCGCGTATGTCACGGTGGGCCTGAATCAGCACACCAAATCCGCGCAAGAGGCCTTTGAACGCGCGATGCGAACCGCTCTGCAGGTCCGCGAATGCCATAATATCACGGGCGCGGTGGAGTATCTGCTTAGGGTCGAGGTCGCCGATCTGACTGCCTACAAAGCCTTCCACACCGATATTCTGGGCGCCCTTCCGCAGGTGAACACCCTGCAAACCTATGTCGTTATGGGATCTCCCAAGGACGAGCGAAGCTAGTCTGAGCCTGGCCTAATCATTGAGGTGGACGGTCACGGAGCGGGTCGAGGCCAGGGTCGCTTCGAGTTTGGCAAAAAGCGGCTGTTGCTTCGCGGCGGGCAGACAGCCTTTGACTGTTTTGTTCATATCCTCGGGCGGATCCGCGGTCAGTCGCGGCGCTGCGCTTGTTTCGTCGACCATTTGCAGAATTTCGCAAAGCTCGGTCGCGTCAGAGACCGCGGAAACCTTCAGATCTGCCCGCAAACGAAATTTTGCCTTGGTGGCAAGGCGAAGCTCTGCTTTGGACAGAAGTTGGCCCAGTTGCTCGGTCGAGTTTTCCAATTCCAAAACCTCGGTCGAGGTCAGGGGGACCAACAGCAAACCGCCGTGCGACAGGCCGATGCGATCACAATGGGTCAGCTTTCCCGCCAATGCCGTTGCCATGGCCGAATTGACCCGGTTTGTCGCCACCGCACCCCAGAACGTCATCACCCATTTCGGACAGACAGGAGAGATCACCAGTAAACCGCCAACCGTGCCTTTTGCCCCACTGACCGACAGCTGCACGGTCTCTCGCATGAATGATGCGGGGCGAAGCAGCCCGCTACCCGGGCAAGTCGACGCGCCACTTCGCATGTAATGCTCGGCTTCTGTCCGCAGGATTTCGCGCTGCAGAAATGCGCCCATCAATGGCACGACCGTAAGGTAGATCGCTCCGGTGATGGGAGCGGCATGCTTGAAGAACCAGAAGGCGATTTCCATTGGCAAGAACAGCACAGCCAGAAAACTGAGCGGTGTCAAAGCGCCTAAGGCCAATAGTGGCCAGAATCCACGGTTTGAAGGTGATTTGGTCACTTCTGCCCAGATGGCGCCCACATAGCCTGCGATCAGCATGCCGAATATGCCAGCCGTCGCGCCAATGCCACCAATATGCAGCCGGGTTACCATGGCCATGGCGAGGCATATCGCCAGACCGCGCCAACCAAGGAACGCGCCGGCCAGAACAATTGGAACATTGCGCAAATCAATAATCACACCCTCGAACGGTGAGATCGGCATTTCCATTTCCAGAACGGCAATCGCACCGAAAATGGTGCCCATGATATATTGCGCCTGCGCTTGGCTGATCAGCAAGCGCCTGACTTCACCGAAGCCGACGATCAAGATGCAAAGCAGCCCTATCGGCGCGGCAAATTCAACAAGATTGTTTCCCAGTAGCATAGCGACGCGCCCCCACGCGGTTTTCCACACGCAGGGACTGTCGTACATCTGTATTAACAGGGCTTTGAGGTTTCAGATTTTAACTATTTCCGGCAATCATCTCTGACTGACGCACGATGACTTCGGCCTGCTTGATGCTGGCAATATCCACCAGACGGCCTTTGTAAACGGTCGCGCCTTCGCCTTTGGCCTTGGCATCTTCCATCGCGGCAAGGATTTCGCGCGCTTCCGCCACTGCGGCCTCGGAGGGGGTAAAGACTTCGTTGGCCAAAGTGATCTGCTTGGGGTGGATCGCCCATTTACCGACCATGCCCAGCGTGGCCGAACGCAGCGCCTGAGCGCGGAATCCTTCGTCATCGCTGAAATCGCCAAAGGGGCCGTCGACGGGCAGCACACCATGGGTGCGACAGGCGGCGACGATGGCGGCCTGCGCCCAATGCCACGGGTCCGACCAATGTTTCTGGCCCTCGTGCAGCATGTAATAGTTTTCCTGCGTGCCGCCGATCCCGGTGGTTGCCATGCCCATGGACGCGGCGAAATCGGCGGCGCCAAGGCTCATCGCTTCAAGCCGGGGAGAGGCGGCTGCGATTTCCTCGACGTGGGCAATGCCAGCGGCGGATTCGATGATGACCTCGAACTTGATTGGCTTGCTGCGGCCCTTGGCGCGTTCGATGGCGGTGACAAGCGCATCGACCGCATAGATGTCGGCGGCGCATCCGACCTTGGGGATCATGATCTGATCCAGCCGTTCGCTGGCTTGTTCGAGCAGGTCGACAACGTCCTTGTACCAATAGGGCGTGTCCAGCCCGTTGATCCGCACCGACAGGGTCTTGGTGCCCCAGTCGATATCGCCGATGGCCTGGATGATATTTGCGCGAGCACTGTCCTTGTCGCTGGGGGCGACCGAATCTTCGAGATCGAGATTGATCACATCGGCAGCACTGGCGGCCATCTTTTCAAAGATCGCGGGGCGCGAACCGGGGCCGAACAACTGGCAGCGGTTGGGCCGGGCAGGTGCGGTGGGCTGGATGCGGAAGGACATGGGAAGCTCCCCTTCGGTAAGGAAATTGCGTTTCAGGTCTGGAATTGGTTATGAAATTACGCTGCGCTGCGCAAGGGGATTTTGCGTTTGCAGCATTTCTGAAAGGCGGCGGGCCGTTTCTGGCGTGCTTTGCATAATAATCGGGAGAAGGTTGCGCAGAAATTGTCCAAACGCGCGGATTCTTCGATGCTTGCCCCGATTCCCTCGGAACTCGGGGTGAATATCCTATGTCGATTTGTGCACAGTCGCGGCAACGGCTTGGAAAGGGGAATGAAATGATCGAGACACCGTATCTGCTGTTCTTGGGGGATGCCCCTGATCCGCTGGCAGCCAAAGTGGCGCAAGGCATCAAGGATTGGCGGCCCGAAAATTGTGTTGGGCAGTACCGGATGGAGGGCTGTAAAGCTGATCTGGGTCTGACCGACATGAACCTCGAAGAGGCCAGGGCTGCCGGGGCCAAGACGCTTGTGATCGGTGTGGCCAACCGGGGTGGCAAGATCAGCCCGGCTTGGAAAAAGGTGCTGGTGGCCGCCCTTGAGGAAGGCTTCGATCTGGCCTCGGGGTTGCACAACCTGCTGCGGAACGAGACCGATCTGGTCGCCGTGGCCGAGGCCTGCGGTCGGGCGTTGCATGATGTTCGGGTGCCGGAGGTCGAATATCCGATTGCCAATGGCGAAAAGCGCAGCGGCAAGCGGGTACTTGCGGTCGGGACGGATTGTTCGGTCGGCAAGATGTACACGGCGTTGGCGTTGGACAAGGCGATGCGCGACAAGGGAATGAAAAGCACGTTTCGCGCCACCGGCCAGACTGGCATTCTGATCACCGGCGATGGCGTGCCGCTGGACGCCGTGATTGCGGATTTCATGGCCGGGTCGATTGAATGGCTGACGCCGGATAACGACGCTGATCATTGGGATATCATCGAAGGGCAGGGCAGCCTGTACCATGTAAGCTTTTCGGGGGTCACCATGGCCTTGATCCATGGAGGGCAACCAGACGCCCTGATCCTGTGCCACGAGCCGACGCGCAGCCACATGCGCGGATTGCCGGGCTATGGCTTGCCGTCGCTCGAAGATGTTCGGGATCTGTCGCTGCAATTGGGACGCGTGGCCAATCCGGACTGTCAGGTTGTCGGTGTGTCGATCAATACCCAGCATATGGGAGCGGCGGAGGCGGCGCGCTATTGTGAAGAGGTCGAGGCGCGGTTGGGCTTGCCCACGGTTGATCCGTTCCGCCATGGTGCGGAGCGACTGGCAGAGGCTTTGGCGACTTTGTGATCCGGCGGGACGGCGCTTGTTCCGGCTTTGCGCCGGAACCTCGCCCCGCCCACCGTCCCGTCGTGCCGCTGGCGGGCAATTTTGACAAGATGAAGGGCAAGTGATGTCGATTGAAGTGACGCGGGATGTGTTCCGGCTGGCAGAGGCGTTCACGATCTCGCGTGGATCGCGGACCGAGGCCAAGGTGCTGACGGTCCGGGTAAGCCGGGACGGCGTGACCGGCTGGGGGGAATGTGTGCCCTATGCCCGCTATGATGAGACATTGGAAAGCGTCGAGGCCGAGATAAAAAGTCTGCCCGAGGGCGTTACCCGGGCAGACTTGGCCGGGATTTTGCCAGCAGGCGCAGCGCGCAATGCCGTGGATTGTGCGCTTTGGGATCTTGAGGCCAAGCAGGTAGGATGCCGGGTTTGGGAACTGGCTGGTTTGGCGGCGCCAAAGACCGAGGTGACCGCCTACACGTTGTCCTTGGGGGAACCCGAGGCGATGGAAGCCTCGGCGCGCAAACACGCGCATCGCCCATTGCTCAAGATCAAGCTGGGCACGCCGGATGACATGCCCCGGTTGGAGGCCGTGCGGCGCGGCGCGCCGGGCTCTCGGATCATTGTCGATGCCAATGAGGGTTGGAGCGCAAAGGTCTATTCCGAGCTTGCGCCGCATCTGGTGCGGTTGGGCGTGTCCTTGGTGGAGCAGCCCTTGCCTGCGGGTGATGACGATGCCTTGATCGGAATGGATCGGCCGGTGCCGGTGTGTGCCGACGAAAGCTGCCATGATCGCGCCAGTCTGCCTGGGCTCAAGGGCAAGTATGACGTGGTGAACATCAAGCTCGACAAGACCGGCGGTCTGACCGAGGCGCTGGCGCTGCGCACGGCAGCCCTGGCCGAGGGGTACAAGGTCATGGTGGGGTGTATGGTCGGATCATCCCTGGCGATGGCGCCTGCGGTGTTGGTGGCGCAGGGTGCGTTGGTGACGGACCTTGACGGGCCGCTGCTATTGGCCGAAGACCGGGACAACGCTTTGCATTATGACGAGGCCGGTGTGCATCCGTCCACCGCTGCCCTCTGGGGATAAGGAGACCCGCCCATGACCCGCACCGTTTACCTTAACGGCGAATACCTGCCCGAAACCGAAGCCAAGGTCAGCATCTTTGACCGGGCCTTTCTGATGGCGGACGGGGTCTATGAGGTGACAAGCGTTTTGGGCGGCAAGCTGATCGACTTTGCAGGCCATGCAAAACGGCTGGAGCGGTCGCTGAACGAGCTCGACATGCCCAAGCCCGCTGCCTTTGATGATCTGCTTGAGATCCACCGCGAACTGGTGCGTCTGAACGGCATCGACGAAGGCATGATCTATCTTCAGATCACCCGCGGCGCTCCCGGCGACCGCGATTTCGTGTTTCCCGATCCGGAAACGACCGAACCGACGCTGGTTTTGTTTACCCAGAACAAGCCCGGCCTTGCCGACAATCCGGTGGCGAAAAAGGGCATCAAGGTCATTTCCATCGAGGATGTCCGCTGGGGCCGCCGCGATATCAAGACAACGCAGCTGCTGTACCCGTCGATGGGCAAGATGATGGCCAAGAAGGCCGGCGCAGATGATGCCTGGATGGTCGAGGATGGTTTCGTGACCGAAGGCACCAGCAACAACGCCTATATCGTCAAAGGCAACAAGATCATCACCCGCGCTCTGTCGCACGACATCTTGCACGGGATCACCCGCGCCGCCGTTCTGCGCTTTGCCCGCGAGGCGCAGATGGAGGTCGAAGAGCGCAATTTTTCCATCGACGAGGCGAAAGAGGCGGACGAGGCCTTTGTCACGTCGGCGTCCACTTTCGTGATGCCCGTTGTCGAAATCGACGGTGTCGCGCTGGGCGATGGAGTGCCGGGCAACCGCGCGCTGCGTCTGCGCGAGATTTATCTGGACGAGAGCCGCAAGGCCGCCGTCTAAGACCCGCGGGCCATGCGCGATTTCTTTGCCATTCTGGTGATTGCTCTGGCGGTGGTAGCGCTGGGGGTCTTTCAGGTACCAAACGAAGACGCGCTGGTTGCCGCCGGGATCAAGGCTGGGGCCGAAGGCGCTGTCTATCAGGCGCGCCATCCGCTGAGCATCGCCGTCGAGGGCCGTGTCGTGACCGTCAGCGGCCGGGTTGAAAGCGAGGACGAAGGGGCGCAAGTCATTGCGCGCCTCGCTGCGCTTCAGGGCGTCGAAGAGGTCGTGAGCGGGCTGGTCATCCTGCCCACAATCGCGCCTTTTGATCTGCGGATGCAAAAGCGGACGCGTGGTGTTTCGGTGTCCGGATACGTCCCTGACAGCCAGACCGCCGAGGCGATTTCAGAGGTCTTTGCTCTGGACGAGACCCCGCTGACCGTGGCTGTTGGCGCCCCGGATGCGGCCTGGGGCGAGGTGGCTTTGTCGGCGGCGCAGGCACTTGCCGGAGCCGAGGAAGGCGATGTGCTGCTCAGCGACGCCCACCTGACCTTTGTCGGCGTGATGCATCTGCCCGAACAGGTCCGACAGATCGAGGCGGGTTTTGCGCAGTTGCCCGAGGGGTATTCTGCTGACTTGAAGCTGACAGCCTTGGATGACGGACTGCCCTATGGTTTGCTGGTGACGCGCGATCCTTACATGGGGGTGCGCCTGTCCGGTAAATTGCCGCCAGACTACGATTTGCGCGGACTGTCCGTGTTGGACGGCGCCTTTGAACAGGTCTACTATGCGCCCAAACCGCTGGACGTGCCGGGGTTCGAGCAGGCGCTTGCCGCAGCGGTGCCCATGATCGCAGAGTTGCCCCAAGGAGCGGTCAGTATCGCGCCAGGCGTCGTATCGGTGCAGGGCGGGCCGATTGCACAAAAAACAATCGAAAAGATCGCAGGCATGGCGCTGCCGCAGGGCTATGCGCTGAACCTGTCGCTGATCCCGGTAGACGATGGCCCGGCACTGTCCTTGCATGCGTCCTGGGACGGACAGGCATTGGCTATGACGGGCAGAGTGCCTTCGGATTTTGATGCAGAAGCCCTGGTCGCACCTATGGGGATGGCCTTGGGAAAGCTGGGTCTGGATCGCGGCCTTTATCCTGATTTGCAGGACTGGCAGGCACCTTTGCGGGCGGGCTTTGCGGCGCTGAAAATCTTGCGCAACGGCGAGTTGAGCTATGGTGTCTCGGGCCTGCATTTGAGCGGGCTGGCGGCCAATCCGGCTGCGCGGCAACAGGCACGGGCGGTCTTGGGAGGCGCCGGGCAGTCGGCGATCCAACTGGCGGACGATGGCGCCCCCGCGGTGTTTGAATTGACGTATGATCCGGCAATCGGGGCCGCCGTGCAGGGCAAGCTGCCCGCGGGCCTGACGCCGCAAGCCATGGGCGAGGCCTTGGGCGGGCTGGAGCTGCGTGGCGATCCGCGCGTTGCGCCGCAGGGCGATGGTGGGCTGGTTCTGTCTGCCTTGCGTGCTGTGCAGCCATATCTGTCTTTGCTGGATGGGATGCGGCTGACCTATAGCCCCGAGGCGATTGCGCTGGAGTTGGAAGTCACGCCGGGCGGTCAGTTCGAGACCCTGTCCCAGCGCCTTGCCTTACCAAGCGCCGTTCAGCTGTCGGTGGCACGGGCCAAACCGCCCTTGTCCGGAACCCAAAGGACGCATGTGCTGCTTGATCAGCCGCAGGTCTTTCAGGACGGTTATTGGCTGCCGCAGGTGCGGGTCAAGGCGGGGGCGCAAGCCTGCACCGAGGCGATGGACAAAGGGCAGGCGGTGCCGTTCGCCCAAGCCCGCTTTGCACCGGCCTTGGGCGCCGTGCATCCCTTGGCCTATTTCGCGGCGGTCGCCCGGGCCTGTACCTGGACGGGCGATCTGCGCCTGAGGATTCAGGCAGAGGCGGGTCTGACGGAGTATCCCGCGCTCAACCGCCAATTGGCGCGTCGCCGGGCCGAGGCTTTGCGCGGGGCGTTGGCCGATCGCGGCGTGCCGCGCGGCCGCATTGACGTCAGCGGCGCGGCTGCAGGCCCCGAGGGCGAGCGTGTGACCTACATCTGGCAATAACGCGCGGCGTGCTGCCCGGCCCAAAGGCCCGTGGCAAGGCAGGCGGTCAGCAGGTAGCCTCCGGTCGGGGCCTCCCAATCCAGCATTTCGCCCGCGCAAAAGGTCCCGGGTTTGTCCCGGAGCATCAGCGCGTCGGTCATACCTTCCCAGCCAAGCCCGCCCGCAGTCGAGATCGCCTCGTCCATCGGGCGCGGGCCGTTGTGCGCGACGGGAAGGGCCTTGATCAATTGCGCCAAGGCGCCGGATTCAGTGGGTAAGGGGCGGGCGCATTCCATCACCAGCGCTTGGGCGGCGGGTGTCAGGTTCAGCGCCTTGCGCAGATGGTTGGACAGGCTTTGCTTGCCTTTCGGGCGGGCCAGCCGTGCGGTGACGGCCTCGATGCTTAAGTCCGGGGCCAGATCCACTGTCAAAGCAGCGCCCTCGCGCAGGGCCGGTGTCAGCGGATAGATCCCGCCACCCTCAAGGCCGCGCGCCGAGATCACCGCCTCGCCCCGACTGATCAGGTCCCCGGCGCGGAACGTGGCATTCTTGATCGGGGCGCCGAAATGCCGGATCATATGGGTCGACCAGTCGACCTTGAGCCCGGCGTTCGAAGGCTGGAACGGCATGACCGGAATCCCAGCGGCGCCAAATGGCATGGCCCAGTCGCCATCTGATCCAAGCCGCGCCCAACTCCCTCCGCCAAGGGCGAATACGCAAACCGCCGCGCTAAGCTTTTGCAGGCCGTCCGGGGTGTCGAAGCTCAGAGCCTCATCTGTCCAGCCGGTCCAGCGCCATCTTGTGCGGCTTTCAAGCCCCATGTCGTTCAGCCGCTTAAGCCAAGCCCGCAACAAGGGTGAGGCCTTCATGGTTTTTGGAAACAGCCGCCCCGTTGATCCGGTAAAGGTTTGTTGCCCCAAACCTTCGGCCCAGGCGTTGACGTCCTGCGGGCCAAAGTCGTTGAGCATCGGCGTCAGGTTGCCGGTGGCGGCGCCATAGGCGGCCAGAAACGGGCCCATGTGTTCCATCTTGGTCAGGTTGAGACCGGACTTGCCCGCCATCAGGAATTTGCGTCCGATCGAGGGTTTGGCCTCGATCAAAGTGGTGGGGACACCGGCGCTGAGCAGCGCGTCCGCTGCCATCAGGCCCGCTGGGCCGCCCCCAATGACAAGGGCGGTGCTCATGGTTCGAGTCCTTGGAATAACCGGATAGGCATAAGGTAGTCAGCTGTCCTGCGCAGGGCGAATTTCAATCACGCGGTGCGGATAGGGGATTTCGATATTGTTGTCCTTGAGTGCGTTCCACACAAGGAACAGTACATCGGAGGTATACTTGTTCTTGCCGTCGTCCAGCCCGTTCACCCAGAATTCGACCGCGAAATCGATGCCGCTGTCGCCAAATCCGCGCAATTCGCAATCGGGCGGGAATGGCTCTCGGAGAACGTCCGGATGGGTCGCGACAGCCGCTTCGATGATGTCTGGAACCGTGTTGATGTCGGTCTTGTAACTGACCGAGAAGGGCACTTCGTATCGGTTGGCGCTGCCCTGATCGGAATAGTTGATCACGCGGGTGGTGATGAAATCTTCGTTCGGGACAACGATCCAGCGGCCATCGAATGTTTCGAGGATCATGGCGCGGGCTGTGGTTTGCACGATGGTGCCGGCCTCGCCGCTGTCCAGTTCGACGAAGTCGCCGACGGTGGCCTGCCCTTCGAGCAGCAGGATCACGCCGGAGATATAGTTCGACGCGATCTTTTGCAGGCCAAAGCCAAGCCCGACACCAATGGCGCCGCCCAGCACGGCCAAGGAGGTCAGCGGGATACCCATGATGTTCATGAGCAGCAGGAAGGCGAGACCGAAGATCGCCACCTCGGCCGCCTTGGAGGCCAGCTGACGCGTGGCGGGGGGCATTTCCTCTTGTTTGCTGATGAAGCTGCCGGTCTGGTCGTTCGACCACCGCCCGATCCAGAACAGGATCGACCCGGCAATCATACCCCGGATCACCGACATGACGGTAAATTCGATATTGCCAAGCGAGATGGTCATCTCGTTCAGGCGGGCGATGCTGTCGTCCAGAAAACCCAAGGCATAAAGCGCCATGATTGGCAGCAAAACGTACTTGCCCAGCAGTTTGAGAAAGCCGTCGCTGATGATTTCCCGCACCAGAATGCGTGCGGCGAGAAGCAGGAACAGCCGCTTGCCAAAGGCGATGACAGCGCCCGATCCAAAGAGCGAGCGGGTGACCTGTTCGCCGATCCCGGTAAAGCCCCAGGCCAAAAGCGGCAGCAGAAGCGGCACGAAGATCAGCAGGAAACGGCGGATCGTGGCAAGGATGGAATTATTGCCTTTGTCCGGTGTCAGCCAGCGCTCCAGCCAAGGACGCAGCCTTTTCGTCAAAAGCCAGGCCAGCACGAAGGCCGCGATCAGAAGGCCGAACTGTGACCATGCGGCGGGTGACAGCAACCATGTTTTGGCAACGTCCCAGCCTTGCAGGACATAGCCAGCGGCCTGTTGAACAATCATGGGCTGGGAAGCGAGGTCGAAATTCATTGGGGTGTTCCGGGTCTTGCGGTTCAGGCAGTCTTGCCTTGGGACGCGGTCAGGCACAAGTCCAAGCCATGGATGATCCCGTCTGCCCGTTGTGTCTGCGCCCGATTCCGCCCGGGGCCAAGCAAAGCCTGCACCACCTGATCCCAAAGCTGAAAGGCGGCAAAGGCGGTCCGGTGGTTTTGCTCCACCAGATTTGCCACAGCGAAATCCACGCGGTCTTTACCGAGGCGGAGTTGGCGCGGGACTACTCCACCATCGCGGCGCTGCGCGCGCATCCCCGGATTGCGCGCTTTCTGGCGTGGGTGGCCAAACGCCCTCTCGAGTTCCACAGCCGAAGCGCCGGAGGGCGGCGCAAACGTTAGGGCCTTGAAGCTATTGCAAACAAACGGATAGGCTTTGCCAAAGCACATTCCGGAGCCTTGCCATGACCCATGTCTTTCCCGTCCGCGTCTATTACGAAGACACGGATATGGCGGGGATTGTATATCACGCCAACTATCTGAAATTCATCGAACGGGCGCGCAGCGACTGGGTTAAGGAACAGGGGCTGGACCAGAACGCCATGCGCGACGAAGGCATTGTCTTTGTGGTGCGGCGGATCGAATGCGATTACCTGCTGCCCGCAAAATACGATGATGCCCTTGAAGTGCGGACCCAGGTCAAGGCGATGACCGGTGTGCGGCTGGTCATGACGCAAGAAGTGCTTCGCGGCGAAGAGGTTTTGTTCCGCGCCGAGGTCACGGCGGTTTGCGCAACATTGGAGGGGCAACCGGCGCGCCTTCCTGCGGGGCTTCGCAAGCGCGTACATTAGGCTCGGTGGCCGCTGTACCTCTGGCAGGTCGCCCACATGGCGTTCTGACAGAATGACGCTGTGGCGGAAAAGCAAAGATTTGCCGAAAAGCCCTATTTGCACCGACCTCACAGCATTCTGTTGGCCTTTCCCCTGCAAATCAGGTAAACACGCCTTTAATACGGCCCCACAAGAGGGCCGACAGGTGGAAAGAGCAGGTTCATGGAAACAGAAACCCTAGCGCTTGCGCAGGAGATTGATTTCTCTATGTGGGCGCTTTTTGCGCGCGCCACACTGACCGTCAAACTGGTGATGTTCGTATTGATCATCGCCTCTGTCTGGTCGTGGGGCATAATCATTGACAAGTTGATCTCGTATCGCACGGCGCGGCGCGAGGCGGCGCGGTTCGACAAGGCCTTTTGGTCGGGCGAGCCGTTGGACGAGCTGTATGAACAGCTTGGACCAGAGCCAAGCGGACGGGCCGAGCGGATCTTTGCGTCCGGGATGACTGAGTGGCGGCGGTCGCACCGCGAGGACGGCGGGCTGATCGCCAATGCCCAGAGCCGGATCGACCGCAGCATGGATGTGGCCATCCAGAAGGAATCCGAAGTCCTGCTAAAGGGGCTGCCGGTGCTGGCGACCGTCGGGTCGACAGCGCCTTTCGTCGGGTTGTTCGGGACGGTCTTCGGGATCATGAACGCCTTCATCGAGATTGCGCAGCAGCAGAACACCTCGCTTGTGGTTGTGGCGCCCGGCATTGCCGAAGCGCTTCTGGCGACCGGTCTGGGCCTGATGGCCGCGATTCCGGCGGTGGTTTTTTACAACAAACTGAGCGCGGACAGCGATCGCATCCTTGGCGGCTACGAGGCCTTTGCCGACGAATTCTCGACCATCCTTTCGCGCCAGCTGGATTCCTGAGCCATGGGCGCAGGTGTCGTGAAATCCGGGGGCGGGGGCGGAAGCCGCCGCAGGCGTCGCCGCAGAAGCGGCGGCAGCCAACCCATGTCCGAGATCAACGTCACGCCCTTTGTGGATGTGATGCTGGTGCTTCTCATCATCTTCATGGTGGCCGCGCCCCTGCTGACGGTTGGCGTTCCAGTGGAATTGCCCAAGACCGCCGCGCAGGCCTTACCTTCCGAGACCGAAGAACCCTTGACTGTGACCATCTCTGCCGATGGCGCCGTCCTGCTGCAATCGACCGAGATTTCCCGTGATGAATTGGTGCCGCGTTTGCGCGCCATTGCCGCCGAGCGCAGCGATGATCGGGTCTATCTGCGTGCCGATGGAGCCATACCCTACGAACAGGTGGCGCAGATAATGGGCGCGCTGAACGCGGGCGGATTTTCCTCAATCGGCCTTGTGACGGATATCGGCGGGCCGGCCCTTAACGGGTCGGGTCAGTAGAGGCCAATGTGACGACGGGTCAGTACATATCCGTTGGGGCGCACGCCCTCGCGATCCTGTGGGTTCTGTTCGGAAGCGTGTTCCGGGCGGACCCTCCGGAAATGGAAGTGGCCGATGTCACCGTGCTGTCCGAGGCCGAGTTCGCCGCCCTGACGCAGCCCGCGCCGGACGTGCCCCAGCCACAGACCGAACCTGCGCCCGCGCAGCCCACACCTCCGCCCGAGCCCGAGCCTGAACCGACACCCCCGGCGCCAGAGCCGGAGCCGGTTCAAGAACCGGCCCCGCAGCCTGTGACCCCCGCAACAGAGCCCGAGCCATTGCCCGAGCCGGTTCAACCCCCATCGCCGCCGGTTGAGATCGCGCCGCCGCCGGATGCGCTGACACCTCCCGAAGTGACACCGCCGCCCGTGCTTGCACCGCAGGCCTCGGTCCGGCCCAAGCCGCGCCCGGCGCCGCGCGTGGCGCCGGAACCGGTCGAGCGGCCTGAACCGGATGCAACCGTTTCCGAAGAAACCCAGCAAGCTGCCGATCCCGATGCCACTTCGCCCGATCAGGTCGAACAGGCCCAAGAGGCCACGGCCCCCGAAGAGGCCGCAACCGAAATCGTGACCGAGGCCGAAGAGCCTGCGGGCGCGCCTCTGGCGCCGACCAGCAGTCCGCGCCCCAAGACGCGCCCTCAGCGCGCAGCCGAGACCGCACCGGCCGACTCCAGCGATACCGCCGACGCCGTCGCGGCCGCGCTGGCAGAAGCATTGGCTGGCGGCCCGGAACCCGAAGCCCCAAGCGGGCCGCCGTTGACTCGCGGCGAACGGCAGGCCTTGCGTCTGGCGGTTCAGGCTTGCTGGGTGGTTGATGTCGGCAGTCAGGCGGCCAATGTAACCGTGACCTTGTCGATGGAGATGGACCGTGATGGCAAGGTCGTGTCAGGTAGCATTGACATGATTGATGCCACTGGCGGTTCGGGCGCTGCGGTCGAGACCGCCTTTCAGGCTGCTCGCCGGGCCGTGCTACGCTGCCAGAAAGACGGCTATGACCTGCCCGGCGAGAAATACGACCAATGGCGCGAGATCGAGATGACCTTCAACCCTGCCGATATGCGTCTGAGATGAGCGACAACCCGCGCAAATTCCCCGTGAAAGCGCCCGGCAGGGGTGTTTTGCAATGGACCAAAGCCGCGTATGCTGCCCGAAAACGGGCGCAGATCCGTTGCGGACACAATGAGCAGCTCCCGAAGGAGGGAAACAGGATGATGCACCGAATTGCGAGCCTGATGATCAGCGCCCTTGCGCTGGCTCTGATCCTTGGTGTCTCGGGCGCTGCGGCGCAGGATGGCCCCTTGCGGATCGAGATCACCGAGGGTGTGGTCGAACCCATGCCCTATGCGGTCCCCAACTTTGTTGCTGAAACCGCCGAGGCGGGGCAACTGGCCGAACAGATCAGTCGCGTCGTGGCCGATGATCTGACCGGCACAGGGCTGTTCCGTGAAGTCCCCCGCGAGGCGCATATCAGCACCGTCGCCAGCTTTGCCGCGCCGATCCAGTTTGCCGACTGGAAGGCGATCAATTCTCAGGCTTTGATCACCGGCGCGGTCAGTACCGATGGCACCGGCCGGGTGGTGGTCAAGTTCCGCGTCTGGGATGTGTTCGCAGGCACCGAACTGGGGCAGGGCATGCAGTTCACCGCGACGCAGGACGGCTGGCGGCGTCTGGCGCATAAGGTGGCCGATCAGGTCTATAGCCGTCTGACAGGCGAGACGCCCTATTTCGACAGCCGTGTGGTCTTTGTTTCGGAAACCGGGCCCAAAAACGCGCGGGCCAAACGCCTGGCGATCATGGATTACGACGGGGCGAATATTCAGTACCTGACCGGCTCGGACGCCATCGTTCTGGCGCCGCGCTTTTCCCCGACCGGCGATCGGGTTCTGTATACAAGTTATGAAACCGGCAGCCCGCGCATTCATGTGCTGAACGTGGGCGATGTGCAAAGCCGTATCTTTCAGGCGGATCAAGGTGTGATGAGCTTTGCTCCGCGCTTTTCGCCGAACGGCACCACGGTGGTCTATTCGCTGACCAACGGTTCGAACACCGACATCTTTGCGATGGATATCAGCACCGGCGCCACGCGCCAATTGACCTCCGCTCCCTCGATCGAAACCGGACCCAGCTATTCGCCGGATGGCAGCCAGATTGTGTTTGAGAGCGACCGTTCAGGTTCGCAACAGCTTTATATCATGCCGGCGCAGGGCGGCGAAGCGACGCGCATCAGCTTTGGCGAGGGGCGCTATGGCACACCCGTGTGGTCGCCGCGCGGCGACCAGATCGCTTTTACCAAGCAGAACGCGGGCCGCTTTCACATTGGCGTCATGCGCACCGATGGCAGCGAAGAGCGCCTTCTCACGGCCTCGTTTCTTGACGAAGGACCGACATGGGCACCCAATGGCCGGGTGATCATGTTTGCCCGCGAAACGCAGGGCGCGCAGGGGGCCTCGGCGCTGTATTCGGTGGATATCTCCGGACGAAACCTGAAACGGGTGCGCACCCCGGCAGGTGCCTCTGATCCCAGCTGGGGCCCGCTGCAATAAGGTTAACTTTTCCTGAGGCGGCGGCTGTGGTAGCCTGCCGCGCAAAACCACAAGAATGAGCAGGACAGACTGATGACACATCTCACCAAGGCAGTATTGCTGATCGCGGCCCTTGCCGTATCAGCCTGTACCAACCCCAATCGTTTCGACAATGTCGATGCTGGCGCCGGTGCGGGCGCCGGAACAGGCATCGACGGCGGCATCATTCCGGGCAGTGCGAATGACCCGACCTCGACCGCCTATTTCCAGCAGGCCATCGGGGATCGCGTCTTTTTTGCCGTTGACCAGTCGACGCTGAGCCCCGAAGCCCGCGCGACGCTGGACCAGCAGGCCCAGTGGTTGATGACCAATTCGGATTATCTGGCGGTTATCGAAGGCCACGCGGATGAACAGGGCACGCGCGAATACAACATCGCGCTGGGCGCCCGCCGCGCCAATGCCGTGATGGAATATCTGACCTCCAAGGGTATCGCCGCAAGCCGTCTGAAGTTCATCAGCTACGGCAAGGAGCGCCCGGTCGAGATTTGTTCGGTCGAAAGCTGCTATGCCAAGAACCGTCGCGCCGTGACGGTGATTTCCATGGGCCTTGGGAGCTAAACCTTGATCCGCCGCGCCGTTATTGCCGTCTGTCTGATGCTGGTTGCGGGCGCTGTGCCCGCGCAGCAAAGCGAAACCCTTGCTGATATCCGTCAGGACATCGCCATCCTGAATGGTGAGCTGTTGCGGCTCAAGCAAGAGCTGAACACAACGGGCAGCAGCGGCGTGGTCGTCGGAGGCACCGCTTTGGACCGGTTGAACGCGATCGAGGCCGAGCTTCAGCGCGTCACCTCCAAGACCGAAGAACTGGAGTTCCGGATCAATACTATCGTCAAGGACGGCACCAACCGCCTTGGCGATCTGGAGTTCCGGGTATGCGAGGCCGAGCCGGGCTGCGATCTGGGCAGCGTCGGCACGACCAAGCCGCTTGGCGGCGAAGCCGTTGCCGTTGCGCCCGCCCCAGCGCCGTCGCCCGCGCCTGCAACCGATAGCCTGCCGGCCCATCAGGGCGAGCTTGCAATCAGCGAAGAGGCCGATTTCATGGATGCGCAAAAGGCCCTGGACGCCGGTGACTATGCCGCCGCCGCCCAGCTTTTTGCGCAGTTCCGCGAAGTCTATCCGATGGGTCCGCTCGAGCCCGCCGCGCTTGTCGCGGAAGGCCGGGCCTATGACGGGCAGGGGGACACCCGCGAAGCCGCGCGGCGGTATCTGAACGCCTATTCCGGCTTTCCCGAAGCGCCAATCGCCCCCGAGGCGCTTTGGCGGCTGGGCACGGCATTGGCCAACTTGGGCAGCACGCCCGAGGCCTGCGTGACGTTGTCCGAGGTGGGCACACGCTATGCCGGGTCGGAGTTCGTGCAAAAGGCCGAAGCCAGCCGCGCCGAACTGGGGTGCCAGTAGGGCGCATGAGCCTCGATCAACGTTTTGCCGAGGCGATGGGCCAGTTGCTTGGCCCGGATTTCCCCACTGACATTGCGCTCGCCGTTTCAGGCGGTGGTGACAGCATGGCCATGTTGACGCTGGCCCACAACTGGGCGCATCGCTGGGGTGTTCGGATTTGGGTGGTGACGGTGGACCACGGCCTGCGGCACGAGTCGGCGGAGGAAGCGGCCGTGGTCGCCCGGGAATGCGCGGCGCTGGGCCATCCTCATGCGACGCTGCGCTGGCACTGGGACGGGCAGGGCAACAAGTTGGATGCGGCCCGACGCGCCCGGCTTGACCTGATTGACCGATGGCGCGGGGATATTGGTCATGTCCTGATGGCCCATACCAGAGACGATCTGGCCGAAACCTTCCTGATGCGCCTCAGGCGCGGCTCTGGTGTTGAGGGGCTGTCGGCAATGCGCGCCAAAAGACGGGTTGCCGTGGGCCAGCGCCCGGCCATCGCGGATGAGGATTGTACCGGCGCGCGCCCACCAAGCACCGGCGCGCGGCAACCTGGATTTAGCGTCCTGCGCCCGTGTCTCGACATGTCGCGCGATGCGCTGCGCCACTATTTGCGGGTGCTCAAAGGGACTTGGGTTGACGATCCCTCGAACGATGATCCCAGCTATGACCGTGCCCGGATCAGGCAGCTTTTGACTGTGCTTGAAGGCGAAGGCATGGACAAAGACAGCCTTGCCGCGACAGCGCGCCGCCTGCGCGACGAACGGCAGGCATTGATGATGCGCGCGGCGCAAGTCTGGCAGGAAATCGGGCAGGACCACCCGGACGGCAGCTTGTCCTTTGCGCCCGATTGGCACGGGCAGGTCGAAACCGCGACGCAGCGCCGGTTGCTTTCGGCTGCGTTGCAATACGTCTCGGCGGCGGATTATGGCCCAAGGGCGGACGCGCTTGAAGCGCTCCGAGACCGGCTTGTCAGCGGCGGAACCGGCACTCTGCATGGCTGCGAAGCCGCAATCGTTAAGGGACGGTTAACCATCTTTCGGGAATATGCTGCGGTGCAGGCCAAGATCAGCGAGGCAGGAAAGGACACTCTTTGGGACAATAAGTGGCTGGTTTCCTTGCCGGGTTCCAAGGGGTTGACCATCCGCGCCCTGGGCGAAGACGGATGGCGGCAAGTCAGGGACAAACCGCAAGGCGCCCCCGCGCACCGTGTCGGGCTGGCGCTTCCTGCGGTCTGGGAAGGGGACGATTTGATCGTTTGTGACCTGCTTGGTGTGGGCCCCGGCGGAACAACGGCCTTTTCGCCGCAGGGACAAAGCGGCTTTGACTTCAAAGCATTCCTTCTTTCGCATTGAACCGCCGGGTTTGATCTCTATGTTACATCGCAACGCGTCTACTCTGGCGCCATTAAGCTTTTCAAAGGAGTTCTGCCTTGGGCAACGCTCGTAACATCGCCTTCTGGGTCGTCCTGTTCCTTCTGATCCTGGCGCTTTTCAACCTCTTTTCCGGAGGTGGCACGACGCTGCAAAGCCGTGAAGCCAGCTATTCGGAATTCGTGAAAGCCGTTGAGGACAAAGCCGTCAGCAATGTGGTCATCGACGGTGAGCAGGTCCGCTATCGGACCAATGACGGACAAGACTTCGTCACCATCAAGCCCGAGGATGCAGGTGTCACCAACCTGCTGATCGACAACAACGTGCCAGTGCGGGCCGAACAGCAGGAGCAGTCTGGTTTCCAGTCGTTCCTTCTAAGCCTTCTGCCCTTCCTGCTGTTGATCGGTGTCTGGATCTACTTCATGAACCGGATGCAGGGCGGCGGCAAAGGCGGCGCGATGGGCTTTGGCAAATCCAAGGCCAAGCTGCTGACGGAAAAGCATGGCCGTGTGACTTTTGACGATGTTGCCGGCATTGACGAGGCCAAGGAAGAACTTGAAGAGATCGTTGAATTCCTGCGCAACCCGCAGAAATTCAGCCGTCTGGGCGGCAAGATTCCCAAGGGCGCGCTTCTGGTTGGCCCTCCGGGCACTGGTAAAACGCTACTGGCGCGTGCGATTGCAGGCGAGGCGGGCGTGCCTTTCTTCACCATCTCCGGCTCTGACTTTGTTGAAATGTTCGTGGGTGTTGGTGCCTCCCGTGTCCGCGACATGTTCGAACAGGCCAAGAAGAACGCGCCCTGTATCGTCTTTATCGACGAAATCGACGCGGTGGGCCGGGCCCGTGGTCAAGGTTATGGCGGCGGCAATGACGAACGTGAACAGACGCTCAACCAGTTGCTGGTCGAGATGGACGGTTTCGAGGCGAACGAAGGTGTGATCATCGTCGCCGCCACCAACCGCCGCGATGTTCTGGACCCGGCGCTGCTGCGTCCGGGCCGTTTCGACCGTCAGGTGACAGTGCCGAACCCGGACATCAAGGGCCGCGAAAAGATCCTTGCCGTGCACGCGCGCAAGACCCCGCTTGGCCCTGACGTTGACCTGCGCATCATCGCGCGCGGCACGCCCGGCTTTTCCGGTGCGGATCTGGCAAACCTCGTGAACGAAGCGGCCTTGATGGCAGCCCGGATCGGGCGACGGTTTGTCACGATGGAGGATTTCGAACAGGCCAAGGATAAGGTCATGATGGGCGCCGAGCGCCGCAGCATGGTCCTGACCGATGATCAAAAGGAAAAAACCGC
Organism: Pacificoceanicola algae; assembly: GCF_049341065.1. Classification (NCBI taxonomy): domain Bacteria; kingdom Pseudomonadati; phylum Pseudomonadota; class Alphaproteobacteria; order Rhodobacterales; family Roseobacteraceae; genus Pacificoceanicola; species Pacificoceanicola algae. The sequence continues at coordinate 59,869 of NZ_JBMPIX010000009.1, read as the reverse complement.
CTACCACGAGGCCGGTCACGCCGTGGTGGGTCTGACCCTGCCGCAATGCGACCCAGTGTATAAGGCGACGATCATCCCGCGCGGCGGCGCGTTGGGGATGGTGGTTTCCCTGCCCGAGATCGACCGCCTGAACTGGCACCGCTCGGAATGCGAGGAAAAGCTGGCGATGACCATGGCAGGCAAGGCTGCCGAGATCATCAAATACGGTGAGGACAACGTGTCCAACGGTCCTGCGGGCGATATCCAGCAGGCCTCGGGGCTGGCGCGGGCCATGGTGCTGCGCTGGGGGATGTCCGACAAGGTCGGCAACATCGACTATTCCGAGGCGCACGAAGGCTATTCCGGCAATACCGCTGGCCTGTCCGTATCGGCCCATACCAAAGAGCTGATCGAAGACGAGGTGAAGCGCTTTATCCAGAGCGGCTATGAACGCGCCTTCCAGATTTTGACCGAACGCAAGGAAGATTGGGAACGTCTGGCCAAGGGCCTGCTCGAGTACGAAACCCTGACCGGCGAAGAAATCAAGCGGGTGATGCGCGGCGAGCCGCCGACCTCGGGCGCTGACGACGACGGAACCGGTGCCGCTGACGACACACCCAGCGTGACCGCGATCCCCAAGACCAAGCCCAAGTCAAAGCCCAAGGGTGATGGCGGGATGGAACCTGAACCCTCGGCCTGATCGCGCCAATTTAAATATTTGAAACGACCGGGCCTCTGAGGTCCGGTCGTTTGCGTTTGTACCCGCCGAAGTGCTGGCCTAGGGTTTCGCCGAAACGGCAGGAGGCCGCGATGACGCAAGCCGATTGGAACCCCGGGAACTACGCCCGTTATGCAGACCTGCGATTGCGTCCGGCGCTGGACCTTTTGGCCCGTGTGCCCGCCTTGCCCGATGGGGCCGCCTTTGATCTGGGGTGCGGCAATGGCGTTGTCGGGGCGATGTTGCGCAGGCGTTTCGAGGAACGGCGCCTGGTGGGGGTCGACAACTCTCCGGCCATGCTGGAACAGGCCCGCGCGACTGGCAGCTACGACGCGGTTGTCGAAGCCGACATCGCTGACTGGACAGCTTCGGAGCCTGCGGCCTTGATCTATTCCAACGCGGCGTTGCATTGGCTGACAGGGCAAGAGTCGCTGTTGCCTCGGTTGGTATGGGCGCTTCTCCCGGGCGGCACGCTTGCCGTGCAGGTGCCTCATCAGAACAACGCGCCGTCGCACCGGATCTGGTTGAGCATCGCCGATGAACTGTTTCCCGGCCGGGTGGATCACCGCGACTTACCCGCTGTTATGCGCCCCGCTGAATACCATCACCTGCTGTCGCCGCTAGGTCAGTTCGATCTTTGGGAAACCGAATATTACCAATTGCTGCCGCCGTCCAATCAGGGGCATCCTGTGCGCCGCTTTTCAGAATCCACCTACGCCCGCCCGATCCTGCAAGCCTTGAAGTCGGACGAACAGACGCAGTTGATTTCTGCCTATGAAGAGGTCATCGCCAAGGCATATCCGGCGGCTCGGGATGGCTCGGTTCTGTTTCCCTTCCGGCGGATGTTCTTCACCCTGACCCGCGCGGCGGGTTGAATACAGCTCGCAGAAGGAACGCGATATGCCTGCTCTCAAACCGACTGACTACGTGGCCGAAGTGATCTGGCTGGGTGTCGTGGCCAACATGGACCGCAAGGAACTGTTGGCCGATGCGCGCGAGGCGGTGGAGCTGCGCTTTGACGGGATCGCAGGCTCGGTTCATGGCGGGGCGACACGCGAAAGCTGCAGCCGGGTGAAATCGCAGTATCCGAAGGGCACCGCAATCCGCAATGAACGGCAGCTGAGCATCATTTCCGAAGAAGAGCTGATCCAGATCGCGGCGAAGATGGGCGTAGAGAAGATCGACCCCGCGCGTCTGGGCGCCAGCATGGTCATTCGTGGTATCGCCGATTTCAGCCATTTGCCGCCATCTTCGCGCCTTCAAGCGCCCTCGGGGGCGACCGTGACGGTGGATATGCAGAACCGCCCTTGCCAGTTCCCCGCGAAAAGCATCGAGCATGTGGCGCCGGGGCAGGGCAAAGGGTTCAAATCTGCCGCCGAAGGGCGCCGCGGGGTAACGGCTTGGGTGGCGCGCGAGGGGCGTGTGGCGGTGGGCGACAAGCTGCGTCTGCATATCCCGGATCAGCGCGGCTGGATGCCCGAAGCGTGACGCTTTCGCGCGACAGCTGTTTCCGATGCGAGGAATTCTGTCCCACATCCGCGTAGGCTTCGCCGCAAGACGCCTGAGAAATGTCGGATTCGCTGTCACAGTCTGTTGCGGGGGCCGTTATGTCTCTGACCAATATATCAGCAAACACCAACGGGATCCCGCTCTGATGGCTTACAAGACCGACATCGAAATCGCCCGCGAGGCAAACAAGCTACCGATCAAGGAGATCGGTGAAAAGCTGGGCATCGCGTTTGAAAACCTTGTGCCCTATGGCCACGACAAGGCGAAGGTCAATCAGGACTTTATCAGCTCGGTTCAGGACCGCGAAAACGGCAAGCTGATCCTTGTCACCGCGATCAACCCGACCCCGGCAGGTGAAGGCAAGACCACCACCACCGTCGGCCTTGGTGACGGTTTGAACCGCATCGGCAAGAAGGCGGCAGTCTGTATCCGCGAGGCCAGCCTGGGGCCGAACTTTGGTATGAAAGGCGGTGCTGCTGGCGGCGGCATGGCGCAGATCGTACCGATGGAGGACATGAACCTTCACTTCACCGGTGATTTTCATGCGATCACCTCGGCGCATAACCTGCTGAGCGCGATGATCGACAACCACATCTATTGGGGCAATGAGTTGGAAATCGACGAGCGCCGCGTGACATGGCGGCGCGTTCTGGACATGAACGACCGCGCCCTGCGCGATGTCGTGACCTCGCTTGGTGGTGTGGCAAACGGGTTCCCGCGCCAGACGGGCTTTGACATCACCGTGGCCTCTGAAGTCATGGCGATCCTGTGCCTGTCCAAGGATCTGGCTGATCTGGAAGCGCGTCTTGGCGACATGATCGTGGCGTACCGCCGCGACCGTTCGCCGATCTATTGCCGCGACATCAAAGCCGATGGTGCAATGACCGTGCTGCTCAAGGATGCGATGCAGCCGAACCTTGTGCAGACGCTGGAAAACAACCCGGCCTTCGTGCATGGCGGCCCGTTTGCCAATATTGCGCATGGCTGTAACTCGGTTATCGCCACCACGACGGCGCTGAAGCTGGCGGATTACGTTGTGACCGAGGCGGGCTTTGGCGCCGATCTGGGCGCCGAAAAGTTCATGAACATCAAGTGCCGCAAGGCTGGTCTTGCGCCCGATTGCGTGGTGCTGGTTGCCACAGTGCGCGCGATGAAGATGAACGGTGGCGTGGCCAAGGCCGATCTGGGCGCCGAGAACGTCGATGCGGTCAAGGCTGGCTGTCCGAACCTTGGGCGCCATATCGGCAACCTCAAGCAGTTCGGCGTGCCGGTGGTCGTGGCGATCAACCATTTCGTCACGGACACCGAGGCCGAGATTCAGGCGGTAAAGGACTTTGTGAAAAGTCAGGGGTCCGAAGCGATCCTGTCGCGGCATTGGGAGCTTGGCTCGGAAGGCTCTGCCGAACTGGCGACGCGGGTGGCGCAGATCGCGGACAGCGGTGCAAGCCAGTTTGCCCCGCTTTATCCTGATGAGATGCCATTGTTTCAGAAAATCGAGCGGGTCGCCAAGTCGATCTATCACGCCGATGAAGTTCTGGCCGATGGCAAGATCCGCAGCCAGTTGAAAGAGTGGGAAGATGCCGGGTTCGGCAATCTGCCGGTCTGCATGGCGAAGACGCAGTACTCCTTTACCACCGATCCCAACCGTCGCGGTGCGCCAACCGGGCATTCGGTTCCGATCCGCGAAGTGCGGCTTTCGGCGGGGGCGGGCTTTGTCGTGGTGATCTGCGGCGAGATCATGACGATGCCGGGTCTGCCGCGGGTTCCGGCCTCGGAGACCATCCGCCTGAACGAAGAAGGCTTGATCGAAGGCCTGTTCTGACGGACCGGCCGGTGGGCGCTTGTCCCGGCTTCATGCCGGGACCTCGCCCCACCCGCCGTCCCATAGCGCCCTTGATTGGTGGTGTTCGGTTGGCTAGTGCGGGATCAAGTAATTGGAAAACGAAGAAGGACGGGGCATGAGCGCCAAGATCATCGACGGAAAGGCCTTTGCGGCCGCGGTTCGCGAAAAGGTGGCGGGCCATGTGGCGCGTTTGAAGGATGCGCATGGGATCACGCCTGGATTGGCGGTTGTTCTGGTGGGCGAAGACCCGGCGAGCGAGGTCTATGTCAATGCCAAGAACAGGCAGGCGGTCGAAGTTGGCATGGCCTCTTTCGAACACAAGCTTGCTGCGGACACCTCGGAAGAGGAGCTGTTCGCACTGATCGACAAGCTTAACGCCGATCCGGCTGTGCATGGTATTCTTTGCCAGTTCCCCGTTCCCGACCATCTTGATGAGCGCCGCACCGTGGCCCGGATCGACCCCGCGAAGGATGTCGATGGGCTCAGTGTTGCAAATGCTGGTCTGCTGGCCACCGGGGGCGAGGCGCTGGTGAGTTGTACGCCGCTTGGGTGCCTGATGCTGTTGCGCGATCAACTGGGTGATCTCACCGGTCTCGAGGCGGTGGTGGTCGGCCGGTCCAACCTTTTTGGCAAGCCGATGGCGCAACTGCTGCTGCGCGACAATTGCACAGTGACAATCGCGCATTCCCGCACAAAAGATTTGCCGGAGGTTTGTCGCCGCGCCGATATTTTGATTGCTGCCGTCGGGCGGGCAGAGATGGTCAAGGGCGATTGGGTCAAGCCGGGCGCCACGGTGATTGACGTGGGCATCACCCGTATTCCGCATCCCGAAAAGACCGGAAAGACCCGCCTGATCGGGGACGTTGATTTTGCAGCCGCCGCCGAACGGGCCGCCGCGATCACTCCGGTGCCGGGCGGCGTTGGTCCAATGACCATCGCTTGTCTTCTGGCCAACACTGTCACCGCCTGCTGCCGGGCCAATGATCTAGCCGAGCCCGAGGGCCTTACGGCCTAAGCTGAAACGGGCACCATCGTCCCGGTCAAGAGCGCCACTTGGCGCTCTTTTCCGTTGTGCAGGGCAAAAACCTCAGCCTGCACGACCATTAGGCGACGTCCGGGTTTGATGATACGGCCCTTGGCTATCAAGCTGTCGCCGATTGCCGGGGACAGCAGGTGGATCTTCATTTCCGAGGTTACCACTTCCTGGGTGTCGTCGAGCAGAGTGAGGGCCGAATACCCTGCGGCGCTGTCTCCGAGCCCAAAACTCAGGGCAGCATGGGCAAAGCCTTGCTGCTGCGAGGTTCCGGGGGCGATGGGGGCGGCGATTGTCACCGCGCCCTTTTCGATCAGCACCAGACTGGCGCCGAATGTGGTCATCATGCCCTGTCTGGCAAAGCTGTTGCGGATGCGGGTTTCCATGCTCATAGCGGTGACGTTACCTAGCCTTGCGCCTGCCGTCCATCGTGGCGCGGCATCGGCAGGGCGATGGCGCGGGTGCCGGTCAGGATCGCTTTGGCGTCGAGGGCCATCAGGGAGCTGAGCGTTTGGGAATGCGTCCACAAACCACCTGTGTAAGCGCCGAACGCCGGCAGGATCAGGCGGGATTGGTCAAGCAGGAAACAGCGGCGCGCAAGGCGGCGCCCCTTTGCGGCGATGCGCGCCTTTGGGTGGTAATGCCCCGAGATTTCCGCCCCAGCCGTGGTCGCGATGTGCCGGAAGGTCAGCCCGTCCAGCGTCAGCTCGGCCAGATGCGCGCCGCCAAGGGACACCGGACCGGGGTCGTGGTTGCCTTCGATCCATGTCCATTTGCGCCCAGCTTGTAGTCTTGCAAGCCAGAGGCGGTCCTCTTCGGGCAAGGCGGCGTCAATGCCCGGCATATCAAAGCTGTCGCCAAGGCAGATCACCTGCGCCGCCTGCGTGGCCTCCAGCACTGTGTCGAGCCGCAGCAGCGTTTCGCGGGTTTCATAGGGTGGCAATTGCGCGCCGCCCTGACTGGAAAGACGTGCTGATTTGCCAAGATGCAGGTCCGAGACAACCAGCAACCCTTTCTCGGGCCAATGCAATGCACCGGAGGGCAGGGCCCGCAGTTCTGCACCATGAAAGCGGAAGACATGGGCTGTCATGGCCATCTCCCCAACAGTGTCCGGACCACCCCAGGCGCCAATGAATATTTGCTGGAGTTATCACGCCGGAACATTGGCAAGCCCGCTTTCCTGCAACAGCCGTGTCACCTCTTCCTCGAGCAACCGCTCATCCGCGCCGCCGTGCACCGGGACACGGCCCGGCTCAAGGAACAAGGGGGCCGACAAAGGTGTGATCCGGTTCAGGCGAACATGATCGATTCGGTTGCCGACGCGTTGGCACATTTCGCGGATGCGTCCGAAATCCACCAGCCCGCGCATTGCCTCTTCGCGGGTGATCTGCATCAGCAGGTGGTCCGGGTCGTATTTGAGCAGCGTGTCATAAAGGATGTCCGACGACATGGTCGCCTGTCGGCCGCTTTTGCGCTGCCCGCCCAACTGACGCTCGATCAGCCCTGCGATGGTGGCCGAGGCGCGGAACGTGCGTTTCATCACGGCGTTGCCCGCGAGCCACCCCTCAAGACCGGCCTCAAGCGCGGCGATATCGAACAGGGCCGCCGGATTACCCACCGCGTCGAGCCCCCAGATCAGAGTCGCGTAATCGGTCGAGACAAAGCCCATGGGCGCCAGTCCCATCTCCTCCATGCGTTTGGTCAGGATCAGCCCGAGCGTCTGCTGAGCGTTGCGCCCGGCAAAGCCGTAAACCACCATCTGTTGGCGGCCATCATGCGGATAGGTTTCGATCAACAACCGCCCCGGTTCTGGCAGGCGAGAGATGCCGCGCTGCAACTCCAGCCATTGCGCCGTATGTCCGGGCAGGTCTGACCAGTCGCCGCTTTGGAACATCCGCAGAATGCGCTGGCTCAACTGCGTGGAGGTGGCGAATTTGGTGCCATTGAAGGTGGCGATCTTCGGTTTGCGCCCGGGGTCCCGGCTGACCTGCACCACCAGTTCGCGCAGTCCTTCATAACGCACGACCTGCCCGCCGATCAAAAAGGTATCACCCGGCGTCAGCGAGGCGGCAAAGCCTTCCTCGACCTCGCCCAACGGCGCACCGCCGCGCCCGCGCCACCGCACCTTGAGCGTGTCGGTGTCCTGGATTGTGCCGATGTTCTGCCGGATGCGCGCGGCTGAACGCGGGTCGCGCAGCTGCCAAAGCCCGTCGGGGCGCTGCAAAAGCCGCTGCCACTGATCATAGGCGCGCAGGGCGTATCCGCCAGTGGCGCAGAACGACAGGCAATCGTCAAACTGTGCCCGGGTCAGGGCAGCATAGGGGCCGGCGCTGCGCATCTCCTCGAACAGGCCGTTGGCGTCGAACGGTCCCGAACAGGCGGCAATCAGTATATGTTGGCACAGCACGTCGCGCGGCCCCGGCCCACGTGGATCACCATCCAGATCATGTGCCCGAACCGCCTCGAGCGCGGCAAGGCATTCAACCACTTCAAAACGGTTCGCAGGCACCAGCAGCGCCTTGGAGGGCGCGTTGTAGCGATGGTTCGCCCGCCCGATCCGCTGCACCAACCGCTTGACGTTCTTTGGCGCGCCAACCTGAATGACCAGATCGACATCTCCCCAGTCGATCCCCAAATCAAGGCTGCCGGTGCAGACGATGGCGCGCAATTGCCCCGCCACCATCGCGGCTTCGACCTTTTCACGCTGCCCCCGATCGAGCGAGCCATGATGGATGCCAATCGGCAGGCCTTCGTCATTGGCGAGCCAAAGGTTTCGGAAAAAGATTTCAGCCTGTGCGCGGGTGTTGTGAAAGATCAGGGTCGTGCGGTGGCGTTTGACCTGTTCCAGAACGGCAGGGATCGCATAGGCCGCCCCGCCGCCGGACCATGGCGGCGCAGCATCCACCGTCAGCATCGAGATATCCGGATCCGGCCCCGGGTCCGCCTCGACAATCTCGCAACTGTCCGGGTGACGCGCCAGAAAGGACGCGACGGCGCCCGGGTCTTCGACAGTGGCGGACAATCCGACCCGCCGCAAACCGGGACAGATCTGGTTCAGCCGCGCCAAAGCCAGCATCAGCTGATCGCCCCGCTTGCTTTCACTCAGGGCGTGGATTTCGTCCACCACCACGCGGCTCAACCCGGCGAACATTCGTGGCGCGTCTTCGTAGCTGGTCAAAAGCGCCAGACTCTCCGGCGTCGTCAGCAGGATATGCGGCGGATCCGCCCGTTGGCGGCGCTTGCGGCTGTACGGAGTGTCGCCGGTGCGGTCTTCGACGCGAATGGGCAATCTGGCCTCCTCGATCGGGATGCTCAGATTGCGCCGGATATCCGCCGCCAATGCCTTGAGCGGCGAGACATACAGCGTGTGCAAGCCGGATCTCGGCGCATCGGCCAACTCGCTCAAAGTTGGCAGAAACCCTGCCAGCGTCTTGCCGCCCCCCGTCGGTGCAATCAGCAATAGCGCGGGCGCACTTGCCCGTTGCAACATCGCCTTTTGGTGTGGGTGCATGGCCCAGCCACGAGCGGTGAACCAATCTTGCAAAGAGCGCGGCAATTCAATCATGACCAAGACATAGCCATCCCGGAACGAAAGGGAAACGTCCAAGGTTCATTGGTCCCGAAAATATCCTGGGGTGAATGACGCCCGGCGGGCGGCAGAGGGGCAACGCCCCTCGCGCTGGCCGTCAGGCCAGCGCCCCCGGGCGACGCGGCACGCGGCGCAACACCTCTTCCATTCCGGCCCCGCATGGGCTTTCCTGCCGCCAAAGGAGAGACAATGCTGCAAGGCACCCGCATCATCGAATTCGAAGCGCTTGGCCCCGCACCTTTCGCGGGTATGCTGCTGGCTGACCTTGGCGCCGAAGTCATCGTGGTGCACCGCAAGTCGGGCGGCGAAAACCCTGCCAAACAAGACCATAACCTGCTCGACCGTGGGAAACGCTCGATCACGCTGGATCTCAAATCCGCAAGAGATCTCGGGATAGCGCAGGCCCTGATCCGGTCGGCTGATGGCCTGACCGAAGGCCTGCGCCCCGGCGTGATGGAGCGGCTTGGCCTTGGGCCAGCGCAGGCCCACGCGCTGAACCCGGCCTTGGTCTACGGCAGGATGACCGGCTGGGGGCAGGACGGCCCGCGCGCAAAGCAAGCAGGTCATGACTTGAACTACCTCGCCCTCAGCGGTGCGCTGTTCTATGCCGGGCAAGCCGAGCCGCCTTTCGTGCCGCCTACCATGCTGGGGGATATCGGTGCAGGTGCGATGTATCTGGCGGTCGGGATGCTGGCTGGATTGCTCAAGGCGCGCCAGAGCGGGCAAGGCTGCGTGGTTGATGCGGCCATTGTCGACGGCGCCAGCCATATGATGGCGCTCCTGCTTTCCATCGGGGGGCAATTCTCGACCTCGGTGCGGGGGCAGTCGCTGCTGGATGGGCCGCACTGGTCGCGCTGTTATACCTGTGCCGATGGGCGGCACATCTCGGTCCAATGCCTCGAGCCGAAGTTCTACGCACTATTTCTGGAGCAGTTGGGCCTGTCCAAGGACGAGGGCTTTGCAAATCAGTTTGACCCAGCGCACTGGTCGGTTTTGACCGCGCGCCTTGCCGGGATCTTTGCCGCAAAGCCCCGCGATCACTGGGCCGGGCTTTTTGCGCAAAGCGACGCTTGTGTTGTACCGGTCCTGTCGCCCGATGAGGCGCAACAGGATCCGCATTTGTCCGCCCGTGGCATCTGGGCGGATGGCCCGCGCTCTCCTGCTTTGGCGCCACGGTTTGACAACTACACCCATACCCCGCGCCCAAGTCCCGCAAAGGGACAGGACAGCGCCGCGATCCTGCAAGACTTGAAAGACAAAGGCCTGTTATGATCCAATCTGAAACCGATGCATTCGGCGCGCTGTTGCGCCGCCGCTTTTCCTGTCGCGCGTTTTTACCGGGCCCTGTCCCGCGCGACGTGGTCGATGCCGCCTTGGCCGATGCTCAGCATGTGCCGTCGTGGTGCAACTCGCAGCCCTGGCAGGTGCACGCCTGCGGCGCCGAGGAAACCGAGCGTTTGCGCGCCGCTCTGTTTCAGCATGTGACCGAAGCCAGCCACTGCCCCGACATCCCCTTCCCCGAGGCCTATGAGGGCGCCTACAAGGATCGTCGCCGCGAATGCGGCTGGCAGCTTTATGATGCTGTCGGCGTGACCAAGGGCGACCGCGCAGCCTCGGCAGCGCAAATGCGCGAGAATTTTCGCTTTTTCGGAGCGCCGCATTTCATCCTGATCACCACGCCCAAGAAGCTTGGCACCTATGGCGTGCTGGATTGCGGCGCTTTTCTGACGGCGGTGCTTCTGGCGTTCGAGGCGCGCGGTATTGGCGCGGTCCCGCAAGCTGCCGTTGCCAGCTATTCACCCTTCATGCGCGACTGGTTCGCCGTCCCCGATGACCACGACGTGCTGGTCGGGATATCCTTCGGCTATGCTGACATGGACCACCCGGCCAACAATTTCCGCACGAACCGGGCCGCGCTGCCCGAGGTGGTCAACTGGCGCTGAACGCCCGCAGGTTATGCTTCTTCCAACCGGTCCGTTGCCGGGGGCGGTGTAGGGCTGAGTGCCGAGATACGGGCATAAAGCGCGTCGTCCAGGGCATAGCCCATCCCGGCCAGCGAAGGGGCCAGCTGCGGCGCGGAGCTGGCTGACAGGATCGGCACAGGGCCCGCCGGATGGCGTGCGACCCAAGCCACGGCCAGCGTCGCCGGATCGGTGCCAAGGTCCGCCGCCAAAGCTGCCAGATCACGGGCGGTCTGGTGCATCGCGGGCACGCCGTAGCGCTTGGAGTACATGTCATTTTCGGTCAGGCGCCCGGCCTCGCCGGCAGCGTATTTCCCGGTCAGAAGCCCTCCGCCAAGCGGCGAGTAAGGCACCGGCAGAATGTCTTCGCTGGCGCACATCGGCAAAATCTCGACCTCGGCCTGTCGCTTGACCAAATTGTACATCGGCTGGATGACGTCTATCCGGGTGCCGAACCCGGCGGCCACGGCCTGCGCCTTCATCACCTGCCAGGCGGCATAGTTGGACACCCCGATATAGCGGATCGCGCCCTTGGACTGCAATTCGGCCAGCGTTTCAAAGGTTTCCTCAAGCGGCGTGCCATCGTCCCAACGGTGCATATACAGCAAATCGACCACATCCATGCCCAGCCGCTTTCGGCTTTCATCGAACGAGGCCAGAATGTTGCTGCGCGATGCTCCGCCGCTGTAACTTGCTTTGGTGGCGATGATCAGATCGTTGCGCTCGGCGGCGGCGAACTTGCCCAAGAGCGTCTCGGAGGCGCCCTCGGTATAGGCATGGGCCGTGTCGAAAAAGCCAATGCCCGCCCCGCGGCAGGCGTCATACATGGCGCGGCTTTGGGCTTCGTCGGCTTTGCCGCCGAATTGCATGGCACCAAAGGCGAAGGGCGGGGGCGTATTGCCGGAAATTGTGCTAAGCTTTGTCATGTTGGGCAGAGTGGCACGAGGTGGGAAAATTGCAATGGCGATCTGTGACACCGTTCTTGGGAAAGGCAAATCCATGCGCGCCCTGACCGTGATCGCCGCTGTCGTGCTGGGGATTATGCCCCCGGTTGGACAAGCCGGAGAAAGCTGCACCGAAGATGCCATGATCGTCTTTGACGGATCTGGCAGCATGGCGGAAATGGGCTTTAACAAAATCGGCGTCCCGCGGATTTCCGAGGCGCGCCAAGCCCTGCATGATGTTCTGCCACGGATTGCTTCGATACGGCGGCTTGGCCTTGTGATCTATGGTCCGGGGGGTGATCGCACCTGCCGCAACACCGAATTGCGTTTTGGCCCGCAATGGGACGCGGCTCCGCGTATCACCGCCGAAGTCGATGCCCTGCTTCCGGTTGGCGGCACCCCCCTGACCGAAGGCGTGCGACTGGCCGCAGAAACGCTTGAGTACCGCAGCGAGCCGGGGGCGATTGTGCTGATCACGGACGGGGATGAAACTTGTGGCGGAGAGCCCTGTCAGCTTGCTGCGGAACTGGCGGCGGACGGCGCGGACCTGACCGTGCACGTCATAGGCTTCAAAGTGAGAAGTTCCCATTTCAGTTGGGAAGACAAAGCCGAAAGCACGGTGGTCAGCGTCGCACGTTGTCTGGCTGACAGGACCGGCGGGCAATATCTGTCCGCCGAAACGGTCGAGGATTTGGTGGACGCGCTTCAGGTGACGCTGGGGTGCCAGATCTATGGGCAGATGTCGGTCCGGCCGCGCAAGCTGCAATAGAGCAGACCTGACGGTTTCAGGCGTTGCTGTCCTTGGTCAGAAGACAGGTGAACCGCTGGCGGTTGACGTAGTCAGCGCATTCTTCGGTGTTGCTCAGATTGGACCAATCGCACCATTGCACGTTGTAGTTGAAACACTCTGCCAAGAGCTTGATCGTGCCGCGGCTGGCATTGCCGACAGCCGAAAACTCCTGGCCTTCAACCTCGGCGATGGCGTTGTTCGGCTCCCAGGTCTTTTCCTTGCGGATGCGGACCACGGGTTCGTCGCTGTCATCGATTTCGCTGTCGATGACAATCACCTTGGGCTTGAGCGCGTCCATAAGCTTGAGCATGCCGTAGTGGTCGTAGATGTGGTAATAGAAGCCAAGGTTCAGCATCACGTCAAAGGTCTGCCCTTGATCCGCGAGCTTGGGCATGATGTCAAAGGCGTTGCCGATCAGGTAGTCATGTTTATACGGCGCCATCAGTTTGTCACCGCGATTGGCGCTTTCCTGACGGCCCTCGATGCCAACGGTTTCCGCGGCACCCAACTGATGCGCGGCCCACGACCAAAAGCCATAGCGCGCGCCGATATCGAGCACGCGTGCGTCTTGGATCAGGGCCGGATCAAAGGAAAATATCCGCTGCGCGCGATTGTTCATGCGGTTCAGGTAGGCATCGTTCCAGAAAAAGCCGGAATCGTTGATATCTAATGAAAAAACATCTTTGGACATGAAATCTTCCTTGCTGCCATACGCTGATGTAAAACACCCCTTATGGCAGCATAAAGCATGCGGAATACAGGTTAAGCAAGAGAGACTGGATTGATTCCTTGGGGCTTTCTTGGCGTTCGGCAAAGAGTGGCTGATTGGTCCAACACCCCCGGGGATGCAGGTTCGGTGCCTCGGCCAAAGTGATGACGCATATGAAAAAGCCCCGCGCGAAGCGGGGCTTTTGACTGGGCCAAGTCGATGCGAGGCCCAACAGGATGTGATGCGCGCGGCTTAGTTCGGGATTTCCGCGTCGATGCCTTCGACGTAAAAGTTCATCCCGGCCAGCGTGCCGTCATCGGCTGTCTCACCTTCGGCCAACCAGACCGAGCCATCGGCCTTGTTGAGCGGCCCGGTGAAGGGGTGATACGCGCCCGAGCCGATCTGCTCTTTCAACGCCAGCGCCTCGGCCTTGACGTTTTCAGGAACCGCGTCGGTGATTTCACCGATGCCGACCATGCCGGGGCCGATGCCATCCCAGGTGTCATCGCTTTCCCAGGTGCCGTCCATGACCGCCTGAATGCGCTTGATGTAGTACGGCTTCCAGTTGTCGATGATCGCCGAGACGCGCGGGCTGGGGGCGTATTCGGACATGTCCGATGCTTGCCCAAAGGTGATCACATTGCCTGCTTCGGCGGCAGCGGCCTGCGGCGCGGTGGAGTCGGTGTGCTGCAGCACCACGTCACAACCCTGTTCGATCAGCGCCTTGGCGGCGTCGGCCTCTTTCGCGGGGTCGAACCAGGTGTAGGCCCAGATGATCTTGAACTCGACGTCCGGGTTGACCTTTTTGGCGTGGATATAGGCGCTGTTGATACCGCGGATGACCTCGGGGATCGGGAAGGAGGCGATATAACCGATCTTGTTGGTCTTGGTCATCGAACCTGCGATATGGCCCTGAATGGCGCGACCTTCGTAGAAACGGGCGCTGTAGGTGCCGACGTTTTCAGCGCGCTTGAACCCGGTGGCGTGCTCGAACTTCACGTTCGGGAACTTTTCGGCCACGGCCAGCGTCGGGTCCATATAGCCGAACGAGGTGGTAAAGATGATGTCTGCACCGGAAAGGGCCATCTGGGTGATCGCGCGTTCAGCGTCAGCGCCTTCGGGGACGCTTTCCTGATAAATGGTTTTGACCTTGTCGCCAAAGTGCTCTTCCACGGCCAGACGGCCCTGGTTGTGCTCGTAGGTCCAGCCGCCATCGCCGACCGGGCCGACATAAATGAAACCGGCTGTGACGGGGTCGCCATGGCTTTCGGCAAAGGCAGCGGTGCCAAGGCCAAGCGCCATCGCGGCAGTGGTGAGCAGTGTTCTTCTGAGCATGTAGGTTCCCCTGTTGAGTTGGGTGGTGGTTTGTTTGGCCTCAGCTTGAGGCATGGAAAGCCCGACCAAGGGAGGCAGGCGCACCATGCGCCCCCCGGGCCGAGATGATGACGAGCACAAGGATCGTTATCAGATAGGGTGATGCGGACAAGAGGGCGACAGGTACATTTGCCCCGGCCGCCTGAAGGTTGAGTTGCAGCACGGTGACGCCGCCGAAAAGGTAAGCGCCGACGGCCACGCGCCCGGCGCGCCAGCTTGCAAAGACCACGATGGCCAGCGCGATCCAGCCAGCGCCGGCTGTCATGCCCTCGGTCCACTGCGGGACCCGCACCAGCGAAAGATACGCGCCGCCAAGGCCCGCGCAGGCACCACCAAAGACGATTGCCATCAGGCGCACCCACACAACCTTGTAGCCAAGCGCATGGGCGCTGTCGTGGCTTTCGCCAACCGCGCGCAGGATCAGCCCTGCGCGGGTGTATTTGAGAAAGGCCCAGACGCAGACCACCAGGGCCAGCGACAGATAAACCATGATGTCATGCGAAAAGAGCATCCGCCCCAGCACCGGGATATCCGACAGCAGCGGAATGTGCAGTTTCGGCAGGGTAACGGATTTCATCCCTTCATAGGGTTTGCCGATCAGGCTGGACAGGCCCAGCCCGACCAGCGTCAGACCCAGGCCGGTGGCGACCTGATTGGACAGCAGGTATTGGGTCAGGAAGCCGAACGAAAGGCTCAGCAAAGCCGAGGCGAGGGCGGCGGCCACAAAGCCCAGACCGGGGCTGCCGGTGTTGACGGCCACGGCAAAGCCGACCACCGCACCGGTGATCATCATGCCCTCGACACCAAGGTTGAGCACGCCGGATTTCTCCACCACCATCTCTCCGATGGCGGCCAGAAGGATCGGCGTGGCAGACACCATGATCGAGGCGATCAGAAGGATAGGGTTGATTGAGCTCAGATCCATTACGCAGCCTCCCTGTGCCCAATGCGCAGGCGGTAATTGGTAAAGACGTCCGTCGCCAGCAGGAAGAACAGCAGCATCCCCTGAAACAACTGGATCGAGGCTCCGGGCAGGCCGAGCATCAGTTGGGCGAGTTCGCCGCCGATATACGTCAGCGCCATGAGCAACCCTGCCAGCAAGATGCCCACCGGGTGCAACCGGCCAAGAAAGGCGACGATAATAGCGGTAAACCCATAGCCGGAATTGAAGTCGATACTGATCTGGCCCGCGGGTCCGGACACCTCGAACAGCCCGGCCATTCCCGCCAGCGTCCCCGAGATGCCAAGGCACAGGACCACGATCCGCACCGGGTCTACGCCGGAAAACCGGGCGGCGCGCGGCGCTTCGCCGGTCAATCGGATGTTGAACCCCTGAATGTGCCGCGCCATCAGGACATAGGCAGCAATCACCGCCATGAGGGCAAAGACCACACCCCAATGCATGCCCGTATTGGCAAAAATCTCGGCGTTATGGGCGGCGTCCCACTGTTTGAAATTGCGCGATCCGGGAAAACCCATGCCTTCGGGATTGCGCAACAGTCCCGAGGAAACGGAGGCCAGAATATTCTCGGCTACATAGACCAGCATCAGCGAGACAAGGATTTCGTTGGTCCTGAACCGTGTCTTGAGCAGCGCCGGGATCATCGCCCAGGCCCAGCCACCCAAAGCGCCCGCAACGATCATCAGCGGGAAAATCAGCACGCTTTCCGAGGGGTACAGGGCCAGCCCCGCCCCGGCGCCGCAAATCGCGCCCATGATGTACTGCCCTTCAGCGCCGATGTTCCAGATCCCGGCCTTGAAGCCGATCGACAAACCAATGGCGATCAGGATCAGCGGCGCTGCCTTGACCAACAGTTGCGGGCGCGAGAAGGCGGCGAATTGCGGATGAAACAGCGGATCCCAAAAGATCGTGCGGATCGCCTCGAACGGATCGGTGCCGAGCGAGGCGAACATCAGCCCGCCGACCAGCATGGTCAGAAGGACCGCGAAAACAGGCGTGATTGCCGTCCAAAGCCGCGACGGCTGCGGGCGCTTGTCGAGCCGGATCATGATAGCCTCTCCTGCGATACGCGCGCCGTGGTCGGAATTGAACAATTGCCAAAGACAGAAGTTGCCCGGTGCTGATGCCCCAGCCGCTTTCCAGAGGACTTCGAACCTCGGTCTGCGCCTTTCAGCGCCCCTGACATGGGGCTTGGATCAGGCATCCACATGGGCCACCTCCATGTCATGCGCGCCGCCCATCATCAGGCCGATCTGCTCCATGTCGAGCTCCGTTACCGCGCGCGCCGCCGACAGGCGCCCTTCGTTCAAGGCACAAAAGCGGTCCGATATTTCCAGAAGTTCATCAAGGTCCTGAGAGATCACGATGATCGCCGCGTCTTTTCCGGCAAGATCCAAAAGCGCCTGCCGGATCGCAGCCGCCGCGGCGGCGTCCACGCCCCATGTCGGCTGGTTCACAATCAGCACGTCAGGGTCTTGCAGGATCTCGCGTCCAACAACGTATTTTTGCAGGTTGCCGCCCGAAAGCGCCCGCGCCGCGGTGCGCGGGCTAGGGGTGCGTACGTCAAAACGTTCGATCACCTCTTCGGAAAAGGCCCGCGCCTTGGCCCAGTTGATCATGCCGCCGTTCAGTAGGTTGCGACGCCGGGCTGCCGTCAGGACGCCGTTTTCGATCAGGCTCATGTCGGGGGCGGCCGCGTGGCCAAGGCGTTCTTCGGGCGCAGACAAAAGGCCTGCTTCGCGGCGCGCGATCGGGCCGCTTTGACTGATGTCTTGTCCCCTGAGTTGCACGGTCCCGGGGGCCGAGGTCCGCTCGCCCGAAAGAGCGGCAAGCAGTTCGTCCTGTCCGTTCCCGGCGACACCGCCGATGCCCAGAACTTCGCCCGCGCGCACTTCGAACGAGATGTCCCGCAGGGGGGTGCCAAAGGCGCCGGGGGCGGGCAGGCTCAGGCCCTTGGCTTGCAGCAGCACGTCGCCAAGGGCGCTTTTGCGTGCCACGGGCGAGGCAAAGCTGCTGCCGACCATCAGTTCGGCCAGCTCGCGCGCCGAGGTTTCAGACGGCGTGCAGGTGGCCACCTTTTTCCCCAGCCGCAGGATCGTGGCGTGATCGCAGATCGCCCGGATTTCTTCGAGCTTGTGCGAGATATAGAGGATCGAGGTGCCTTCGGCCTTCAGCTTGAGCAGGGTCTCAAAGAGGATATCCACCTCTTGCGGCGTCAAGACGCTGGTTGGCTCATCCATGATCAGAAGGCGCGGGTTTTGCAGCAAGCAGCGGATGATCTCCACCCTCTGCCGCTCTCCGGCTGACAGCGTGCCGACGGTGCGCGACGGGTCAAGCGGCAGGCCGTACAGTTCCGACACCTCGCGGATGCGCTTGGACAGATCCCGCATCGGTGGCGGGTTCTCCATACCAAGCGCGACGTTTTCGGCCACGTCCAAGGCATCGAATAGCGAAAAGTGCTGGAAGACCATGGCCACGCCGCTTTGCCGCGCTTCGGAAGGTTTCGAGGGCGCGAAACTTGCACCGTCCAAGTCCATGCCGCCCTTGTCGGGCGAAACGAGGCCATAGATCATCTTGACCAGCGTGGATTTTCCCGCGCCGTTTTCGCCCAAAAGAGCATGAATCTCGCCTTTGCGGATGTCGAAGGACACGTCGTCATTCGCCACCACCCCGGGATAGGCCTTGGTCAGGCCCCGGATGCCAAGAAGGATGTCTGACACGTGTCCCCGTTCCTTTTTTGCAGTTTTAGTAGCTGTGCGGCGACGCCGATGGCAATGGCCGAGGGGTGTTTGCCCAGAGATTTCTGCCCAATTGGGCAGCAGATGCGGTCTATTTCATCAATTGTGTGGCCCAGTTTGGCCAATCGGTTGCGAAAGCGTGCCCATTTCGTCTTCGACCCGATCAACCCGCAAAAGCCGAACCCATGGTTCAGAACGGCATGACAAAGCTCCAGATCAAGCGCATGAGAATAGGTCAGGATCAGGTGCTCGGCGGTTTCTGGAGCGTGGGGAACCAAGGCCTGCGGCTGCGTGGCTGGGATCGCCGTCACGCTTGCCGGAGTCTCATCAGGAAAGCGGTCGGGGGCGGTGTCCAGCCACGTGATCGCGATCTCGGGCAACGGCGACAGTGTATCGACCAAAGCCCGGCCGACATGGCCCGCGCCCCAAATCCACAAGTCTCGGGTGGGGCGGGTGATCGGCTCAACCATCCAGCCGCCTGCCAGTTGCGGCGCAAGGCCTTCGCCCAGTCCACGCGCCTTGGACAGCATACGATGGACCGCAAGTGGCATGTCGCCGGGGCCACGCGCAATGATCGCCTGCCCTTCGAGCCGCTCCAAGGCAGCGCGATCAAACTGCTCGGTCCACAGCGTCACCGCTCCGCCGCAGCATTGCCCCATATCCGGCCCCAAGGCATGGCGACTGGCGCCCGCACGTTCAAAAGCGCGCATAGCGGCATCCAACTCCAAGGCGCCGCCGCCAATGGTGCCGCTTTGCCCATAGGCCCCGGGGCTCTCGCGCCAGACCAGCATGGAGGCGCCAACCTCGCGCGGGGCGCTGCCCGAAACCCCGGCCACCACCACACGGGCCACGCACCCGTGGCGCGCGATGGCGTCGCGCAGGGTGGCCAGATCAAAGCTCATTGCGCATCTTTCGCACGGCCCGTAGGATGGCCTCGGGCGTCGCAGGCGCATCCAGCGACGGGTAACCCGGACCGCAGGCCGCAACCGCATCGGAAAGGGCTATGAGCACCGAAATGCCGTGCATGAACGGCGGCTCACCCACCGCCTTGGAGCGATAGATCGTCTCTTCGCGATTGCGCTGTTCCCACAGGTCCACATTGAAAACGTCGGGTCGGTCGGAACAGGCCGGGATCTTGTAGGTTGAAGGCGCGTGGGTGCGCAGGCGTCCATCCGCGTCCCAGACCAACTCCTCGGTGGTCAGCCAGCCTGCGCCCTGAACAAAACCGCCCTCGATCTGCCCCTTGTCCAATGCCGGGTTCAGTGAGGTGCCGCAATCATGCAGAATATCGCTGCGCAGGATGCGGTATTCCCCGGTCAGCGTGTCGATCACCACCTCCGAGCAACTGACACCATAGGCAAAGTAGAAAAACGGGCGCCCTTGTCCGAGTTCAGAGTTCCACTCGACCTTGGGCGTTTTGTAAAAGCCGGTCGACGACAGGCTGATCCGGCTCTCGTAACACAGCTTGGCGGCTTCGGCGAAGGGCAGCTTGTTGCCGCCGACCAGAACGATCCCGTCCTTGAACTCAACGTCCTGCGGGTCGTCACCGAAACACTGCGCCAGATGGTCGGCCATTCGCCCTCGGATCGTCTGGCAGGCCGCCTTGACCGCCATGCCGTTCAGGTCCGACCCGGACGATGCCGCCGTGGCAGAGGTATTGGGGACCTTCGCGGTGTCGGTCGCAGTGATCTTGACGGCGTCGATCGCAACGCCGAACTCGGATGCCGCAACCTGCGCCACTTTCTGAAACAACCCTTGTCCCATCTCCGTGCCGCCATGGTTCATGGCGATCGAGCCGTCCTGATAGACATGCACCAAGGCGCCGGCCTGATTGAGATGCGTCAGCGTAAAGGAAATCCCGAACTTCACCGGCGTCAAAGCGATCCCTCGTTTGAGCACAGGGTTGGCGGCGTTCCACTCGGCCACAGTCGTGCGGCGGGCCTGATATTCGGCGCTCTCGCTCAGCGTTTGAGTCATCTCGTGCAGAATGAAATCTGTCACAGGTTGCCCATAAGGCGTGGATTGCACATCGTCGGGCGCGGTTTCGACCACGCCTTCTGGCACCACACCCTGTGCCCCGCGCGAGGTCAGGTCAGCATCTTCCGCACCGCTGCCCAACTTCACTGGTCCTGAAATATCCCGGGGGGAGTCCGCAGGACGGGGGGCTGGCCCCCCTTCACCGGCAGCGGCATAGTAATTCGCCCGCCGAACCTCCAACGGGTCGCGGCCCAGTTCAAAGGCAATGTGATCCATCACCCGTTCGATCCCCAGCATGCCCTGAGGGCCGCCAAAGCCGCGATAGGCCGTGGCGCTTTGGGTGTTGGTTTTCAAACGGTGGCTTTCGATCCGTACATGCGGCAGCCAATAGGCGTTGTCTGCATGCAGCATGGCGCGGTCGGCAACCGGATGGGATAGATCCTGGGCCCAGCCGCAGCGTGCCAGTTGCACGAACTCGATACCAGTCACGCGGCCTTCGTCATCATAGCCCGCGCGGTATTCGATGCGGAAATCATGGCGTTTGCCGGTGATCATGAAATCGTCGTCGCGATCATAGCGCATGCGCGCCGGGCACCCAGTTTGTGCCGCGACCACGGCGCAGGCGATGGCCAGAGCGTTACCCTGACTTTCCTTTCCGCCAAAGCCGCCGCCCATGCGGCGGGTTTCCACCCGCACCGCGTGCATCGGGATGTGCAGCGCATGGGCGACCTTGTGCTGGATCTCGGTCGGGTGCTGGGTCGAGCTGTGCACCAGCATGTCCCCGCCTTCTTGCGGCAGGGCCATGGCGCATTGGCCTTCGAGGTAGAAATGCTCTTGCCCGCCCATGGTGATCTGCCCTTCGACCACATTGGGCGCGGTGTCGATCGCCTCGCCAGCATCGCCGCGTTTCCAGATGCGCGGTGCGCCAAAGCTGCTGCCGGCATCCATGGCTTCGTCGATGGTCAGGATGGCGTCGCGGGTCTGGTAGTCGATCTTGGCCAGCCGCGCGGCGCGGCGGGCGGCGAGGTGGCTGGTGGCTGCCACCAAAAAGACCGGCTGACCGAGGTATTTGATCGTATGGCCAGACAACATCGGCTCATCATGCGCAGAGGGTGAGCAGTCGCACTCTGATGGCAGATCGGCGGCCTCCCAGACCTTCAGCACGCCGGGTGCGTTGCGCACCGGGTCAAGGTCGATCGAGGTGATCCGGCCCGCTGCGATCTGTGCCAGACCAAAGGCCAGGTGCAGGGCGTCCGCCGGGGCAGGGATATCGTCGATATAGCGGGCCGCGCCGGTAACATGCAGGCGCGCGGCGTCGTGGGGCAGGGGTTTGGAAACACTCATGGCTGCACCTGTAGAACCGAGGTCGCGGCGCCGAGGTCTTCAAGTAGAGCGCGAGACAACATATTGCGGGCCGCGCTCAGCCGATACTGCGCGCTGGCGCGCATGTCTGAAAGCGGCATGAAATCGTCTTCCCATGCGTCCCATGCGGCGACCAGAGTGTCGTCGTTCCAAGGCTTTCCGGTGATGGCGGTTTCCACCGCGCGTGCCCGCTTGGGAGTGCCGGCCATACCGCCAAAGGCGATACGAGCAGCGGCCACCTTCCCGTCAACGACGGTGACATTGAAGGCGCCACAAACCGCCGAGATGTCTTGATCGAAGCGTTTTGACAGCTTGTAGACTTTCAACCGGTCCAGCCCCTTTGGGATGGTCACGGCCTCTACGAACTCGCCGGGGTGGCGGTCTTGTTTGCCGTAGTCGATAAAGAAATCCTCAAGCGGCATTTCGCGCCGGGTTTCGCGGTAGCGCAGGTGCAAGGTGGCGCCAAGGGCGATCAGGGCTGGCGGGTTGTCCCCGATGGGCGAGCCGTTCGCGATATTGCCACCGAGGGTCGCCGCGTTGCGCACCTGGGTCGAGCCATAGCGGCGGATCATTTCGGCGTAAGACGGGTAGGCATCCTGTATCAGGGCATGAACGCGGTCCATCGTGACACCTGCGCCAATGCGGAAGGCGTCATCGGTCTCGTCGATTTGTTGCAGGTCTTTGCAGCGGTTCAGGAAGATGACTTCGCCCAGATCGCGCAATTGTTTGGTGACCCAGAGGCCGACATCCGTCGCCCCAGCGATCAGGGTGGCGTCGGGGTGGCGGGCTGTGAGCTCGGCAAGTTCTTCCGAGGTTTCGGGTGTGTGGAACCCGGGGGGCTTTCCGCCCCCCGGACCCCCCGAGGATATTTTCTGACCAGTGAAAGACTGGTCGGCTTTCAAATGGTCGGGAACAGGGTGATCCTTGGCAGCCTTGGCGGCGCGGATGATCGGCGCGTAGCCGGTGCACCGGCACAGGTTTCCTGCGAGGGCATCATCGAAATTCGTCGCGCCGTTCAGATGGGCGGTGGCCATGGAGACGACGAAGCCCGGTGTGCAGAACCCGCATTGCGAGCCGTGATGCTCGATCATGGCCTGTTGCACTGGATGCAGTGTGCCATCGGGGGCGGCAAGGCCCTCGACCGTGCGGATCGCCTTGCCTTGCAGTTGCGGCAGGAAAAGGATGCAGGCGTTCAGAGAGCGCGCGCCACCTTCGTCCTGTACCATGACTGTACAGGCGCCGCAGTCGCCTTCGTTGCACCCTTCCTTGGTGCCCTTAAGTCCGCGGGTTTCGCGCAACCAGTCCAACAGCGTGACCGTGGGGTCCACGTCGCTCAGGTCTACGCTCTCTCCGTTCAGAAGAAAGGTGATGTTCATGGTGAAAAGCCTGCCGCCTTACTTGAATTTCCCCGTTGGGGTGCGCGCCCTCGATGCGGCGTAGAAAGCGCGCGAATTGTCCCTGTTAAAGTCAGGCTAGGCGCGCGGGAACGAACTTGGCAAGGAAAAACTTGCTCGGTGATTGGGCAAGGAGAGCTGGATGCCCGTTATTTGGGCGTCGATTTTCCGCTGTCCGCGTGCAATTCCGTGAGCGTATTTCGCAACTTGGCGACTTGGTCAGAGACTGGGCCGCTGGGCGTGGCGGCACGTTCGGACCAAGCGCTGAATCGGGCGAGCAAAGGCAGGAACGTGGTTATTTCCTCTTTGGTCCAATCCTTGAGGTAGGATCCGAGCACGAGGAATTTGTAGGTTCGCACCGCCTCGACCATCTGGATTCCGGACGGGGTCAACTCCAACACGGCGCGGCGGGCGTCGGCCTGACTGACGGCGCGGCGCAGGTGGCCCTGCTTGATCAGTTCCGAGGTGACGCGGCTGGCGCGCGAGGGGTCAATATTCAGGCGGGTCGCCACGGTCGAGACCATGGTTTCCGCGCCAGCGTCATCGCCAAATTCATTGGCGGGCGCCCAGACGGCCATGAGCACATCCAACTGCGCAAGATCGATCGGTAGGCCAAGATCGTGCAGCGCGCGGTGCCCCAATTCGCGTTTGACAACCTTGCGCCGCCAGACCTGCAAAACGGCATCAACGTCCAGCGCCGCCTGCCCGGTATCTTCATCGATTCCGGCCCTTGCCAGTCTGCCTTTCAGGATTTCGTCGCGTTCGCCCATATCGATCCTTCGGTGGTGCAAATAATACATGCTGTTGACATGTATTTGCCATCAGCACATATTTAACCTCAAACACGTTATGATTCAATCGCCCCCATCTGGCCAGTCCAAGACGCGCCGGGCGGGGCGATTTCTGCTTTTGAGGGCTTCTGATGCCACTTGCCGATGCTTCTTCGACCTACGTCGACCCACCTGATCCAACCATGATCAAGGTCATTCTGGGCGCGATCGCCGCGACCTTGCTGTTTGCCTCTCTGGGGCAGACCATCGTTTCGACGGCGCTGCCGATCATGGTGGCCGATCTGGGGGGGATGGATCATCTGACATGGGTGATCACGGCCTATTTGCTGGCCTCGACGATCGCGGCGCCGATGGCGGGAAAGCTGGGCGACATGTACGGCCGCAAGGCGGTTTTGCAGAATGGCATCATCGTCTTCATGATCGGAGCCGTGGTCTGCGGCGTTGCGCAATCCATGACGGTTGTCATTGTGGGGCGCGCGATTCAGGGCGCTGGGGCCGGAGCGCTGATCGTGACCTCGATGGCGACGGTGGGTGATCTGCTTCCGGCACGCGACAGGGGGATGGCGCAGGGGCTTTTGGGCGCCGCCTTTGGGATTTCCACCGTGATCGGGCCGCTTTTGGGCGGCTTCATCGTTGAAAACGTCGGATGGCACTGGATCTTTTTCGTCAACCTGCCGGTGGGGCTGCTGGCCTTTGTGGTTCTGGGCTACGCTCTGCCGCGCCGGGCCGAGCGGCCCAAACGCAAGGTCGACTACGTCGGTGCTGCGCTTTTGACGACGTTGCTGGCTTCGATCGTGCTGGTGCCGAATGCGGCAGATGCGCAGCAGACTGCGGCTCTGCTGGCGACCGGGGCACTGGCGCTGGCTGGCTTTGTCTGGGCCGAGCTGCGCGCCGATGAGCCGATCCTGCCGATGAGCCTTTTCATCAACAACACCTTTGTCGTGGTCAACTTTGTCGGCTTTCTTGTCGGTATGGCGATGTTTGGGACGATCACCTTTCTGCCGCTGTTCCTTCAGGTGGTGAAGGGCGTTTCGCCGACCAACTCGGGGCTGTTCCTTGTGCCAATGATGGGGGGGCTGCTGACGGCCTCGATGGGCGCGGGCAAGATTATGTCAAATACCGGGCGCTACAAACTGATGCCGACGCTGTCGACCGGGCTTTTGGCTGTTGCGATGGTGGCGATGGCGATGATCACGGCGCAAAGCCCGCTGTGGCTGATTGCCGGAGTGATGGTGCTCGTGGGGCTGGGTCTTGGGCCGGTCTTTTCGGTCGGCGTTGCGGCGATCCAGAACGCGGTTCCAATATCGATGATGGGCGTGGGCACGGCCAGTGCCAATATGTTCCGGCTGATTGGTGGCGCGTTGGGAACGGCAGGTTTCGGTGCGGTATTCAGTGCGGGTCTTGCGCGGAACGTGTCACAGGTCATGCCGGACGCGGCCGAAGGCGGGCTGCGCTCGCTTGGCGCTGATATGGTGCGCGCCCTGCCACCAGAGACCCAGACACTGGTGATGCAGGGCTTCAGCGAGGCCCTGCACCCGGTTTTCTGGATCGCGGCGGGCGCGGCGACTATGGCCTGCCTTGCCTCAATGCTGTTGCGGGAGTTGCCTTTGTCGCGCAGCTGAGGCGCTTAGAACGGCAAAAATCCATCGTTCAACTCGTAGGATTTGACGGCCAACAGGGGCTGATCGCCCTCGAAGGAAAAGACAAAGACGTGGGCGGCATCGTTGACCAGCGTCATGCGGCAGAACACGGCTTCGGGGTCGAACTCGGCTGGGCAGGATTCGATGTCGACGTGGGCCACGGAGGCTTCGAATACTTCGTAAGTGAGCGTACCACCTTCAAGATAGGCTGGGCCGGAGGGGTGGCTTTCGCCGGGGCCCGAGGCATGGGCCGCCAACGGAGCGAGTGTCAGGACGAGAGCGGGAAGTATACGCATGTGGAAGAGCCTTTCGTTTTGAGCTTTTCCGTATTCTGATAAAAACAGTCGGGTAATGCAAGTGGGTTTATTCTGCTGCACAGAGGGGTTTCCCTGACCGCGGCCACAACATATCGTAGCGCCATGGCTGATCCCCGATTCATTCACCTGCGTGTGCACACCGAGTATTCCTTGCTGGAAGGCGCGGTTCGTCTCAAGAAACTTCCCGGAATGTGCGAGGCGATGGGCATGCCCGCCGTCGCCGTGACGGACACCAACAACCTGTTCTCGGCACTGGAGTTTTCAGTTTCGGCCAGCGGCGCGGGCATTCAGCCGATCATCGGCTGCCAGGTCGATCTGCGCTATCTTGAACCGGCGCAGGGCGAACGTCCGAAACCGCCCGCGCCTGTGGTGCTGCTGGCGCAGACCGAGACGGGTTATGAACACCTGATGAAGCTCAATTCCTGCCTCTATCTGCGCGAGGGCAGCGAGTTGCCATTCGTGTCGATCGAGGAACTGGCGCAGCATTCTGCGGATGTCATCTGCCTGACCGGCGGTCCGGATGGGCCGCTGGGGCGGCTGTTGCGGGCAGGGCAGCGCCCGGCGGCGCAGGCGTTGATGGAGCGGTTGGCGGGTGTCTTTGGCGACCGCCTTTACGTGGAACTCCAACGTCACCCCGGAGAGGACGGCGCGCCCGAAGCAGAAAAGCTGACCGAACGCGGCTTTGTCGAAATGGCCTATGACATGGGCCTGCCGCTGGTAGCGACGAATGATGTCTATTTCCCCAAGTCCGAAATGTACGAGGCGCACGATGCGCTCATCTGTATTGCCGAGGGCGCCTATGTCGACCAGCAGGAACCGCGCCGCCGGTTGACCCCGCAGCACTACATGAAATCTCCCGAGGAAATGGCGACCCTTTTTGCCGATCTGCCCGAGGCCTTGGAAAACACGGTCGAGATCGCGCGGCGCTGCGCCTTCATGGCCTACAAACGCGATCCGATCCTGCCGAAATTCGCCGATGACGAGGTGGCCGAACTGCGCCGCATGGCGAACGAAGGGTTGCAGGCGCGACTGGCGGTGATCCCGCATGCGGTCACGGTCGAAGAATATCAGGAACGGCTGGATTTTGAGCTTGGGATCATCGAGGGCATGGGCTTTCCCGGCTACTTTCTGATCGTGGCCGATTTCATCCAATGGGCCAAGGACCATGATATTCCGGTGGGGCCGGGGCGGGGCTCGGGCGCGGGCAGTCTTGTGGCCTATGCGCTGACCATCACCGACCTTGACCCGTTGCGCTATTCGCTGCTGTTCGAACGGTTCCTGAACCCCGAACGGGTGTCGATGCCCGACTTCGACATCGACTTTTGCATGGACCGGCGCGAAGAAGTCATCCGCTATGTCCAGGAGAAATACGGCCACGACAAGGTGGGGCAGATCATCACCTTTGGCGCGCTTTTGTCCAAGGCGGCGGTGCGCGACATGGGCCGCGTTCTGCAAATGCCCTACGGGCAGGTTGACCGTCTGTCCAAGATGATCCCGGTCGAGGGGGTCAAACCCGTCAGCATCGAGCAAGCCCTGCGGGACGAGCCGCGCCTTGCCGAAGAGGCCCGCAACGAAGAGGTTGTGGACCGGCTGTTGACCTATGGCCAGCAGGTCGAAGGGCTGTTGCGCTCGGCAGGGACGCACGCGGCAGGAGTGGTGATCGCGGACCGTCCCACGGACCAGTTGGTTCCGCTCTACCGCGATCCGCGCTCGGACATGCCGGCGACGCAATTCAACATGAAATGGGTGGAGCAGGCGGGGCTGGTCAAATTTGACTTTCTCGGTCTGAAAACGCTGACCGTCATTCAGAACGCAGTCAACCTGATCCTGAAATCCGGCCGCCCGATCCATATCGCTGCCGATGGCACCGAGCTTTATCAGCCTGCCGAGGGCGCCGAGAACCAGATGAACCTCATCCCGCTGGATGATGAGGCGACCTATAAGCTGTATGCGGCGGCCAAGACCGTTGCCGTGTTCCAGGTGGAAAGCTCGGGGATGATGGATGCGCTCAAGCGCATGAAACCCACCTGTATCGAGGACATCGTGGCGCTTGTGGCGTTGTATCGTCCCGGCCCGATGGAGAACATCCCGACCTATTGTGAGGTCAAGAATGGCCTCAAGGAGATCACCTCGGTCCATCCGTCGATTGACCACATCCTTGCCGAAACCCAGGGCATCATCGTTTATCAGGAACAGGTGATGCAGATCGCGCAGGTCATGGCCGGATACAGCCTTGGCGGCGCCGACCTGCTGCGCCGCGCGATGGGTAAGAAGATCGCCGAGGAAATGGCCAAGGAACGGCCCAAGTTCGAAGCCGGAGCCATGGCCAACGGCGTCGACAAGAAAAAGGCGACCCAGGTTTTCGACCTTCTGGAAAAATTCGCCAACTACGGCTTCAACAAATCGCACGCAGCGGCCTACGCGGTGGTGTCCTACCAGACGGCATGGCTGAAAGCGAACCACCCGGTGGAATTCATGGCTGGCGTCATGAATTGCGATATCCACCTGACCGACAAGCTGGCGATCTATTTCGAAGAGGTCCGCAAGGGGCTGAAACTGCCTTGGGTGCCGCCCTGCGTGAACCGGTCTTTGGCAACCTTTGACGTGGTGAACGGCGAATTGGTCTATGCCTTGGGCGCGTTGAAAAACGTTGGCGTCGATGCGATGAACCTGATCGTCGCGGGGCGGGGGGACCGTGCCTTTGCCACGCTGTTCGATCTGGCGCGGCGGGTTGATCTGAAACGTGTGGGCAAGCGCCCGATGGAGATGCTGGCGCGGGCAGGGGCCTTTGATCAGCTCGATTCGAACCGTCGCCGGGTGTTTGACAGCCTCGACGCGCTGGTCGCCTATTCTGCTGCGGTACACGAACAAAAGGCCAGCGCGCAGGTATCGCTGTTTGGCGAAGCGGGCGATGATCTGCCCGAGCCCCGCATGTCCCCGGTGTCTGACTGGTTGCCCGCAGAACGTCTGGCCGAAGAGTTCAAGGCCGTCGGCTTCTACCTGTCCGGCCACCCGCTCGACGATTACATGGCGGCGCTGAAACGGCAGGACGTCGTAACGTTGGACGAGATCACAGCCCGCGCCGAGCGCGGCGCCTTGGTGGCCAAGCTGGCGGGCGTCGTGGCCGGGCGGCAGGAACGAAAATCAGCGCGTGGTAACCGATTTGCCTTTGCGCAGCTCTCTGATCCGACCGGCGCCTACGAGGTGACGTTGTTTTCCGAGACGCTGGAAAAATCGCGTGAATATCTTGAGACCGGATCCAAGGTGGTCGTCACCGTCGAGGCGACGATGGAAAGCGATCAACTCAAATTGTTGGCGCGGGGCGTGGCGCCGGTGGATGCCGTGGCCGCTGGCGGCGGGGTCATGGGGCTGCGGATCTTTGTCGAGGACGCGATTTGCATGCCGCATATCGCCTCGGTTCTTGGGCGGGCGGCCGAACAGATGCCAAAAGCGGCGCGCGGCCCGGTGCTGTTGTGCCTGAACGACGCCGGTTTGCCGGGCGAGGTCGAGATGGACCTCAAGCAGGTTTTCCCGGTCACGCCCGAGATAAAGGGCGCCATCAAATCCCTCGATGGGGTGCTCGCGGTTGAGGATTTCTAAAGCGATTCCCTTGCGGTAATCCGCGCAATCCGTCCGTATATGTGGACCTTGGGGCGCGTGTCGCGTTAGAAGGGCCTTCAAAACCGCGCGTCTCTTGGGGGAAATTCATGCGCCTCGTCATTCTGAGCGTGACCATGCTGGCCCTTGGCGCCTGCGGCGATCCTATGGCCAAGCTGCCCCGGCTGGCAGACGTCGAGATGGCAGAAGATGCCGGTCAGGCTGCGGCGCTTTCCGACCCAACCGAAGACAACCTGAGCGAAGCGGAACCTGTGGCGATTGCCTCGGATCAGGACAAGCCGCGCGGCGGGCTTCTGGGGTTCTTGCGCAAAAAGGCCGATAGCGGCAAGGCGGAAGGGGACGCTGCAGTCGAGGGTGACGCGCTGGCCGAATCCGCCGCTTCGGACGATCAAACCGCGCCCGAACAATCCGCGACTGAAGAGGTGCAGCTTGCCGCCTTGGCCCCCCAACCCGAAGCTGAGCCGCGCAAGAAGGGCCTTTTCGGTGGTCTTCTAGGTGGCGGGGCAACGGATGGCGGCAGCAGCGCGGCCAATGGTCCCAAGCCAGGCGCGCCAGATTATGAAAAGGTCGGACCGGGCGTGACGCTGCCGCATGGCAAGGTTGCGCGGCTTTGCGGCGTGTCCGCCGCGAGTCTTGGCAAAAAGGCTGAAAGTTTCCCGGGTCGGAGCGGTCCCTTCACGCTGTATGACAGCGCACCCGGCAGCACCGCGCCGCGCAATTTCTATATGACGGGCTTCGATGATGGCTGCGCGCGGCAATTTACGGCGGCGCTGGTGATGTTTGCTTCGGTCGAGACCTATGATCAGATCCACTATGGCATGCCTGGCGCGACGCTGACGCGATCCGAGACAGATCGGGCCTATGAATCGCTGAAATCGCGCGTCTGCCGTGTCGGCAAGGGCAAGCCCTGCGGCGGACGGTCGAACCGGTTGGCCCGCAATACCGCCTTTGTCAGCATCTACGAACGCTTTGAGGACAACGCCCGCTGGACCACGCTTTTGGTCCATGACGGCGAGGTTCTGGCCATCGACACCAAAGGCTGAAAATGGGCGAAGGCGGCCAATAGGGCTTAATAATGTGGCGGGCGTTCGTCAGCGAAATAGGCCCCGCCCGTGCCATCCTGTTCCCTAGAAGCTTCGCGGCGCACCAAGACCTCGACCTGGGTCTTGAGCTTGCTCAATTCCTGATCCTGACGGGCGATCACATCGGACAAATCGTCGACCGCCCTTTGCAGGTGGGCGACGCGTTCTTCAAGGTGTTCGATGCTTTCGGTCATGTCGCCTCTCCTACCCGGTGTTATAGGATTGGAGTATTTGCAAAGAGACGCGGCAGCAAGAGTGTGCTTGCTTGCCCCCACCCCCTCAAATGGGTAGAGGGGGCGCGACGGATTTCCCAGTTGGACAAGACCCATGGCCAAGCAGAAGAAAGCCCCCCGCCCCAAGGCGCAGACGCCCAAGGGGTTTCGCGATTACTTTGGCACCGAAGTGCTCGAGCGCACCGAGATGCTGCGCACCATCGCGGAGGTTTATCATCAATACGGCTTTGACGCGCTCGAAAGCAGCGCGGTCGAGACGGTCGAGGCATTGGGCAAGTTCCTGCCCGACGTGGATCGCCCGAACGAAGGCGTCTTTGCGTGGCAGGATGAAGACGACGCATGGATGGCCCTGCGCTATGATCTGACAGCGCCCTTGGCACGGGTCTACGCGCAGCACCGCAACGATCTGCCCTTGCCCTATCGGCGCTATGCCATGGGACCGGTCTGGCGCAATGAAAAGCCGGGTCCGGGGCGCTATCGTCAGTTTTACCAATGTGATGCGGACACGGTCGGCGCGGCAAGCGTTGCGGCGGATGCCGAGATTTGCGCCATGCTGTCTGATACGCTTGAAAAGGTCGGCATTCCGCGCGGCGATTACCTGATCCGGGTCAACAACCGCAAGGTTCTGAACGGCGTGCTTGAGGCGATGGGCCTGTCCGACGACGACCAGCGCGACGCGGTCCTGCGCACCATCGACAAGTTCGACAAGGTTGGCGAAGCGGGTGTGCGCGAACTGCTGGGTAAGGGGCGGCTGGATGCCTCGGGCGCTTATATCGATGGCGTCGGGCTGAGCGCGGATCAGGCCGAGCCGGTTCTGGCCTTTTTGACATCGGGTCGGTTGGAAGCGTCTGAAACCTTGGCCAATCTACGTGACGCAATCGGCGGATCAACGGTGGGCCTCGCAGGCGTGGCCGAGCTTGAGCAAATCGCCGAGTTGCTGGATGCACAGGGCTACGGCGCTCAGCGCATCATGATTGACCCTTCGGTGGTGCGCGGCCTTGGCTATTACACCGGGCCGGTGTTCGAAGCGGAACTAACCTTTGAAATCTTTGACGAAAAGGGCCGCAAGCGGCAATTCGGAAGCGTTGCGGGCGGCGGACGCTATGACGATCTGGTCAAACGCTTCACCGGGCAGGAAGTCCCTGCCACGGGTGTCAGCATCGGCGTCGACCGCTTGCTTGCGGCGCTTCGTGAAAAGGGGCGCATAGGCGGCAAAATCCAAGGCCCGGTTGTCGTGACCGTCATGGATAAGGCCCGCATGGCCGATTATCAGGCCATGGTTGCGGAATTGCGCAACGCCGGGATCCGCGCCGAGGTGTATCTGGGCAACCCCAAGAACTTTGGCAATCAGTTGAAGTATGCGGACAAGCGTGAAAGCCCGGTGGCGGTAATCGAAGGCGGCGACGAACTTGAAAAGGGCGTGGTGCAGATCAAGGACCTGATCCTTGGCGCCAAACTGGCCGAGAACGCCAGCCTTGAGGAGTGGAAAGAACGCCCAAGCCAATACGAAGTGCCGCGCGGCGATCTGGTGGCCAAGGTGCGCGAAATTCTGGACCTGCACGAATGAGCCTTTCTGACGTGAAAGCCAAGGCCGCTGCCTTGCAGGGGCAGTTTCGGGATGCGGGTGCGCAGCCCGTGGACTGCGCTATTCTGCAACCGGCCGAAACCCTGCTGGACCTCTATGGCGAAGATATCCGCACGCGGGCCTATGTCTCGTCCGATCCGGTGCACGGCGAAGTCATGCTGCGCCCGGATTTTACCGTGCCGGTGGTTCAGATGCACATGGCCGATGGCGCTGAACCTGCCCGCTACACCTATGCCGGCGAAGTGTTCCGACGGCAGGAAGAGCACCCGCAACGCGCCTCCGAATATTTTCAGGTCGGGTACGAGGTTTTTGATCGCGACGATCCGGACGCGGCTGACGCTGAAGTTTTTGCGCTGTTTTCGAGGGTGCTGGCGCCTTACGGGCTGCGCGCGGTCACGGGCGATTTGGGTATTTTGACGGCGGCGGTTTCCGGACTGCAAACCTCCGAAGCGCGGCGCACGGCTTTGATGCGGCATATCTGGCGCCCGCGCCGGTTCCGCGCTTTGCTGGATCGGTTTTCCGGCCGAAGTGAAGTGCCCCCCAGCCGTGCCGCGCTTTTGTCCTGTGATGATCCCATGGCCGAGGCCGGACCGATGATCGGTCTGCGCTCTGAGCGGGAAATTCAAGACCGGATCGCTGCGCTGCAGGCTGACGCCGCCGAGCCCTATCTGAGCGAGGAACAGGTCGCGTTGATCGAGGCATTGCTGCAGGTTTCGGAAACCTGCCCGCACGCACTGGAGCATTTGCGGGACATGGCAGTGGACCTGCCCGCGATTTCTGGCGCGGTCGAACGGTTTGGCCGCCGCTGCGAGGCGCTGGACAAGCGTCAGGTCGATGTCTCTAATCTGGCCTTCGATGCGGGTTATGGCCGCAGTTCCATGGAATACTACGACGGGTTTGTCTTTGGTTTCCTCGAAACCCGACGCCCTGACTGGCCTGCGGTGTCTTCGGGCGGGCGCTATGACGCCCTGACCCGGCAATTGGGCCGCGGGCGGGAAATCCCGGCGGTGGGCGGCGTGTTGCGCCCCGGCCTTCTGGTGGAACTGGAGGCGGCACAATGAGCATCAAGCTGGGCGTGCCCTCGAAGGGGCGGTTGATGGAAAAGACCTTTGACTGGTTCGGTGCCCGCGGCGTCGGACTGGCGCGGACAGGGTCTGACCGCGAGTATTCAGGCGAAGTCACCGGCGTTGACGGCGTGGAACTGGTGCTGCTGAGCGCGGGTGAGATCCCGCGCGAACTGGCGGCTGGCCGCATCCATCTGGGCGTGACGGGCACAGATCTTATTCAGGAAAAGCTGGTTCAATGGGATCAGAAGGTCGAGCCGTTGGCCGAACTGGGCTTTGGCCATGCTGACCTGATCATCGCGGTTCCGGCCTGTTGGGTCGATGTCGACACGCTGGACGATCTGGACGCCGCCGCCAGCGCATTTCGCGCGCGGCATGGGTTCCGGATGCGGATCGCCACGAAATACCACCGACTGGTGCGTGGCTATCTGCATGACGGCGGCGTGGCCGATTACCAATTGGTCGACAGTCAGGGCGCGACCGAAGGCACCGTGCGCAATCTGACCGCCGAGGCCGTGGCTGACATCACCTCGACCGGGGAGACGCTGCGCGCAAACCACCTGAAGGTGCTGGCCGAAGAACCAGTCCTGCGCTCGCAGGCGACCTTGTTCCGCAGCCGCGTGGCGGACCTGAGCAATGCCGAGCGCGAGGTCCTGCGCGGGCTTTGCGAACAACTGGCGGTCTGAGCCTACAGATACGGGGCCAGCAAGCGTCGCATGGGCACCTGTGCGCTCAGTCGCGTTGCAAGCAAGACCAGCCCTGCCAGTTTGCGCTGGATGAACAGGGCTTCGATCCGGGGCACCTCGGCATAGCCTTGATCGATGCCCAGATGCTGCCCGATGCGCCGGAGCTGTTCCAACAACCGCGTGTCGCCAAAATCGAAGATCTCGGCGGACAGGGCGGGCTGAAGCAGCGCGGCAATCTCCAGCACGGTTTCTTTTTGGCCCACAGGGGTCTGAGGGCGCAGATAGCCCAGATCCGTCAGCGCCGCCGACGGATCGCCGGGCCGAAGAAGGGCTTGGAATTGGTCGCTTGTGTCTTTGGAAAACTTCCGCGCGGCGCCAAAGTCCAACAGCACGATCCTGCCCGTGTCAGGGTCAAAAAGGTAGTTGGCAAAGTTCGGGTCGGTCTGAACGTGTCTCCAGTCAAACAGCTCGGTCAGGAACAGTTGAAACAAGGCGGTGAGGGCCGTGTCGGTGATCGTCTGATCGGAGTTGGCCAGCGTTTCGATTGGACGCCCGGGCATGAAATCCATCGCGAGGATGTCGCCGGTGGAATAATCCGCGTGGGGCTTGGGAACCGCGAAATCCGCATGACCCTCAAGGCGCTGCGCAAATTCGGTCAGTTGCGCCGCCTCGCGGGCATAATCTGCCTCTTCGTGCAATTGCTGACGGGCTTCTTCCAGCAGGGGTTTCAGGTCGATCTCTTTGGGTACAAGGCCGGACAGACGGATCAACGATCCGAGGTTGGCAATGTCGGCATCAATCGCGGCGCGAATGCCTGGGTATTGGATTTTCAGCGCAATCTCGCCCCCGTCCAGCGTTGTCGCGCGGTGCACCTGCCCGATCGAGGCCGACGCGATGGGGTGCACGTCGAACCGTTTGAAGCGTTTGAGAAAATCCTTGCCGTATTGCGCGATCAGCACCTGTTTGAGCTGGCTGGGGGGCATGTGATGGGCATCGGCGCGCAGGCCGGACAGGATCTGTGCCAGCTCTGGCGGCAGAAAATCTCCGCTTTCCATCGACAAAAGCTGCCCCATCTTCATCGCGGCCCCGCGCATCCGCGACAACTCGGCGGTCAGGCGCCGCGCATTGGCAGGCGTCAGCAACAGATCACGCGGGTTGGGCCGCCGCCCGCTGGCCAGATCGCGTGTGGCGCCGCCCGCCATCGCCGCCAGCATCTGCGCGGTCAGGCCGCCCATGCGGGCCGCCCGTGACAAACGTGATGAGGGGACGGCGAGGGGGCGTTTTTCGGTGCTCATACCCGCCAGATAGCGCTGCGGGTCAGGGTGGCTAGGTCCTCGCGCCGCAGGTCATGAATGCGGGCGGCCAAGCCAGATTTAATCGTGACCGCCCGCGCTTTGGTGATTAGGCGTTTTCGCTAATCTTGTCCTGCGTCTTGGTTTCGAAATCCGAGGCGTCGTGGCGTTCGTGCAGTTGCTGGTCCGGCGCGCCAGACGTCTTGTTGACGATCCGCCCACGTTTGACGGCGGGGCGTTCTGCGATCTCATCGGCCCAACGCAGAAGGTTCTTGTAGCTTTTGACGTCCAGAAACTCGCCCGCGTTGTAGGATTCGCCATGCACGGTACGCCCGTACCAAGGCCAGATCGCGATATCGGCAATCGTGTACTCGTCGCCCACCATATAGCGGTTGTCGGCCAGGTGGCGGTCCAGCACGTCCATCTGGCGTTTGACCTCCATCGCGAAGCGGTCAATCGGATATTCCATCGGGTAGGGTGCATAAGCGTAGAAATGGCCAAAGCCGCCACCCAAATAAGGCGCGCTGCCCATCTGCCACATCAACCACGACAGCATTTCCGGGCGCTTGTCCTTGCTGAGGAAGGCGTCAAACTTTTCCGCCAGATGCAGCAGGATCGCCCCGGATTCAAACACGCGCACCGGGCTGTCACCCGAGCGGTCGATCAATGCGGGGATCTTGGAATTGGGGTTCGCCTCGACAAAGCCCGAGCCGAACTGATCGCCATCGCCGATCTTGATCAGCCATGCGTCGTATTCGGCGTCAAATCCTTTGGCCAGCAGCTCTTCCAGCAGGATCGTGACCTTCTGACCGTTCGGTGTGGCCAGAGAATACAGCTGGTAGGGGTGTTTGCCGACGGGCAAGTCCTTGTCATGGGTGGCTCCGGCGATCGGACGGTTGAGCGAGGCCCATTGGCCGCCGTTCTCCTTTTCCCATGTCCAGACCTTGGGGGGCGTATATTCCTGAGTCATTTAGCGCGTCCTCTTTTCCTTTGGCCACAAGTTAAAGGCATCGGGCGGGATTACCAGAGGCTGGGATGTGCGGGGCGGGTGTGCTTTGATGCACATATGAAAGACGAGGCAGATCAGCGCCCGGTCGCCGTGGTTCTGGGCGCCGCGGTCTGGGAGGGCGGACGCCCTTCGCCAACGCTACGGCGACGGGCGCTGCACGCGGCTGGCTTGTGGCTGGCCGGTGAGGTGCGGGCCATCGTGGCCTGTGGCGGTGTCGGGCGTTTCCCGCCCAGCGAGGCGGCGGTGATCAAGGCCCTGTGCCTTGGCGCCGGAGTGCACGAGGCGGCGATTAAGCTTGAGGATGCTTCAACCACCACCGAAGAGAACCTGCGCTTTGTCCTGCCGATCTTACAGCGGTTGCGGGCCAAAGAGGTGGTCATCGTGACCGACCGTTATCATGCAGCCCGGGCGCGGCTGGTGGCACGGCGACTGGGGCTAAGCGTACACTGCGATTGCCCGGAGTTGCGCGGCACCAAGCGGCGGCGGGTTCTGCGGCAATACCTGCGCGAAGTGCCCGCCTATGCCTGGTACTGGTTGCGCAAAGGGTAGGGGAAAGCGCCGCCTGTCCGGGGTTCAAAGCACGCCGATTTCGGCCAGGGCCCCGGCCAGTTCCGGAGGCAAGCTGTCTTCGCTTTGGCGGGATGCGGTCAGGTCCACCAGTGCGTCGGCGGGGGAGAGATAGCGCCATCCCTGAAAGGGCCGCTTGGGCGCGGTCGAGGTGCGGATCACCTTGGGGTCCAGCACAATCGCGCAACGGTCGATGCCATCATCCCCGGTGACCCGGTCCAGCCGCAGGATTTTCTGACGGCACTGGATCAGGCCCTTGATGACCCAAAAGATCGAGCCGCCGTTCAGGATTTCCTTTTCGCGTTTCGGCCACATCCGCGTCACGTGGCGCGGCAGACCGTCAGCAAAGCGTTGCTTGTAGGTCTGTTGCCAGTCTTCCAGCCCCTCGACGCTTTCGGTGCCGACGCTCAGTTTTATCAGGTGGGTGCAGTTATCCACAGAATCTTCCCCAAGTTGCGCAGGATATGGTATACCTTTGGGTCTCGCCTTCAAGCTGTTGAGGTGTCAAACCCGGTCCTATATTCTGAACCGCCCCCCGAATCGAAGGGAATCACTTGCCATGACCCGCTTTGCCGCCCCCATCGCCGAACAGATCTGGGATATGAAGTATCGCCTCAAAGAGGCCGATGGAACTCCGATCGACAAGAGCGTTGAGGACAGTTGGCGCCGGATCGCCCGCGCCCTTGCAGCGGTCGAAACCGACAGGGCGAGCTGGGAAGACCGGTTTTACGGCGCGCTCGAAAACTTCAAATACCTGCCCGCAGGCCGCATCACCGCAGGGGCGGGCACGGACCGCAGCGTGACCCTGTTCAACTGCTTTGTGATGGGCACGATCCCCGACACCATGGGCGGTATCTTTGATATGCTGAAAGAGGCCGCGCTGACCATGCAGCAGGGCGGCGGCATCGGTTATGACTTCAGCACCATCCGCCCCAAGGGCGCGCCGGTGCAGGGCGTGGCGGCTGACGCCAGTGGCCCGCTGTCCTTCATGGACGTCTGGGATGCCATGTGCCGCACCATCATGAGCGCGGGCAGCCGCCGTGGCGCGATGATGGCCACCATGCGCTGCGATCATCCGGACATCGAAGGCTTCATCAGCGCCAAGGCCGACAGCGCCCGTCTGCGCATGTTCAACCTGTCGGTTCTGGTCACCGACGACTTTATGGAAGCGGTCAAGGCCGACGGTCCATGGCAGCTGCAATTCGACGGTGTAGTCTATCACACGCTTCAGGCGCGCGATCTGTGGAACAAGATCATGAAGGCGACCTATGATTACGCCGAGCCTGGCGTGATCTTCATCGACCGGATCAATCAGGCCAACAACCTGAATTATATCGAAACGATTGCCGCCACCAACCCCTGCGGTGAACAACCCCTGCCGCCCTATGGCGCCTGCCTGCTTGGGTCGATCAACATGGCGCGGTTGGTCTCGATGCCATTTACCGAAGCGGCCCATATCGACGACGGCCACCTTGATGAGCTGGTCGCCAATGCCGTGCGCATGATGGACAACGTGGTCGATGCCTCGCGCTTCCCGCTTGAGGCGCAGCGCGTTGAAGCTCAGAACAAGCGGCGCATTGGTCTTGGCGTCACCGGTCTTGCCGATGCCCTGTTAATGAAGGGGCTGCGCTATGGCTCGCCCGAGGCGGCGGAGCAGACCGAGAAATGGCTTAAACGGATCGCGCGGGCGGCCTATCTGGCCTCGGTCGATCTGGCCAAGGAAAAGGGCGCCTTCCCGCTGTTCGACGCGGACAAATACCTTGCCTCGGGCAACATGATGCAGATGGACGAGGACGTGCGCGAGGCCGTGCGCAAGCATGGCATCCGTAACGCTCTGGTCACCTCGATCGCGCCCACCGGGACGATCTCCCTTTATGCCGGGAACGTCTCCTCGGGGATCGAGCCCGTCTTTGCCTATGCCTACACCCGCAAAGTCCTGCAGAAGGACGGCACCCGCACCGAAGAGGAAGTCGTGGACTACGCCGTGCAGATGTATCGAGACATTTACGGCGAAGAGGCCGAACTGCCCGAGTATTTCGTGAATGCCCAGACACTGGCGCCCTTGGATCATGTGAGGATGCAGGCGGCGGCGCAGAAATGGGTGGATTCGTCGATCTCCAAGACGATCAACTGCCCCGAAGATATCTCCTTTGAGGACTTCAAAGACGTCTACATGGAGGCTTTTGAAACCGGGTGCAAAGGCTGCACTACCTACCGTCCAAACGATGTGACGGGATCCGTCCTGAGTGTGTCTGAAAAGGATGAAAAGACCCCGGCCGAAACGCCCGAACTGGCCGTCGAGGCCGCAGGCGGCGACGTCATCTACATGTCTGAACCGCTGGACCGCCCGCAGGAGCTTGAAGGCGCGACCTACAAACTGCGCTGGCCTGACAGCGAGCACGCGATCTACCTGACCATCAACGATATTGTCGTTGGCGGGCACCGGCGCCCCTTCGAGGTCTTCATAAACTCCAAGAACATGGAGCACTTTGCCTGGACTGTGGCGCTGACGCGGATGATCTCGGCAGTGTTCCGGCGCGGCGGGGATGTTTCCTTTGTGGTCGAAGAGCTCAAGGCCGTGTTCGACCCGCGCGGTGGGGCTTGGGTGCAGGGCAAATACATCCCCTCGATCCTCGCGGCGATCGGTGGTGTGATCGAGAAACACATGATCGCGACAGGCTTTCTGGAGGGTGAGGGAATGGGCCTGAAATCCGACCCGACCGCCCGGGTCGTGAATATCGACGCCCCGCGTGGCAAAGCTTGCCCGTCCTGCGGCCAATACGACCTACGCATGGTCGAAGGCTGCATGACTTGCGCCTCATGCGGCCATAGCAAATGCGGTTGAGTGGGCTGTTCTAATAGCCAGATGTCTGCACTGGCGTAGTTAGGCCAAAATCCGGGAAATCGCCGGCCAAAAGTTGGCGCTAAATTGGCCAAAGGTTGTAAGGGCCTGAAAATGTGGCGGATTTTTCGAGCGTGATTTTGGGTGTTGATGGCGCACGAACGTGGCCATCATCGCTCAAGGCGCAGGGCTCCCCGTTGGCGCCCAAGGAAAGAAGACATGTGAACGGGCTGCTCCCTGCTGGGGGCAGCCCATTTTCCTTTTCGAACTCGGCAGATTTACGGGAAATTGCCCGACCTATATCGAAGTTGTGAAAGGATGCGGAGATGTCTGGGTGAGGGATGTCGGTGCATGTGCAGACATGGGCAAAATTCCTGCTCGGATGTTGGCCGAGCGTGAATCAATGGATGATCGACGCCGACGCAGTGCCCAAAAAAATCCAGTCAATGCCGTAGGTGTTTTCTGTCCGGGCTGACCTTGGCGATACTGGGCGCGAAGTGGCGAAATTCTGCCATCAGTAAAAAATGGCGTGATAAATTCCGACGCACCCGAGCAAGTGGTTGGCAAGAAAAAGGGGCCGCCACCGGCAGCCCCCAAAAAAGGTTTCACGAATTTCTGCGGCGGCTGCCAACTCGCAGCCTCATCGCCAGAAGAAACGTGCTTCAGCCGGTCGCCAGTTGCGCCCTACGGCGATCAAGCGCGGCTTCTGTTTCCAGTGCCCAGTTCACCCAGTTCGCATTCGTGATGAAGCGCCCAAGGCTGCGCTCGATCTCCGACATTTCGCGGCTTTCATCCGTGCCGCCCAGCCAGATGAGATCGCCTTCATCGCTGCGTGCGGGGATCGGCGCGCCGCCCAGGCTGGGGAGGTCGCGCAGAACCCGTTGGCGCAGCTCTTGAGCATGTTCCAGAACGGGTTTTTCGAAGAAGCCTGACGAATGGGCCTCTTTCAGCATCCGATCGAAGCTGGAACCCAGCGAAACGGTCATGCGTCCGCGCGCCTCGGAAACAAGATCCCGAAGGTATGACAATTCGCAGCACGCTTTCAGGGCCGCGTCTTCGATGTTGAAACGGTTTTTCATTTCAGTCTCCTGGACAAGTGTGGTTGGGAATTCTTGGTGCGGTGAACACCGGTGAGATCTTCAGGCCAGCAGGATTTCCTGTGCGCGCGCGGCTTGCAGTCCGTCGAGCAAGGCGCAGATTTCTTCAACGATAGGGCTGGCTGGGTCGATTGCGGCAAAGCATTCCGCCTCGATCCGCTCGTCGTCATGCACGTGGCGGAGGGACAGAAGATCTTCGAGCGCGTCCAGTTCTCGCTCCTGGCGGCGCGTCGTCATCGGAGAGGTCGTCACGTCATCGAGCAGACGGCGAAAGCGCTTTTGCGCCGCTGCGCCGCCGAGCAAAAGTGTGGCGCAGTCGAGTGCGTTGCAATGAGCAACTATGAATTCCGCAGACGGGGACGGAAAGAAAACGTCTTTGGGCATGGCGGCAGACTCCTCTATTGCCTGGGGTTTTGGCCGGCAACTTTCTGACCGACATCAAGACCTCGGCGCGGTGCCCAACAGCGCCTTGGCAAAGAGGAGATTGGCTGGTTTCAAAAACGACGAAGCACTTTTTTCAAGTTTTTTTACTGGCGCCATGCCAGCGCTTCGTCGAACGGGTCAGGGACTGTTTTGCAGGAATAGACAGGGCCGCTGGGGCGCGGACCCGCCATGGGGATGGATATCAAAGTGCTCCATTCCTGCGGACCAATGATGAATCCGGGGATCACCGGAACCGGCTCACTTTGAGGAAAGTCCGGCCTATTGAACGCTAATGGGAGCAAGCTGGGCGTCCGTCTCCAAGCGGATCGCACTGCGCCAGAGCGGGGTCTTGAAAACGTGGCAGACCCGGCTGCCAAGGTCGCCTTCATGTATCTCGCTGATCAACCCCGCCCATGCGAGCGGTCTCAGCACGCAGGACGAAAACGCGGCCATCTCGCGCCAGGCTGCCGTGTGCCAGTCTTGGGCCTCGCCATAGAAGGTCTCGAACAAAGCGGCCTCGGTCGTGCCGTGGTCGGCCTCGACGTTGATCACGTTCATCCAGATATCCCAACTGCCGAACGGGCGGTTGTCGAAGCGCGCGTAGGACGGATGATCGATCTGCAGCACGAAAAATGGGATCATCTCAGCAAACAGGCGGCCGGGGCTGTCGGCCAGCTCGGCACCGCGCTTGGTCAGCCGAAATTCCCCTTTGTAATGGCGCCCCAAGCGCAGGGAGATCAGGAGGAAATGCAGAAGCTCCAGTGGCGGAAACTCATATTCGTTGATGACCTTTTGGTAGCGGAACATCTCCTCGGCGGACTTGCCGGGCCATTCGAAATGCTCGACGGCCCAATGGACGAAGACGCGCTTGAACGCCTTGGTCTTTGTGAGGCCGATGGCGCCATGTTCCCGCGTGTATTGAAGCGTCAGAAGCGCGCCCCGCAGAAGTGGCGACTGCGCGAGGTCGGGATGGTCATCGGCGAGCGTGCGAAATTCGATCATGGCCGGATGCTGCCACAGACGCCTGGGCGGCGCCATCTGTTCCGCGAGAAGGAACCTGTCGCGCCGATTGGAGGCTGCGGCCTTGACGCGACCCGCGCCCCGCGGCAGGTCGGTAGGCAAAGTTGGGGAGCACCATGGAACGATCCGAAGACATCCGCGCCAAGCTCGAGAAGCTGGAACAGCTCTTTGCGCGTGGCGCTACGCCAACTGCCCGAGCGCGCTGTCGCCGAGCCTTACGCGGTCCTGAATGCGGGTCGCGCGTACCCCTGCCGCATGCAGCGCACGCAGATCGGCCTGGACGTCGATCACGGCGACGCCGCGCAGGGCGACGGGACATTCGACCCCCAGCACCTCGACCAATCGAGTGTTGTCCGTGCCGTCGACCGAAGCCTGCACCACCACCGCGCGGCGCACGCCCAAGGGCGCTGCCTCTGCCATGAAGTCGCGGATATCGCGGGCGGGCGGGACGTAGGCTCCGGTTTGCGGTGCGGCGTCCTTGGCGAAGGAATGCAGATGGCAGTCGGTGATCATGTCCGCGCCTTTCGCAGGCTCAGGGCGAGGCTGATCGCCAGGGAAAGGCCGATAAGCGCCAAAAGGCCAATGGTGATGGGGGATCCGACGAAGATGCCATAGCCGCCGCCCGAGGTCAGCAACGCTTGCCTCAGGCTCTGTTCGAACGGCGCGCCGAGGATCAGGCCGATCAGCAGCGGCGGCACGGGGTAATTGGCGCGGCGGAACAGAAAGCCCAGCACGCCCGCGCCCAGCATCACCCAGACGTCGAACAGGCTGTTGTTCACGGAAAACGCACCGAAGATGGCGAGGATCGCGATTGCGGGCAGCAGATGGCGCGGCTGGATGCGGGTGACGTGGATTGCTATGCGGAAGAACAGCAGGCCAAGGATCACCGTCGGGATCGACGACAGCAAAAGCGCCTCGAAGATGGCATAGACCTCCAGCCCGTGGTCGCGGAACAGAAACGGCCCCGGCGCCAGCCCGTGCAGCATGAAGGCGCCCAGTATCATCGCCGTCACCGCATCGCCGGGAATCCCCAGCGCCAGCGTCGGAACCAGCGCGCCGCCGGTGACCGCGTTGTTGGCAGCCTCGGGTGCTGCGACGCCCTCGGGCGCGCCCTTGCCGAACTGGCTTGCGTCGGCGGAGCGCGAGCGCGCGAGGTTGTAGCTCATGAAGGCGGGCACGGTGGACCCGATCCCCGGCAGAATGCCGACGAAGGTGCCGATGACCGAGGACAAGAGCAACGTTACTCGCATCCGCCAAAGTTCGATCTACCGCACGACAGAGCTTTTCAGCGGTGGCACGCCGACATCGCCCACCAGCGGTTCGCGGTCAAAGGCCTGCAAAAGGACGTCGGACATTGCGAAGAGTCCGATCAGCACCGGGATCAAC
This sequence comes from Pacificoceanicola algae, assembly GCF_049341065.1. Lineage (NCBI taxonomy): Bacteria > Pseudomonadati > Pseudomonadota > Alphaproteobacteria > Rhodobacterales > Roseobacteraceae > Pacificoceanicola > Pacificoceanicola algae. Next base: position 16,336 of record NZ_JBMPIX010000009.1, on the reverse strand, counting down.
TGGAACCCGTTCTCAAAGGCGAAGGAGCCGAAAGTGAAACGTGGCGTGCCGCTGATCGGGTCGAGACCGACGATGCCCGCGCAGGCCCCGACCAGCACCATGATCAGCGCGTCGAGCTTCGATCCGCCGCCGAACAGCACGATCACCAGCAACGCAAACAGCATCAGCATCGCTATCTCCGCCGGGCCGAAATCCAGCGCGAACCGCGCCAGCGGCTCGGCCAGGGCCATCAGGACGACGCAGCTGAAGATGTTGCCGATGACACTGGCATAGAGGGCAAACCGCAGCTGCCGTTCGAGCGCCAAGGTCTGCGGATCACGCCATTTGTCGTCATAGATGTTGTGGTAATGCGCGACGATCTTCAGCCTTGGGCGCAGGACCGCCCCGGCCAGACGGGCATAGAGGTTTGGGCGGAAAGAGTGGCAATGCAGGATGTCAATGCGGTTGTCGCTCAGCCAGCCCAGCAAATCCGTCATGGCCCCTGTCTTGCCCCCTTGGTCGGAGGCACTGGCACAAGAGCAATCGAGGCTGGTGTCGGTCGCACCAGCCTTGAGGTGAAACAGATGTGGGGCGATCCGGGTGCGATCCGCTGCGCGGATCAGGGCATGTGCAACCTGTGGTACGCCGCCCCGTCCGGGACTGTTGAGAACATGGGCCACCCGTAATGTCATGGCATCTCACGCAGCAATTCGGCAGCCCGAGCCTCGGCCTCCGGTGCGGGATGCTGGGCGTGGAATTTGGCGAGCCGCAGGGCCACCACCGCACGGCACCAGTCGAACTCGGCGTCCCTGTATTGCAGAACGAACGCGCGCGCGCGCCTGACCGCCTCAAGCGGCATGCCATCCTGCGCTGCCATCACCAGCCGTCCGTCCAACATGGCGCGGTCATAGGCGGCGGGGCCGATTGACATCGTCTCGGTGTCGATCAGGGTCACGCGGCTTTCATTCAGAAACACATGTTCCAGCTTCATGTCACCATGGATCTGGCGCAGGTCCATATGCGGGACCTCTCTCAAACGCTGCAGGGTTTGCTCGGACGCATCGGCAAGGGCTGGAAACACCGTCACCACCATATCTCGTGCGGCATGGGCAACCGCCAGCAGGGCATCGACATCCTTCTGGCGCCCCGCCATAGCAGGCAGCGCATTGAGCGTATCCAATGCGGTCAAACTCGCGTGCATCGCACGCTCCAGTTCCGATCCCAGCAAGAACCTGTCAAGAGGGCTGCCCTGCGCGGCTTGATAGGCGATGGTCTTGAGTTCCGGCAGAGTCCCGAGCGTGCCTGCGATATCAAGGCCCGTGCCGTTCAGCGCCCGGCGAAATGCAGCATTGGCCAGCGCCAACGCCTCGACGTCCTCGTCGGCGATCACCTTGATGTAGCTGGTGCTTCCATCAAGGCCCTTCGCTCGAAAAGTGCAGGAAAGCCCCGGACGATAGCGCAGCATCTGCAGCCCGCTTGCGGCGTCTGTTCCGATCAGGGCCGGGGCGACTGCTTGCCATGACCGCAAGAGGGCTGCGATCTCGGGAAGGCGATGATCGTTCGGAAATGGGTCGAACACCGTGCCGGTCCGATCATCCAGACGCGATCCGCGATTGCGCCGCGCAATGCGCCGCCCCTTGTCCCCGGCAAAGGCCCAAAGCGCGCCTTCGCCCGCCGGGCTTGTGACATGCAGGATCGCGCGCTTGCCTTGCCGGTATCGCAGGCGCATCAGGCCCGTGTCCGGAACACCGGTAATCTGTGACAGCGCCTCGCTCGACAAGTCGCTCAGGATGGGCAGGGCAGGGTCGTCAATCATGGGCGATCAGAGCCTCAGCCTGCAAGGCTCCCTGCTGGGGCATGGGCATGTCCGTGAAGGCGTATATCATGCACAGCCGCAGGAGCGCGGCGCGACGCCATAGCCGCAAGTCGCGCTCAGGAACATGGCGCATGGCATTGCTTATCGCGGTCTCGAAGGCGGCGCGCGGGCGTCCTGCCGTGACCTCCATGAGGAAGAGGTGGGCCATCAGGTTGCCTGCATCCATCGCTGGATGGCCCAGACACAGCGTGTCGAAGTCCAGCAAACCCGCGCGCGGCCCGTCCAGCAGGATCTGTTTCTCGTGCAGATCACGATGACACGGCACTGCCTGTGTCGAGGTTGTCTCAAGCGCAGTGCAGACGACATCGAGGGCTTTGGCCATGGCTTCGGCGCGGGAGGGGAAGACTTGGGCCAGACGGAGGAGCCAAACCCGCAAGAGCGCCGCCTCGGCCATGCCTCCATGTTCCGGGATCTCGGTCAGTTGCAGGTCTTGCAGGCGATTCAGCGCCCGTCCAACGGCGTGGCAGGCCCGGAACCCGTCACAGCCCTCGAAGGATGGGGCAGTGCCCGGCAGTTCGGCAAACAACGCAATTCCCATCTCGGGCATCTGCCCGAGTGGTTCCGGGATGCGCAGCGCCTTGTCCTGCTTCACCACGGACCACAAATGTTGATGCCTCGAAAAGGCGCGCGTGCCCGAGCCGCTCTTGTCCGTGCGCAGACGGGCATAGCGCACGCGTCCATCGGCACCCTCGCAGCGCAGCACGGCGCGTTTGCCCAATCGGTGCGCCATCAGCGTCACGGTCACGGGCCCCGGGTCATTTCCTTCGATCGTGGCAATCAGCGCACGGGCCTCCGCCGGATCGTGCAGCAGGCGCAAGCCCGGCAGCCGTGCGTCCAGTCCCGGACGCCGCAGCACCAATCCCGACGCCGGGTCAGCCAGAACCGAGCCACTGTCCAGTGCTCCTCCCAGACCGCGCCGCGACTTGCCCAGACTGGCGCGCAGGCGCTCTGCCTCTGCCTCGCAGTCGGCACCGTGATGCTCAGCCAAGATCACGGCATCCTCCTGCGCATAGACCAACTGAAGCGGGCGGCGATCCGACATCAGCACCCGCCGCAAACGTGGACGACCCGATAAGCCGGAGACTTTGGTCACGGCATCGACAGACGGGCCGGCCGCCAGTAGCGCAGCAAGCACTGCGCCGGGGTCCTTGACGAATTTCGTGTGCCGGGTCATGCGGGCACTCCCATGTCGGAACACTGCAGTTCGGTGAATCGGCCGTTCTCCAGCCAAACCACCCGGTCCGCCAATTGCAGCGAAAGCGGATCATGCGCGATCAGCAAGGTTGTGCGGCCCTCGGAGGCGCGGCGCAGTTCCCCCATCAGGGCCTGCGCGGTCGCCCGATCAAGGCCGGTCAGCGGTTCGTCAAGGATCAGGATCGGGGCGTCGCGCAACATTGCGCGGGCGATGGCGATGCGTTGACGTTGTCCGCCGGACACGGTCTCGCCCCGCTCGCCCAGTACGGTGTCAAACCCTTGCGGCAGCGCGGCGATGAAACGCTCGGCCCCGGCGGCACGGGCGGCCTCTATGATCTGGTCTTCGCTGGCCCCATCGCGACCATAGGCGATGTTCTCCCGGATGGTCGATCCGAACAGAACGGCCTCTTGCAGCACGACCGCGATATTCCCGCGCAAGCTTTCCAAGGTGAAATCTCGGATGTCATGTCCATCAATTGACACGCGTCCGCGATCCGGGTCGTAGAACCGCATCAAGAGCTTGGCGACCGACGACTTTCCTGCACCGCTTTCGCCGATCAGAGCGACGGTCTCGCCGGGGCGTATTGTCAGGTCGGCATCACTCAGGACGGGGACACCGTCGCCCGGATAGGCAAAGCACACGTCACGCAAGGCAATCTGGCCGGTCAGACGCGGGGCCGTGCTGGCACCCGGCCTGTCTTCGACACCAGGTTTGAGGTCGAAGATTTCCAACAATCGTTCGCCGCTGGCGCTGGCCTTGGCGACACGGGCCGTCATCGAGGCCATCTTGCGCACCGGCTTGTAAAGGGTCGACAAATACGCCGTAAAGACGAGCAGATCACCGGGCGTGATTGCCCCCGCACGCACGCGCGTGACGCCATACCACAGCACCAGCGCGGTTCCACCGGCAAGCAATACTTGCGTGATCCGGTCCATATGGGCGGCCAGTCGAGTGGCCCTTACGCCGGCCTCGGCCGAGGCACCATTCTGGCGCGAAAACCGCTCTTCCTCAAAGGCTTCGCGGGCAAAACCCTTGACCACGTTGATCGCCGATATGCCCTCGGTCATGACGACGGCAATCTTGCCTTCCTTGCGGCGTTGCTTGCGTGCAGCGCCCTTGATGCGCGTTCCGAAGTGGCGCGTCAGCAGCCAGAGCGGCGGCAGGATCGTCAGCGCGGCCAGCGTCAGACGCCAGTCCATCCAGAGCATCACACCGATGGTCACGCCGATCACGAGGATACGCGCGGCAAAGAAAACGACCGCATCGATCAGCAGGTCCCGCATCATCCTCACATCGCCGGTGAGCCGCGCGATGATGTCGCCGGTCGAAGCGGTATCGTGGAAGGAATGCGACAGCCGATGGATATGGCGATAGAGGTCGAGCCGGATCGCAGCGACGACCTTTTGGCCGACAGCGGCGATCAGGTATGCTTGGACAAAGCCTGCCGCGCCGCCGACCAGCGCGATCAGAAGCAAGCCAATGGCGGTTGCCGCCAGCAGCCCGTCGCCCGAGCCGAACAGGCCGGTCAGCCATCCGGTCACGGCGTCGGGGTCGTCCTGCGGGATCAGCAAACCGTCGAAGACGATCTTGAGCGGCCAGGGGCGGGCGACCTCGGCCAACGCGACACCGACCATCGCGAGACCGGCCAGGGCCAGCCGCCCCCGCCACTTGCGCAGATGCGGCCCCATGCGGCGGAACAGGCGGCGCAGGGTCTTGGCTTCGATCCGATCCCGGCTCATGCGGCGGCCCTTTTCGCGGCAAGGTGGCGCAACACGGCGCGGGCATTGTCCGTCCAGTCATGGCGCCGCCCTTCGACTGCGCTGGCAGCGGCCATGCGGGCGAGGCGGGCCGGGTCCCGGGAAAGCGCGCGGAGACAGTGCGCGAGGGCATTGGCATCGCCTGGCGGCAACAGGCAGGCGGCGTCGGACCCGGTCAGCAGGCCAGATGTCTGGCCGATGTCGCTGGCGACGACAGGTCGCCCCATGGCGAGATATTCATAAAGTTTCAGGGGCGAGAAATAGTGATCCTCGGTCGCAGGATAAGGCGCGGAGGCGACGTCCATCCGCGCGATGAGAGGCGGCAAGGCGTGATGATCGACCCAGCCGGTCAGCGTTACCGCGTCCTGCAATTCCGCGCCGGCGACGAACCCTTCGATCCAACCCTTTTTCGGGCCGTCCCCGACAATAAGCAGATGAGCCTCGGGCACATCGCGGCGCAGCACGCGGAAGGCGCGCAGCAGGGAGTCCACCCCGTGCCACATCTTGAGCGAGCCGGTGAATCCTACGCAAAAAGCTCCTTCGGGTACGGGCGCGCTGGCCTTGATGTCCGGATGGAAAGCCGCAGTATCGACGGCGTTGCCGATGACCTTGACGGCCTCGCGCGGCGCGCCCTGTCGCATCAGCCAGACGCCAACTTGATCCGAGACGGCGGCCAGCAGGGTTGCGCCTCGCAGCACCTCGGTTTCGATCTTTTGTGCTTCGACCTCACAGGTCAACTCGCGAAAGGCGCGCTGTTCGTTGATCAGCGGCGCGTTGACTTCGATAGCTACCGGAATACCTAGACGCCGGGCCGCGCGCACGCCCGCCGCCGACCAAAGCGAATACCGTTCGTAGATCATGTCAAAGGGCGCCTCGGCGTGCAGGGCGACGAGGCGGTCCTCGATGGCGCGGGCCTGCGCCATGGCAGCGCGCTCCTTGGCGGCGCGGTCCGTGCCGGGCTGGGTCTGGGGGATCTCTTCGACATGCAACGGGCCATCGCCCCCGGCGCGCGCGGTGACACAGGCCACATCATGCCCCAGCGCCTCGAAGGCGTGGATCATCGCCTGAATGTGGATCGACGCACCCTTGGCACCAAAGACCGGAATACCCCGGTCGGCCGAGACATAGGCGATGCGCATCACGCGGCCTCCCCGATGCGGGGGGCCGTTGAGGGATGCATCAGCAAGGCGCGCAGCCGGGCCGCGTTGGTCGTCAGGTCGAACAGCAGTTCAGCCCGAGCCCGTCCGGCCCCACCCATCTGCGCCGCACGGGCGGGGTCGGACAGGATATCACCAAGAGCCGCTGCCAACATCGGCGGCTTGTCTGGTGGACAAAGCAAACCGGTCACGTCGTCTTCGACGATTTCAGGCCCACCCGCGACGGTGGTTGTCACGACCGGCAGACCGCGTGCCATTGCCTCCAGCAACACGGTCGGCAGCCCGTCCCTGTCGCCGGTGTCGGTGACCACGCACGGTAGGACGGCCGCCTGCGCCTGTGCCATATGCGCGACGAGTTTCTCCTGCGGGATCGCCCCGCAAAGCAGGATCCGGGTTTCCAACCCCAAGCCTTCGATCTGCGCCTGCAATGGTTGCCGCAACGGGCCATCGCCGACGATATCGAGGCTGAAACTCTGGCCACGATCTCGCAGCAGAGCGCAGGCCTCGATCAGGTCGGCAAAGCCTTTCTTCTCGACCAAGCGGCCAACGGCGAGCAGGTGACCGGGGCGCTGTGAGCCACATGACACAGGCGGGAAGGCCGTGAGATCAATACCGTTATACAGCCTCAGGATACGGCTGGCGGCTTGGGGGCAAAGCTGGCGCAGATGGCGCGCATTGCTGTCGGACACCGTCACGACAAAGGCGGCAGCGGCCAGCTTGGCGCGACGCATGGCTGCATCTGCCTGAGGCGAGACATAGGTGTGCCAGATGTCACGCGCATGGGCCGTGTACGAGAAGGTGCCGCACATTTTGCGCGCGGCCAACAGCGCAGCGGTCGTTGCGTCGGATCCGAAATGGGCATGCAGATGCGTCACGCGAAGGCCCCGTGCGGCCTCGGCAATGGCGTTGGCTTGCGCCAAAAGCCGCGCCCGCTGCGCGTCGGTCTTCCCCGAAAATAGGGCGCTGTCGCCCGGATCGGCAACCTGTGCACCTTTGAGACCATCGAGATAGGTCACTTGCGCCTTCAGATCGGCCAGACGGGCATGCCGTGGCTCGTCTGGCGGGCGGCGCAGGGAAAAGACATGAACTTCGGCACCGGCTGCCTCGTGGGCGAGCAGCTCGTTCAGGATGAAGGTCTCGGAGAATCGCGGAAAACGTTTGAGCACATAGGCGATTTTCGGGGTTTCAGGAGTCTGCGGCATGGATGGCCTCCTGTTTGTTGGCTTGGGTCTCGATAAGGGCCTGAAGGACGCGTGCGGCTTGCTCGGCACCGTCCATCTTCAAAGCGTTGGGCGGGACAAACGGCACTGGCTCGGTCAGCACGCGCGCGAGTGTTTTTGGCGTCAGCGTCTCGCGGTCGAGGATGCGGGCCAGCCCCAGCGCCGACAGACGGTCCGCGCGCAGGCGTTGCTCTGCGGAAGGACCAAGGCGTGGGACGGTCACGACCGGGCAACCCATGGCCAGAGCCTCGTTGATGGAGTTGTAGCCGGTCATGGTGATCAGCAGATCGGCCCGGGCCATCTCCTCCGTGAGATCGGAGACATGCCTCTTGAGCTCAATCCCCAGAGTGGCGGCGCGGATCGCAGCTTCGGCCTGCAGTTCGACATCCATCAGAGGGCCGGTGACGATTGTCATGGCTGGACGCTTGGGTTTGGGCAGGCCGGCAAAGGCTGAGATCACAGCGTCGATCAACGGATAGGCATCGCGCCCTCCGCCGCCTGACACCAGCACATGGCGCGGGCGCTTGCGCGGGCGCGCGAGGGCAGGGCCAAGCTGCTTCCCGGTGACGATGCCACAGGTCCGGGTCTGGGCGGGCAGGTCGTAGGCGGAGATGCTGTCGAAGAAGACTGGATCACCGTAGACCAACACTTGATCGTAGAGGTCGCGCACGATCCGGTTGGCGCCGCTGCATGCCCAAGCCTGCATCACGCGGTCGGGCGCATCGAGGATATCCCGCAGGCCAAGAACGGTGCGTGTGCCGCCCTCGACCCGGATACGGCGCAGGGTTGCCTCCAGCTCGCCCATGACCCCGCCCGGCTCGTGATCTACCAGCAAGAGATCCGGGCGAAGGTTGCTCAGCACGCCCTCGATCACGCCCCGGCGCAGACGCCTGATCGCCTCAGTTTCCAGCCGCAGGCTGCCTGCGGCAAAGGCTCCGCGCCCCAGCTTGGTCAGCGAAGGCAGCTTCACGTAGTCGATCCCCGGCACACTTTCAAAGACCATGCCCGCCGGACAACCAACCAACATCAAAACCGAGGCATCGGGCATCCGCGACACCAGCGCCTTGGCGATGGCTGAATTGCGTCGCATGTGGCCCAGACCGATGGTGTCATGCGAATACATGACCACCGACGAGCCCTGCGGGCGCGGACCGTCGACCCGGCCACGGGTCAGTGCCGCGACCAACTCGCGCAGACGCGACAGGGCAAAGGGCTTCGCAAGAAAGGCCGCAACAGCCAACCCCTCGGCGCGGCTGCGGTTCTTGACGCTGTCCTGTCCGGTCATCACGATGACTGGCGTGTCGCGCAGATGGTCCGTCACGTCCGACAGGGTGCTCAGCCCGTCTCCGTCTCCCAGTGAAATATCGGCGATGACCAGATCGAAGGCTTGGGACCGCAAAGCATCGCGCATCGTCCGGGCCGAAGATGCATGCGTCACCTCGACAGGGCCGCGGGCCAGCGCCTTGACGATGTTGCGCGCAAGAACGGGCTCGTCTTCGCAAAGCAGGATACGCTGCATGGGGGCCTCCTTGGTTGCTGCCAGTCTGGCGCATGGCAACATTCATGGCGACGAGGCGGACTGCGAAGCTTGGGGGATTTGCCGCAGCAAGTTTGGGGGATATCCCCCACCGATTCCACGCGCAGGCGGATTGCCGCGCAGGTCCCCGGCGGCATAGGCTCGGCAAAGTTGTTAGCATGAGAGACCCATATGCCCGGCACATTGTCGCTTCGCGATTCCCCGCACTACTTTCGGGTTCTCGTCATGTTCGTGGTCACGAGCCTGACGGCGATCTTTGCCACGACGGCGATCCTGTCGACCTACCTGGCCAGCTACATGACCAGCCAGATGATGCTGCGCGACGCACAGGTCTCGATGGAGTTCCTGAACTCCATCGTCCGGGTCGAAAACGCCAACGGCTATTTCCTCGGGGAACCGGCCGAAGGCGACAACGTCGCCGACACCAAGGAACTCATCGTACATGTCTCACGCCTGCCCGATGTGTTCCGCGCCAATGTCTATAGCTTTGATGGAGAAGTGCTGTGGTCCAGCGACAAGGAACTGGTGGGGCGGACCTTCGATGACAATCACGAACTCGAAGCTGCGATGCGCGGCGAATTGCATCCCGAAGTCGTCGTGGTCGACCGTGGTGAAAAAGAGGAACATGTCGGTTTGCCCGACGATGTAGAGGAATTCATCGAATATTACATTCCCATCTGGTCAGCCGACGGCAGTTTCGTCGTCGGCGCGGTCGAGGTCTATAAGGCTCCCGTAAGCTTGCTGGCGGCGATCCACGGGACCGTGCGGCTTGCCCGCATCGGGGCGTTCGTCGCGGGGATCATCCTGTTTCTCGGCCTGCTTTTGGTCGTGCTCTATGCGACCCGCATTCTGCGCAGGCAAGAGGCGCGGCTGGTCGAGGCCGAACGTCTGGCGGTGGTGGGCGAGATGGCTTCTGCCGTGGCCCATGGCCTGCGCAACCCGCTGGCGGCGATCCGGTCCTGTGCAGAGTTGATGGACGAGGACGACTTGCCGGATCACAGCCGCGACACGGTGCAGGATATCGTAGATCAGGTCGACCGGCTGGAGGCCTGGATCAGATCGTTCCTCGTGCGGACACGGTCCGATCCGGGCGGGGCGGGTGACACGGCGCATGTGGACGTCATCGTTCAGCGCAGCCTGCGCAATTTCGACGCGCAACTGCGCAAGCGCAGGATTGCCGTCGAATTAGTCGGCAGCGAAGGCAACTCGGTGGCCAAAGGCGGGTCGAACGAAATCGAGCAAGTTCTGAACACGATCCTGTCGAATGCCATCGAGGCGATGACGGAAGGCGGCACGATCCGGATCGGATGGGCGCCGGCGCCGGGTCGTCGCATCGCGCTGACCGTGGCCGACAGCGGTCCTGGCCTGAGCGAAGCGCAATTGCAGACCCTTTTCAAACCCTTCCAGACGTCCAAGGCTGCCGGGCTTGGAGTCGGCTTGGCCCTTGGCCGTCGCATCGCCGAGCGGCTGGGAGGCTCGCTCGATCTGCGCAACGGTGCCGAGCGCGGTGTCGAAGCAACTTTGATCTTGCCAGCGAGGGCCTGAGAGATGAGCGATATTCTGGTTGTCGAAGACGAAACCGTGCTGGCGAAATCCATCGTCGCGTTTCTGGAACGGCGTGGATTTTCCGCGCGCTTTTACCGTCGATGCGGCTTCGGCAAAGACGATGTTCGAGCGACAGACGCCTCGGTTGGTGATCCTCGATTACAAGCTGAACGAAGATGACGGGCTGGATCTTCTGCGCTGGATGCGCAGGGTCGGCGACCGGGCGCAGGTCGTGATGATGACGGGCCATGGCGATGTTTCGGTCGCGGTTCAGGCAATGAAGGCGGGCGCGCGCGATTTCCTGACAAAGCCCGCGCCGCTGGCCTCGATCGCGGCCATCGCATCAGAGCTGATGTTGGCGGATATGGCACCGGGTCTGGATGCTACGGGCGTCGATCGGATCGTCGGGCGCTCCTCTGCGGCCAATTCGCTGCGCAAGCAGGTCACGCGGCTGGCGGCCGCGGCCACGGGCGCAACCCGACCGGGTGTGTTGATCGTCGGACCACGGGGCTGCGGCAAGGGGCTGGTGGCCACGGCTTTGCACGAAAGCGTGCCAGAGCCGGGCCCAATGATACGCGTGGATTGTTTCCTGTTGGATGATGGCGCAACCGCGCATCTGACCGAGGCTGTCCGTCAGGCCGAGGGTGGCAGCTTGCTCTTGCGTCGGGTCTGCCAGCTTGACGGGGTGGCACAGGCCAGCCTGTTGCGCCTGCTGGACCGTTCGTCGAACCCGCCGTCGCTGATCGCCACGACGGAAAACCATCTTGCCGGGGGCGATGCTTTCCTGCCGGACCTTCTGCTCCGTCTGCAGGTCGGCTGGATCGACGTCCCTGCCTTGATCGAGCGCACGGCCGACATTCTGCCTATTGCCGAGGTCGTCGCACGGCGCCTTGCCCGCGCCGCTGGACAGGCCCGCCCACGTTTTGCCGCCAATGCGCGCGCCGCCTTGCTGGAACATGACTGGCCTGGGAATGTCGCTGAATTGGTCAACTGCGTCGAACGCGCCATGCTGATGCGCGATGACGACCTGATCGACGCGGCACATATCCGCCCCGCCTCAGCTTTGGGGGCGCTGGAAGACACGCCGCTGCCAACACTGAGCGAGCTCGAACAGGGTGCGATCCGAAAGGCGCTGCATCGCACCGGGGGCAATGTCTCGCGCGCGGCACAGATGCTCGGGATCAGTCGGGATACGCTGCGTTACCGAATGGAGAAGTTCGACATGCATCGGGAGTGATCCACGCTGCGATGTCTGCCTCGAAATCGCGACGTGCTTGTTCCCGTAGTTTCAGATGACGCCGGATCAGGGCCAGCGCGGCGAAATGTTCGACCCACGTTGGGTTGGCGGTCTGGTCCAGCCGGAACCATTCGCCTTGAACCGCCTGCCGCCAGTGTTCCAAACGGACTGCGAATGGCCCCGGAAGATCGTCTTGCGTGGCCAGGTTGGCGATCAGGTTCCCAATATCCGCTTCGACCGGACCGATGGCCAGATCGTCGAGGTCGATCAGCCACGCGACGCCATCCTGGGCGGCGATGACCTGGCCCAGGTGGAAGTCTCCATGGATCACTGAGCCACCTCGGGGCGAGGCCTGTGCGAGGCGATGCAAAGCCGCGCGAAGGGACGGATTGGTCAAAAGGTCTAACCGTGGCGAGATCCGCAGCATCGGATCGAACGGGGAGAGGCCGTCCAGCACACTGGTGTGCAGCGGGATCAATGGTGCAAGCCAATCGTCAATTGGGCGCTGCGTCAGCGGCAATCCGGAACAGCCCGCGATCCCCGCGAATACGACGGTCTGGCCGTTGGCGTATGCGGGCGGCGTTATGACCGATTGCTGCCGTAAGTCCATGGAGCGGCGGGCTGCCTCGGTCGCCTGCGCCGCATCCGCAAAGGTCTTGATGAAGCTGCTCATTTGAGGCGCGCCAGAATGGCTGCTGCCCCAGCGGCGCCATCTGCCCCCAGATCGACGGGTGACCGGCGTCGCGGGTGCCTGACCTGGTCGATCAGCCAGTCCGCCGCCGCGTCCTCGCCTTCCGGATCCAGCCCGTGCCCCAAGAGCGGCCCCCAATGGCGCACGCGGGCCTGCTGGTCGTCGTAGCTGCGCGGGATGGCTGTCAGAAGTGTCGGCGTGTCCGTCCCGGCCAGTTCCAGCACCGAGTTGTAACCAGCCGTGGAGATCACGATATCGGCGCACCGAAAGACGTCATTCAATCCACTGCCAGGGTCGATCACCCTGTCGACCTCGGACAAAGCCTGACCGACCGCGCGCGGCCCCAAAGCCTGTGTCACGGCCATCGTGACCTGCTTGCGCGCCCGATCCAGAATGCGCGAGAGTACCGGATAGAGCCGATCACGCGTGTCCCGGGTGCCTCCTCCGCCCGTCGCAAGGATGATCCCTGCCGATTTGTCCAGCGGGCCGCGGCGGCCTGTCTGCCGCACGATCCAGCCGACTCGCACGACCTCTTTCGCAAAGTCGGCTGGCAGGTCAGGCGCCCAATGGCTGGCGGGGTTCGGAACCAGAACCATGTCCCACGCCGCAGGTCCCAGTGCGAATGCTCCAAGCCGGTCGTCAGGCGTTTCCCGCAGGATCAGGACTTGCCGCGACCCGACCTTGGCAAGCCCCGGCACCACCATCATGTCGGAAACGGCCAGCGAGACGCAGATGCGACGCGCCTCGGTTGCCATGTCATCGCGTTCCAGAACGAGGATATTGTCCAATGCGCGCGCTGCGATGGTCGACAATCCTTGTACATCGGCGTTGCACAACAGGCTCAAACGCCCGGCAAAGCCTTGGCGCCGCAGCGCCGAGGCGATGTTGCCAACACGCTGCAGATGCCCCAGCCCGGACCGCGCTGACGCGAAAAAGCCGATATGTCCGGGTGATGCGGCGTCGGTCACCTTGTCTTGTCCTTTTCTGTGGTCGGACAAGGATTGCCCCGCAAGGACCGATCAATCGACTGGCTCGAACGCGGCTGATGGGGCATATGCCCCAGCCCGGGGTCAGGGCTTTAGCGGGCAGGTCTTGATTCCAAGGACCGCATACAGGGGGCAATAGCCCACGAGCCCGGTCAATAATGGTACAAGACCGATCCAGCCCCAGGCTGTCTGCGGCCCGACAAACACCATCGCCAGCAATCCAAGCCCGACGATCACGCGCAAGATACGATCCAGGGTTCCTTCATTCTTCGACATGGGATTATCCTCCGATTTGATATCCTGTGCCGAAGATACCCCGGTGGCGCTGTCTTGACGGTGACAGAGTCACCGCATGTCGCTGGAAATCTCCTCAAGGCCACGTAGGTTCAGGACTTGCACGCCGTGAGCATCTTGCCGAACCAGACCCCGACGCGCGAATTCTGCCAGTCGGCGACTGACATAGGCTCGGCCAGACGCCGTTTCGGTGGCCAGATCGTTGTGGGTTGCAGTGACGAGACCTGCATCGTCGCGCAGGCGCAACAAGGCCTTGGCCAGGCGCGCATCAAAGCCGGTCAGGGCAACGTCTTCGACCAACTGCTGATATTCGGCGAACCGCAATGCTACCGAGGCCATGATGCGGTCACGAAAAACGGCATCCTGGGCCATGCGCGCGCGAAATGCGCCTGGCGGCACCAGCTCGCCCTCCAAATCGGTCTCGGCAATCCCTTCGGCACCATATGGCGTATCGTTGACCAGACAAGAAAAAGTCTGGAGGCAGACATCCCCCGGCGCGACGCGATAGAGCACTACGGTGCGGCCGGTCTGCCCCGTCAAGGTTACTCGAATACTGCCGCGCGCAAGTAGCAGAAACCCCGGGCAATCCTGCCCGGGCTGAAAAAGACGTCTGCCTTTCGGTGCCATGAAGCTGCGCATGATGGGTTGCCTTCCCGGTCTGGGTCGCCTGAGACAACTGCACAATCATCGGCTGATCAATGGGAAACATGCGTGATGCCCACCGGCGCAACTGTGCACAAGTTGTCGAAAAGGCCAAGCTTTCGGTTTTTGACCTTTCATTGAATGTTAGTGCGCAACAGACTTTCTGAAGGCGTCCTTCTTAAAAGGTGCTGCAATGTCTGAACGTTCGGTTGCCCGTCAGGTATTCATTGGTGTCCTCGGAATAGGAGGCCTGACACTTGCCGTTCTGGTTCTGGCCGTTGTTCTCTTGGTTCGGCTTGGGGCGGATACCAAACGCCTTGGTGTCGAACTTGCACCACAGGTCGATGCGGCCATGGAAATCAAGCTGGAAGCCTTGCATGCCCATGTACTGACCGAAGAGATCATGGGCGGTGACGGAGCTGAGTCGACAGACGACGTTTGGCACCACCTTGAAGCCGCACGGGAATTTGCCATGACATTGCTCGAAGGCGGCGAAACGCCGGAGGGCGTGTTCTATCCGTCGGATTCGCCCGAGGTGCGGGCCCGCATCACCGAAGCGCTGACCCAGTTCGAAACCGTCTGGACGCTGACGGAGGAGCGTTTTGCGTCGCTCGCCGATCAGCAGGGCGTCGATAGCGACGCTGACGAGCGCTTTGATGCGCTGTATGACGCCATCGTTGCCGATCTGGCCCGGATTGCCCGCGCCCCCGGGCGCGCCGGGGATATCGACCTGCAAGTGGCTGTCGGAGAAGCACGATACCGATTGGCACACGGGCACCTGATCACCGCGGAAATACTCGGCGGTGATTTCGGTGAGGATTTCGCCGAAGTTACTGACAGTTTCAAAGCGGCTGGTTCCGCTCTTGTCGCCCTGAACCAGGACGATCTGTTCGATGGCATCATCGCACGGATTGATGATCTGTCGTCGCTGGCCGTAACACGATATGAACGCACGTTGGCACGAGCAAAGGCCGCTGCGGAAGGGGACGCCACCTATGATGCGGCTTTTGACGCTTTTCTTGAGAAAGCCGACGAGGCTGAAAGCATGGTTCAGTCTTTCATTGCCGCCGAGTTGGCAAATATGGATCGGCTGAGATGGCTCGGCAGTCTCGTCTTCGCTTTCGCCGCCGTGGTCTTATTGGGGCTGTGCGGTGTTGCGTACCGCCTCTTGTCCAAACGTGTCATCGCGCGTGTCACGGAATTGACGAGCATCATCGAGCGGGTATCCGAGGGCGAGTTTGAGGCAGCCCTGCCTGAATGGACTACCCAGGATGAACTTGGGCGATTGAAAGCGGCCATTGGGACGTTTCAGCAGGTCCTACTTCAGCAACAGAAGCTCGAGGAAGAGGCGCGTCAGGCCATGGCGCGCGCAGAAGCCCAAGGGGAAAAGGCGGAAAAAGCGGCGCGCCACAGCGCCGAAGCCAATGCACATCTGGCGGAAGTAGGTCAGTTGGTCGGGGAGAAATCCGTCCAGTTAATTGAAATATCAAGGCAATTGTCGGAACGACAAGAGCAACAGGCAGATCTTTTGCACGACATCGTTCAGCTCATAGACGGCGTCAAATGTTCTGCCATGGACAATACGCAAGTGGTGCGTGACGCAATTTCCATCGTCAAACAGGCCACAGGCCTGATTCAGGAAGGCAATGATCTTGTGAGCCGCCTCGTGGAAGAGGTGGAGAAGATCACGCAAAGCGGGCAGGAGGTGGCAGGCTATGTCACCACGATCGAAGAGATTTCGTTTCAAACGAACCTTCTGGCACTGAACGCTGCCGTCGAAGCCGCGCGCGCCGGAGAGGCGGGCAAGGGGTTCTCTATCGTCGCCCACGAGGTACGTGATCTTTCTCAGCGCACAGCGGGGGCGGCCTCCAGCATTGCGGATCTCATGGCTGCGACCAACACCTACATTCGATCAGGACGGGAGTCGGTGGATAGTGCGAAACGGCAATTTGAGTTGATCTGTACCGCGATTGCGAGCTTGGAAGACCATCTGGACAAGGTTGGCCACTCCTCCAACCGCCAAACGGAAGCCGTGCAGCAGGCATCCACAATCGTCGGCGAGTTCCAGAACAGCTTTGCTGGAACTCGGAAACTCGCCACAAGCTGTCACAAGACCGGACACGATCTGTCAGTTCAGGCTGCAAAGCTGGATCCCGAAAGCAAGGAAACAGAAAAACTAAACGCCGCTTAGATCCCGGCGAGACAGGCAGTGGACCTCCT